>NZ_JBSTYK010000005.1:0-295068 GCF_054052485.1 Aeromonas intestinalis
CCCAATCTCCTGCGGCGTACCCACCCCCTGCGCCCAAAAAAAACCACCCGCCCCCCCCCCCGGCGCCCTCTTCTCTTTTGGCGATAGACTCGCTCGCTCCAATCACTCCTCTCTGGGCAGGCCCGCATGCAGCGCCGCTTCCTTGTTCATGGCCCGCCACATCAGCAGGGCCAGCACTGTGCTGCAGGTCGGCAACGCCAGCCAGACCCCGGCCACTCCCCACAGCGAGGAAAAGCCCCACAAGAAGCCGCCGATCAACACCAGCTTGCCGCCGGTAAGCAGGGAGGCGATCCTGGCCCGGTTGATGGCCTGGAAGTAGACGGCCCCCACCAGCAACAAGCCCTCCATGGGCAATCCCCAGAAGTAGAGCCAGATGCCGAGGGTGGCCACCGGCAGCAGGGCCGCATTGTCCCCCGCAAACAGATAAACCACTGCCTCAGGCCAGATATACAGCGGGATCATGCCACAGAGTGCCACCACCACAGTCACTCCCAGTGCCAGATTGCGTACCCGCAGCACCCGCTGCCAGTGGCCGGCCCCCGCGTTGAAGCTGGCGATAGGCTGGATGCCCATGGCGATCCCCTCGAAGATGAGATAGAAGAAGGCCTCGCTGTAGCTGAGTACCCCGTAAGCCGCCACGTGCAGCGAGCTGCCCACCGCCAGCAACGCCTTGTTGTGCAGTGCCAGCACCACGGAGAGATAGAGATACATCAGGAAGCTCGACACCCCGAGTCGCAGGGTTTCCCCCATCAGCCGCCAATCCGGTATCAGCGTGTCCCAGCGGATGCACAGTTGGCTGCGAGGGGTGAAGAAGTGCCACAGACAGAGACCGCCGGTGACCGCCTGAGAGAGCATGGTGGCGATGGCCGCCCCCGCCAGCCCCCAGGGGATCACCGCCATCAGCAGGTAGTCGAGCAGCACGTTGAGCACGCCGCCCCCCACCAGGATCCAGGTGGTGAGGCCGGGGCGACCGTCGTTGCGCAGCAAGGCACTGAACGCCATGGAGAGCACGGCGAAGACCCCGAGCCAGGCGTACCACTTCAGATAAGCGAGGCCGGCCTCGAAGATGACCCCCTCAGCCCCCATCCAGGCCAGCATGGCGCCGCCATAGCGAATGCCGACAAAGGTGAGCAGGACCGAGGCGATGAGCACCATCACCAGCGCATTGCCGACGATATGGCGAGCCCTGGCTTGCTCCCCCTTGCCCAGATAGAAGGAGGCCAGGGAGGAAGAGCCCATGCCAATCAGCGCTCCCACCGCATAGAGCACGGCGCAGATGGGGTAGGCCAGCATCATGCCTGCCAGGCCATCCTGCCCCAGGATATGACCGATGAAGATGCCATCTATGGTGACATAGATGCCGGTGACCAGCATGGCCGCCACCGTCGGCGTGACGTAGCGAAGGAAAAGACGGGACAGGGGCGCCGTGCCCAGATCAAGGGTGGACATTCAGATGCTCAGCAACAGGGGGAAACGCGCAGGATAATAGCCAAACAAAACCCTTTTCACCCGTTATTTATGTTGGGAATCATTAATATGGAAAACTTTACCCACCCCCTCCCCTGCTTTAGGCTAGGGCCAACTCTCATGAACGGAAACGTGCGCCATGTTGCAACGCCTGCTCTGTCTGATGCTTTGTCTCAGCCTGCTCCCCTTTTTCGCCAAGGCCGACGATGCCATCACCCAGGTAGAGGAGCTGTTGCAAAACGTTCCCAAGACCGATAGCCCGGAAAACCAGCAACTGAGGGAGAGCTACCAGCAGGCGCTGCAATACGCCCGTGATGCCGAGCGTTACCGGGAACAGGGCAAGGTTTATCAGCAGATCCTCATCGACTACCCCAAGGAGTCCGCTCGCCTCAAGGAGAGTCTGCACAACTACCAGCCCCAGTCTCGCCCGTCCCTCTCCTCCCTCAAGGAAGATGCCCTGCGCCAGGCCATCAGTCTCAGCAGCAACCGGCAGCTCAACCTGCGCAAGGAACGCCAGGGGGTGACCGATGCCCTCAACCAGCTGGAAAGCACGGGCCAGGAGTATCACCAGCGGGTCGACGAACTGCGCAAACAGCTGCAGCAGACCCGCGCCCAGCTCGACCGGCTGAGCTTTAGCAATGGCTCGGATCGATTGCAGGAGGCCCAGCAACTGGCGACCCGGCTCAAGGAGCAGAGCCTCTCCGACCGGATCCAGATGCTGGAACTGGAGCAACTCTCCGCCCAGCAGCGCAACGATCTCGGCAAGCTGAAGTTGCAAGAGCTCAACCTCGCCATCACCGACGAGGACGAGTGGCAGGCCAGCCTGCTCGCCCAGCAGAACCTGCTGCGGCGGGAGAAGACGGAACTGGCGCTGGCCGAGAGCGAGCGCCTGCGCAGGCAGCTCACCTCGGATCTGCCCCTGTTGCAGGAGCAGCAACAACAGAACCAGGCGCTCTCCATCCAGCTTGGTGCTCTGGAGGATCAGATTGAGCGGGTGCAGGATGAGCAGCGCGGGGTCGACAAGTCCCTCTCCGGCCTGAACGACCTGGTCAATTCGGTGCGCGAACAGCTGGAATGGCTGCAGATCAGCAACGCCTATGGGGAGAACCTGCGCAGCAAGCTCGCCGATCTGCCCGCCTACTTCCCGCTGGACAAGCTGGAGTCCGCCATCGTCAAGGCCCGCATGGCCAAGTACCAATATGAGACGGAGCAGGATGCCCTCAAGGATCCCGCCCTGGTGCGCAACCAGTTGCTGGACGGCGTGAGCCTGGACCGGGCCCAGCGATCGGTGCTGGACAATCTGCTCAAGGCCAGGCGGCAGTTGCTGACCCGTCTCAACGATGCCTCCGATACCCTCATTCAGGAGCAGACGCGCCTCAAGCTCATCTACAGCCGCCAGAACAGCAAGATCGACGAGGTGCGCGAGCTCAGTGCCAGCCACCTGTTCTGGATGCCGGACGTACGTCCCCTGAGCCCCGCCGTACTGCTCGGCGTGCCCGCCGCCCTGGGACTGGCGCTGGATCCGGTCAACTGGCTGCAACTGCCCAAAGCCATCGCCGACAACAGCCCCATGAGCCTGACCCTGGCGGGTCTCGGCCTGCTCGGCCTGCTCTGGTGCTGGGTGAAGCTCGCACGCCACCTGACGGAGTATTGCCAGTACATAGCCCCGCGCATCGGCAAGGTGACCCAGGACAAGTTCAGCCTCACCAACCGGCTGCTGATCCGCTCCCTGCTGGCGGCCCTGCCCCTGCCTGCCATGGTGCTGATGCTCCACGGTCTGCTGGATGGCGCCTGGCAGTATCCGTTTGCCGTCGCGGTGGCCCGGGGCCTCGGCGAGATCTGGTTCCTGCTGCTGGCGCTGCTGGTGGCCCGCCACCTCACCCTGGACAAGGGGATACTGATCCTCCATTTCCGCTGGCAGAAAGAGCGGGTACAGCGGGTCTGGGGCCAGTTCCGCACCCTGCTGCTGGTACTGATCCCCTGCTTCTTCGTGCAGGGCATGGCCAGCAGCTATCAGGAGCACGCCTTCTACGACTCCCTCGGTCGCCTCTCCTTCATCATCGGGGCGCTCTGGCTGTTGCTGTTCTTCGCCCGCCTCAACCGGGAGCGGTTGCCGCTCACCTGGGGCCAGGCCGACATGAGCAAACCGCACCTGCTGCACCACTTCGTCTGGAACAGCCTGATGCTGGCCCCGCTGCTGGCGGTGCTGGGCTCCCTGTTCGGCTACTTCTACACCTCCCGCACCCTGCTGCGCCAACTGGAGCTGAGCCTGCTCACCGGGCTCGGCTGCCTGCTCTTCTACTATCTGGCCCATCGCTGGATGCTGATCCAGCGTCGTCGGCTCGCCTTCGACCGCGCCAAGCAGAAGCGGGCGGAGATCCTGGCCCAACGGGGGCGGGATGAGGATGACTTGAGCTCGGAGATCCCTGACGTGATCGACGAACCCGAACTGGATCTGGACACCATCAGCGCCCAGTCCCTCGGCCTGGTCCGTACCCTGCTGATGCTGGGCTTCACCATGCTGCTGGTGGTGCAGTGGGCGGATCTCAATTCGGCGTTCAGTTTCCTCAGCAGCATCGAGGTGTGGCAGGTGAGCAGCAAGGTGGCGGGTATCGAACAACTCTCCGCCATCACCTTGCAGGATCTGATGCTGACCGCCTTCGTCTTCATCCTGACCGTGGTCACCGCCCGCAATCTGCCGGGGCTGATGGAGCTCACCCTGCTCCAGCACTTGAGCCTTTCCCCGGGTACCGGCTTCGCCCTCACCACGGTCAGCAAGTATCTGGTGATCCTGATTGGTGCCCTCACCGGCTTCTCCATGCTGGGCATCGACTGGTCCAAGACCCAGTGGCTGGTGGCGGCCCTCTCGGTGGGCCTGGGCTTCGGTCTGCAGGAGATCTTCGCGAACTTCGTCTCCGGCCTCATCATCCTGTTCGAGAAACCGATCCGCCTCGGCGACACCGTCACCATCCGTGACCTGACCGGCACGGTCACCAAGATCAAGACCCGCGCCACCACTATCGTGGATTGGGATCGAAAGGAGATCATCGTTCCCAACAAGGCCTTCATCACCGAGCAGTTCATCAACTGGTCCCTGTCTGACGCCATCACCCGGGTCAAGCTGCGCATCCGCATCGGCCTGACCCAGGATCCCAAGCGGGTGCAACAGTTGCTGGAGCAGTGCGTGCAGGAGTCCACCCTGGTGCTGGATACCCCGACCCCGGAGGTGTTCCTCATCGAGTTCACCGACTCGGCCCTCATCTACGAGATCCGGCTCTACGTCAACAACATGGATCACCGCATGCCGATCACTCACGAGGTCCACTCGCTGATCCTGGACAAGCTGACCCGGCTCGGCATGCATCTGCCTCACCAGCAGATCGATATCAGGATGAGCCGGGAATAACAGTGGGCCCGGCCCAGAGAGAGGAGTGACATCCATGCAGATCATTGCCCATAGAGGTGCCAGCGGGCTGGCGCCGGAGAATACCCTCAAGGCCATGGCAGTCGCCATCGAGCTTGGCGCCGGGGCCATCGAACTGGACGTACAGTGGGCAGATGGCGAGCTCTGGGTGTTCCATGACCGGCGGTTGGAGCGCTGCACCGATGGTCACGGGGTGCTCACCGAACAGTCGACCGCCTATCTGATGAACCTGGATGCGGGTCAGGGGGAATCGATCCCGACCCTGTGGCAGGTGATGACCCTGATTGCGGGGCGCTGCGATCTGCATATCGAGCTCAAGGGAGCCCACACCGCAGAGGCAGTGGCCGCCCTGACCCACCGCGCCGAGGCTGAGCTCGGCTTCACCCCGGCCCACTGGGTCATCTCCTCCTTCCACCATCCGGAACTTGCCCGCTTCAAGGCATTGCGGCCCGAGCTCAGGATCGGCGCTCTGATCGCCAACCTGCCGCTCCAGCTGGCCGAGTTCGCCGAGCGACTCGGGGCCTGGTCCCTCAACTGCGACGTGGACTTCGTGGATGCGGAGCTGGTGGCGGACGCCCACCAACGAGGGTTAAAGGTCCTGGTCTATACGGTCGATGAGATGAGTGACAGAGACACACTCGCAGCCATGGGTGTCGATGGCATCTTTACCAACCGACCAGATCGATTCAAGTGAGTATTTACGCGCCCTGGCGGGCCATGGGGAGGTGAAAAAAACTGAAAATAAGTGCGCATCGGGATACATAAAATGCACGGCGGGCCGATACAAATTTGGCCAATAACAATATAAAGCACCGCAGATCTCAGACTGACGCTCACAAGGATGTAACCATGAATCTATCGATCAAGAACAAGCTGGTCCTGGCCATCGGGATCATCATTTTGCTCATTACCGGCCTGCAGGTCTGGTACAACACCACGCAACTGCGCAGCGAGACCCAGCGCCTGATCTGGAGCTTTATCGACGACAGCTCCGCCGCCAACGTCAAGGGGATCTCCCGCTGGCTCGACGCCCGCATCAGCATGGTGACTTCCACCAAGGAGGCGTTTGCCAAGGAGGACGAGCCCATCAGCCACCTGGCCCAGTCCATGCACGCGGGCAACTTCGATCTGGTCTATGCGGGCACCCAGGATGGCCGCATGATCCAGAGCAAGCCCACCGACCTGCCCGCCGGCTATGATCCGCGCCAGCGCCCCTGGTACAAGGACGCCACCGCGGCCGGCAAGCTCGCCATCACGGCCCCCTATGCCGACGCTGCCTCGGGCAACCTCATCATCACCATCGCCGAGCCCTTCACTCGCGGCAACACCCAAGGGGTGATCGCCGGTGACGTCTCCATCGACGGTCTGGTGAAAGACGTGCTGGCCACAAATTCGGAGGGCACCTACGCCATCCTGCTGGACAGCAACGGCACCATCATCGCCCACCCGGACACCTCGCTGACCCTGAAACAGGCCACCGCCCTCTCCCCGGACCTGACCCCCGCCAAGGTCAACGAACTGGCCCACGACAACACCATCTCCGAGATGGAGATCAGCGGCAAGGCGAGCGTGTTCGACTTGACCGAGATCCCCAACACCAACTGGTATTTCGGTATCGTCGTGGATGAGGCGGTCGCCTATCAGTCCGTCTCCCGCATGGTGACCTCGGCCTTGCTGCAGGGGCTGTTCACCATCCTCATCGTGGCGGGCTTCTCCTACGTCGCCATCAACGGCTCCCTGGCGCCGCTGAAGACCCTGGGCGAGGCCATCGCGGATCTCTCCCGTGGCAGCGGCGATCTGACCCGCCGCATCAAGATCGAGCGCCAGGACGAGGTGGGCGCCGTCGCCAGCCACGTCAACACCTTCATCGAACGCATCCACGTGATGGTGCAGGACATTTCCAACTCCTCCGGTCAGTTGAACCAGCAGGCCAGGTCCTCCCACGACATGGCGGAGAAGTCCAATCAGGGACTGGCGCGCCAGCAGAACGAGATCTCCCAGATTGCGACCGCGGTACACGAGATGTCCGCCACCGCGGTGGAGGTGGCCAGCAACGCCGAGCAGACCGCCGAGGCCGCCCGCAGCAGCTCCAGCAGCTGTGAACACGGCAAGCAGGTGATCGCCCGCAACCAGCGCTCCATCACGGATCTGGCGACCCAGGTCAAGCAGGCCTCCGGCATCATCCAGGAGCTGGAGAAAAATGCGCAGGAGATCAACACCATCCTCTCCACCATTCAGGGCATCGCCGAGCAGACCAACCTGTTGGCGCTGAACGCCGCCATCGAGGCGGCCCGGGCCGGCGAACAGGGCCGTGGCTTCGCCGTGGTGGCCGACGAGGTGCGGGTGCTGTCCCAGCGCACCCACAGCTCCACCGTCGAGATCCGCAGCATGATAGAGACCCTGCAGCGCAACACTCAGGGGGCGGTCAGCACCATGCACGAAGGCCAGTTGCTGGCTCAGAACAGCGTGGAAGATGCGAACGATGCCACCCAGGCGCTGGAGCAGATCACCACCTCCATCAACCAGATCTCCGACATGGCAACCCAGATCTCCAGCGCCGCCGAGGAACAGCGGGCGGTCACCGACGAGGTCAGCCGCAACATCCAGGCAGTCAAGGATGTCTCTGACGAGCTGGCGGTGGATGCGGACAGCTCCCGCAACCTGTCGGCCCAGCTCAAAAATATCTCAGGCGAGCTGAACAATCAGGTGGGCATGTTCCGGATTTGATCTCATTCCGACAAGATGACAGAGGGGGCCAGATGGGCCCTCTTTTTTAGTAAAACCCTTTTCATTTCAATGGTTATAATTGCCCTTCACCACCGCTATGCTGTGATCTGCCTCCCCCTTCGGCCAATGAGATGACGCATAAGAATCCCATCACGGCTATATTCGCATTACTTTTTCGAAGCCTTTTGGCCACAAACAAGATGTGAATAATTATTATTAAATTTTCTTGATAAAAAACTTAAAAACTTTATGGGAAATACCTAAAAAGAGAGGTGTTTCTCATTTTACTGAAAGAATAATACGTACAATCTTGGGGTTAAAGCAATGAAGGCAATGGCTGCGGCCGATCCGGAACAGCGATGGATGGCGATAACGACGGCATTTTTCTCCAAGGAATGGGGTGGTTTCAACGAAAACCACCATTGCCACGCACTAAAACAAAGCAGTTTGACTTGCATCAAGCCTGAATTTTTTTCATAGAGCAAAATCGTGCCTAGCAAATCTATCCCTAAGGAGGCAGATGTGGATATTATCAAGACCGATGTCGCCATCATCGGTGCCGGTGGTGGTGGCCTGCGTGCCGCTATCGCCATCGCGGAAGCTCACCCGGAACTGGATATCGCCCTGATTTCCAAGGTTTACCCGATGCGCAGCCACACAGTGGCCGCAGAAGGCGGCGCCGCCGGTGTCGTCCGTGACGATGACTCCCTCGAGAACCACTTCAACGACACCGTATCCGGTGGCGACTGGTTGTGTGAGCAGGACGTGGTCGATTACTTCGTCCACAACGCGACCAACGAGATGATCCAGCTGGAACACTGGGGCTGCCCCTGGAGCCGCAAGCCGGACGGCAAGGCGAACGTGCGCCGCTTCGGCGGGATGAAGATCCCCCGCACCTGGTTTGCCGCCGACAAATCCGGTTTCCACATCCTGCACACCCTGTTCCAGACCTCCATCAAGTATCCGAGCATCAAGCGCTTCGACGAGCACTTCTGCATGGACTTGATCGTGGAAGATGGCCGCGTGCAAGGTGTCCTGACCTTCGACATCCAGAACGGCATCACCCGCTTCATCCAGGCCAAATCCGTCATTCTGGCCACCGGCGGCGCCGGCCGTGTCTATCGCTACAACACCAACGGCGGCATCGTCACCGGTGACGGCATGGCGCTGGCCTACCGCCACGGCGTGCCCCTGCGCGACATGGAATTCGTGCAGTATCACCCGACCGGCCTGCCCGGTACCGGTATCCTGATGACCGAAGGTTGTCGTGGTGAGGGTGGCATCCTGGTGAACAAGGATGGCTACCGCTACCTGCAAGACTACGGTCTGGGCCCGGAAACCCCGGTCGGCCAGCCGAAGAACAAGCACATGGAACTGGGTCCCCGCGATCGCCTCTCCCAGGCATTCTGGCAGGAGCAGCAAAAAGGCCGCGTGATCCAGGGCCCCATGGGGGATGTGGTTCACCTGGACCTGCGTCACCTCGGCGAGAAATACCTCAAAGAGCGTCTGCCCTTCATCTGCGAGCTGGCCAAGGCCTACGTGGGCGTGGATCCGGTGAAAGAGCCGATCCCGGTGCGCCCGACCGCGCACTACACCATGGGCGGCATCGAGACCAATGGCCAGTGCGCGACCCGTATGCCGGGCCTGTATGCCCTCGGCGAGTGTGCCTCCGTCGGTCTGCACGGCGCGAACCGTCTGGGTTCCAACTCCCTGTCCGAGATCGTGGTGTTCGGCAAGGTGGCCGGTGAGCACGCCGCTGCATTCGCCAAGACCCAGGATCACGGCAACACCCAGGCCCTGGCCGCCAAGGCAGAAGCGCTCATCAAGCAGCATCTCGCCCTGCTGGACATCGACGGCACCGAGAACCCGGCCGATATCCGCAACGAGCTTGGCATGTCCATGGAAGCCGGGGTCGGTATCTACCGTACCGAAGAGCTGATGCAAGGCACCATCGACAAGATCAACGAGCTCAAGGCCCGCTACAAGAAGATCAAGATCAACGACAAGTCCTCTGTCTTCAACACCGACCTGCTGTACGCCATCGAACTGGGCTACATGCTGGACGTGGCCGAAGCCATGGCTCACTCCGCCATCAACCGTAAAGAGTCCCGTGGTTCCCACCAGCGCCTGGACGGTTATGAGGAGCGCGATGACGTGAACTTCCTCAAGCACACTCTCTCCTTCTACAACGATGAAGGGGCCCCGACCATCGATTACTCCGATGTGAAGATCACTAAATCCCAACCGGCAAAACGTGTGTACGGTTCCGAGGGTGAGAAACAAGACGAGGCTAAGAAGAATGGCTGAGATGATCGAAATTGAGATCCTGCGCTACCGACCGGAGCAGGACAACGAGCCCTGGATGCAGACCTTCCAGGTGCCCTACCTGAAAGAGATGTCCCTGCTGGACGCCCTGCAGTACATCAAGGATCAGCTGGACTCCACCTTGAGCTTCCGCTGGTCCTGCCGGATGGCGATCTGCGGCTCCTGCGGCATGATGGTCAACGGCATTCCCAAACTCGGCTGCAAGACCTTCCTGCGGGACTACCTGCCGGGCAAGATGACCATAGAGCCGCTCAACAACTTCCCCATCGAGCGCGATCTGGTGGTGGACATGTCCGACTTCATCGAGAAGCTGGAGAGCATCAAGCCCTACATCATCCCGAGCGAACCGCGCAGCCTGTGCGACGGCGAGTACACCCAGACCCCGGCAGACATGGCGAAGTATCACCAGTTCTCCATGTGCATCAACTGCGGTCTGTGCTACGCGGCCTGCCCGCAGTACGGCATCAACAAGAAGTTCACCGGTCCGGCGGCACTGGCACTGGCCTATCGCTACAACGCCGACAACCGCGACAGCGCGTCCAAGGAGCGGATGAAGATCCTGAGCCAGGACGAGGGCGTCTGGGGCTGTACCTTCGTGGGTTACTGCTCTGATGTCTGTCCGAAGGGTGTGGATCCGGCCGCCGCCATCCAGCTTGGCAAGGTCGAGAGCGCCAAGGACTACATGATCGCCATGTTCAAGCCGGATTGAGGAGTGAGACCATGAACAACACCCAGAGCAAACGTAAGCCCTACGTGCGCGAAATGAAGAAAGACTGGTGGCTGAAGAACGCCTTCTACACCGGTTACATGATCCGCGAAGGCACCAGTATCTTCGTCTCCATCTACGCCGTGGTGCTGATGTGGGGTCTGATGCGACTGGTTCAGGGTCAGGAAGCGTTCAACGGCTGGCTGGAATCCCTGCAAAGCCCGATCGCCATCCTGTTCCACGTCATCACGCTGGCAGCCTGCCTGTTCCACGCCAAGACCTGGTTCGCCCTGGCCCCCAAGGCCATGCGCATCTTCCGTGGTGAAGACCTGGTGCCGGAGAAGCCGATCGTCATCGCCCAGTACCTGGCACTGGCGGTGGTATCCCTGCTTGTTCTGATCATCGTGGCCTGAGGAGAAAATCATGAGACGTTCTGACGAACCCATCTACTGGGGTCTGTTTGGTGCCGGTGGCATGGTCGTTGCCATGCTGCTGCCGGTGCTGGTCCTCATCACAGGTCTGCTGGTGCCCATGGGCATCATGGACGTGGAGACCATGAGCTACGAGCGCGTGCTCGCCTTCGCCAGCTCCTGGTGGGGTGCCTGCATCCTGCTGGTGGTCATCGCCCTGCCCATCTGGCACGGCATGCACCGGATCTACCACGGTCTGCACGATCTGGGGATCCACACCACCAAGCTGCACCACTATGTGTTCTATGGCTTCGCTTTCCTGGTGTCCGCCATCACCGTCGGTCTGCTGATGGTGCTGGTATTCCAGTAAACCGATGCTGACCACTTGAAAAACCGGGCCCAGAGCCCGGTTTTTTTATGCCCAACGCTCCCGCCATCCGGACTCGCCCCTCCCTGACAACTTCCTGCAAATCAATATTCCAAATAACAAAAGATCCACACCACAAAACACTGATAAATACATCATTTCCAGTGACATGAATTGATAATTATCAATATTACAGTCAATAGCTCCAACATAATCAATCCCGAGTCAATATCTTTCCATATGGAGCCAAATCATGACTGACAAGAAACGCTCGGTGACCCTGGGCAGTTACCTGGCACTGGCCTTCGCCATCGTCTTCTTCTCGGGGCTATTGCAGTCCAATCAGTGGTACGGGGTGTTCGATTTCACCACCCTCAACGGATCGTTCGGCACCATGGTGCACAGCGTCAGCGACAGTGGCGACGGCATCAAGACCGCCATGACCGATATGCGGGGCAAGGGGGGCAACGGCGCCCGGGACGGCTTCCTGTTCGCCCTGACCCTGATCCCCACCGTGATGTTCGCCCTCGGCATGATCAACGTACTGGAGCACTACGGCGCCCTGGAGGCCGCCCGCAAGCTGCTGACCCCCTTGCTGCGCCCCTTGATGGGAGTACCCGGCAACACCGGCCTCGCCCTCATCGCCTCCCTGCAGAGCACAGATGCCGGTGCCGCCATGACCCGTCAGCTCAAGGATGAGAAGCTCATCACCCAGCGCGAGACCGACGTCTTCACCATGTTCCAGTTCTCCGCCGGCGCCACCATAGTGAACTTCTTCTCCTCCGGCGCCGTGCTCTTCACCCTGACCCTGGCGGACGGCACCCCGGCGGTGGCCTCCTCCATCGGCCTCGCGGTGATCGTGATGTTCGCCTTCAAGTTCGTCGGCGCCAATCTGTTCCGCCTCTACCTCAACCTGACCGAAGGCAAGTCCAGCGAGAACGCCCCCACTTCTGCCCAGGAGCAAGCCAAATGAGCCAGGCCAACGTCAAGAAACCCATCGTCACCGACATCTTCGTGGAAGGGGCCAAGAAGGGCTGGGTCATCGCCACCACCTCCACCGTGCCCAACGTGCTGATGGCCTTCGTCATCATCAAGGCGCTGCAGATCACCGGTGCCCTCGGCGCCATGGGCACGATTTTCGCCCCCATCATGGCCGTCTTCGGCCTGCCCGGCGAGGCGGCCGCCGTGCTGATCGGCGCCTGGATGTCCATGGGCGGTGCCGTCGGCGTGGTCATCACACTGTTCGACCAGGGCATACTGACCGGCACCCACATCGCCATCCTGGCCCCCGCCATCTACCTGATGGGCTCCCAGGTGCAGTACGTGGGCCGCATCCTCGGCTGCATCGGTACCGAGGGGCGCTACATCCCCATCATGATCGCCATCTCCGTGCTCAACGCCTTCGGCGCCATGCTGGTGATGAACCTGATCCTCTGACGCTCCCCACCCAACAAAAAAGCCAGCCGCGGATAACGGCTGGCTTCTGTCATTGAGGCGAGCTGAGGTGAGGACTACGCCTGCCACAGGGCCAGCAGGGACGCCGGGATGGCGCCAAGGCGCAAGCTCGGGGTCTGGTGCCAGTCCGCCAGCTTCTGGATGGCGTTGAGGAGATCCTGGGCCAGACTCTGGCTCACCTTGACCCCGCCCTCCAGATAGAGGCTCTTGACCTCGAACACCCCTTCCTTGCGATGGGCCTTGGCGTCCATCCTGCCCACCAGCTTGCCGCGACGCAGCAGGGGCAATACGAAGTAGCCGTACTGGCGCTTGGGGGCCGGGGTGTAGCACTCGATGCGATAGTCGAACCCGAACAGCTCGCTGGCCCGCTTGCGATCCCACACCAGGGGATCGAAGGGCGACAGCACGGCGCTGTGGGTCGCCTTGAGGGTCCCTGCCTGCGCCCGCGCCAGCTCGTCTGCCAATGCGGCGTGCACGAAGGCGCCGTGCTGCCAGCCTTCCACCCGCACCGGCAACAGCTCCCCCTCGTCCGCCAGTCGATGGAGCAGCTCATCGTACTTGCCCCTGCGCAGTCGATAGTAATCCGCCACCCAGCCGGTCTTGACCAGCCCCAGCGCCCGGCAACTGGCGCGCACCATGTCTCGCTGCACGCGCTCCTTGCTCGGCAAGTCCCGGCCGTCGTCCCAGTCCGGGCGCACCCGCTCGGCGAGATCGTAGATGCGCTGGAAGTTGTGGCGCTCCTTTACCATCAGCTGGCCGGCGGTGAACAGCACCTCCAGGTGGCGCTTCTCGGGTTTCCAGTCCCACCAGCCATTGCCCTTGCCCGCCTTGCGCTCGAAGTCGCTGGCCCGCACCGGCCCGCTCGCGCGCACCCGCTCGAGGATCTGCCCTATCTCGTCTTGGTGGGTCTCGAGCCACTGGGCGGAGAACTTCCAGCCCATGGCGGCGGGATCCAGCATGCGGTGGCGCAGCAGCCGGTAGTCCTCACGGGGCACGAAGCAGGCCTCATGGGCCCAGTATTCGAAGATCTCCCCTCGCGCCAGCAGGCTGTCCAGCCAGCCGGGTTCGTACTGGCCGAGGCGGCTGAACAGCACCAGATAGGGGCTGCGCGCCACCACCTGTATGGTGTCTATCTGCAGCAGCGCCATGCGGCGGATGCAGGCCAGCACATCGGCCGAGGTTGCCTTGCGTCTGGGGGGCGTCAGCAAGCCTTGAGCGGCGAGTTGCAGGTGACGGGCGTCTTGCAGCGAGAGATGGGGGATGGACATGGCAATACCGGCTCCTTGGTAGCAGGTCATCAGCATGCCCAACTCGGCGGCAAATGGAAACGGCGGCCTCAGGGTTTGGTGAAGATCACCACATCCTGATGGGGGAACGCGACCCCGGCCTGCCAACGGCTTCCCAGGGTGTGAAAAGACGCCTCGGCGAAGAAGGTGATGTGGGTGGGATCGTGGCGATAGCGCCAGGTTTTGAAGCGATCGTCCCCCAGCACCCGCTGGGTCTGCAGTACCAGCACGCCGCCGGGTTTCAGGCAGTGCCAGAGCCCGTCCAGCACGGTCCTGGGGTCGGCCAGGTGCTCGATCACCTCGGTGCTGGTGATGAAATCATACTGGCGGTTGAGCAACTCGGGTTCGTCGGCATAGAACTTGTCGTAACCCGCCATCTGGTAACCCGCTTCCCGCCCCATGGCGATGAGGGCCGGCCCTGGGCCACAGCCAAAGTCCAGACCGCTGGCAGGGGGCGATACCCGGGACAGCACCTCCCCGAAGGCCCGCATCAGAAACCCGCGATAGCCGGGATCGTCCACCCGGTTGTCGTGACCGTCATAGACCGCCTTCTCCGCCCCGGCATCCAGATGATCCGCCGCCTCCAGCCAGACCAGTTCGCAGCCCTGGCAGCGATGGTAACGCTTGCCCGCCACGGGCAAGGGGTAGCTGTGGGGATGCTCGCAAAGCGGGCAGGAGGGGGAGGCAGACATCGTGGGTTCTCGCTGTGGGTGAGCTCGGTGTTGATGGCCCGCAGGTTGCCTGCCCCGGGCGGCACTGACAAGGTTTTTTACCCTGGGTTGCCCCGGAAAGAACCAAGATCCTCTCTCATCAAGCCCTTAAGCCTCTCTTAAGCCTCGCCCGTTAACCTGGGGCATCATGGGCAAGGCAGCGATCCCCCGATGATCGCCCCTGCCTGCTCACCCCTTCGGCTGGCTTATCGATGGACACCTCACCATGAACCTGCAAGGAAAAACCGTGCTGCTCACCGGCGCCAGTGGCGGCATAGGGGAGGCGCTGGCCCAGGAGCTGGCGGAGCAAGGAGCACACCTGTTGCTGCAAGGACGCAAGGGGAGTGCGCTGGAGCGCCTGCGCCGGGAGCTTCCCCATCCTGAGCGCCATCAGATAGCGATCGCCAACCTCGCCCAGCCCGGCGAACGGTCCCAGCTGTTGCAACATCCGGCGCTGGACAAGGGGCTGGACGTGCTCATCAACAATGCCGCCACCCTTCAGTTTGCCTGGCTGGAAGATCAGAGCATGGAGCAGGTGGAGCGCCAGTTGCGTCTCAACGTGGAGGCCCCCATCCAGCTAACCCGCGCCCTGCTGCCCCGGCTGCGCAAGCCCGCCATCATCATGAACATCGGGGCCAATCTCGGCGGCGTCGGTTATCCGGGTTACAGCGTCTACTGCGCCAGCAAGTTTGCCCTGCACGGATTCAGCGAAGCCCTGGGCCGTGAGTTGGCGGGGGCCGGCATCCGAGTTATCCATTTCGCCCCGCGCACCACCCGCACCCGGCTGGACTCCGAGGCCGCCTACGCCATGCACTTGGCCATCGACACCCCCATCGACAGCCCCTATGACGTGGCCGAGCAGGCCATCATCGCCCTGTGCAACGAGACTCGTCGCCGCTGGCTGGGCTGGCCAGAGGGGCTGATGGTTCGCCTCAATGCTCTCTGCCCCTGGCTCATCGACTGGCAGATGGCCCGCAAGGCGCCACTCATCGAGCGTTATGCCCGCCATGGGCCCGCTGGCGATACGGAGCACAACGCCAGGTAAGGGTCGCCACCTGTCACCCCTTATGATGTAAACTGAGGCCGCCCACCGCTGTGGCGGCCCGACCTATGGAGAAAAACGACGATGCGGATCCTGCTGGTGGAGGATGATGTAATGCTGGGGGATGGCATGCAGGATGCTCTGCGCCACAGCGGCTACACGGTGGACTGGCTGCAACTGGGGTTGCCGGCCCTCGCGGCCCTCAAGAGCGATGCGTTTGCCGCCATGATCCTGGACCTCAACCTGCCGGACATCGACGGCCTCAGCCTGCTGCGCAAACTGCGCCGGGAAGGCCATCAGCTTCCGGTGTTGATCCTCACCGCCCGCGATGCCCTGGACGACAGGGTGGTCGGGCTGGACGCCGGTTCCGATGACTACATGGTCAAACCCTTCGCCCTGCAGGAGCTCAATGCCCGCCTGCGGGCCCTGGTGCGCCGCAGCAAGGGACAGGCCCAGGCCATGATCAGCTACGGCGAGATCCTGATCCAGCCAGACGCCCAGCAGGTCAGCTACCGGGGCGAGGTCGTCAGGCTCACCCCCCATGAGTACAAGATCCTGCTGGAACTGGTAAGCCACTCTGGCCGGGTACTGAGCAAGGAGCAGTTGCAGCAGAGCCTCTATGGCTGGGACGAGGGGGCCGAGAGCAATGCGGTGGAGGTGCACATCCATCACCTGCGCAAGAAATTCTACCCCGAGCTCATCCGCAACATTCGCGGCGTCGGTTACATAGTGCCGACCCAGGACAATCCAGTAGCGGGCGCCCAGTCATGACCCGGGTCCACTCCATCCGCCGCTTCCTGCTCTCGGGCATTCTGGCCCTGGTCAGCGTTAGTCTCGCCGTCAGCGGTTTCATCGGTTATCTGGAAGCCAACCACGAGATGGAAGAGCTGTTTGATGCCCGTCTCGCCCAGTCTGCCCGCATCACCAACCAGCTGCTTAAAGGCTACATGGCCCAGCACAGCCGCTTGCCCGAGGGCGGCGCCATCTATCAGGAGTGGGAACAGAACGCCCCCGAGCCCTACCAGAAGGACACCAGCCTCAATCTGCTGGCACGGGATCGGGAGTTCACCCCCTATGGCCATGAGTTTGAGCGCAACCTCTATTTCCAGTTGCTCAACGAGCAGGGGGAGATCCTGGTGCGCTCCCCCAGCGCGCCGACCCAGCCGCTGACCACCCTGGAGCGCGGCTTCAACAGCGAGACCAAGGATCATCACGAATGGCGTACCTTCACCCTCTACAACGAGGAGGAAGGCACCTGGCTCATCGCCGCCGAGCGGGATGACGAGCGTGGTGAACTGGCCAGTACCATGGCCACCCTGACCATGCTGCCCCTGTTCATCACCCTGCCCTTCCTGCTCGGCCTGCTCTGGTGGCTCATCTCCACCGGGCTCTCTCCGCTGCGCCAGGTGGCCCTGGCCATCAGCGAGCGCCACCCCGCCAACCTGAGCCCCCTCAACTTGACCATCAAGGCCAGGGAGCTGACGCCCATCGTCAACGAGATCAACCGCCTGATGCACACCCTGGCGGACACCATAGCGCGGGAGAAGCAGTTCACCAACGAGGCGGCCCATGAGCTGCGCACGCCGCTCGCGGTGCTGCGCATTCACAGCGAGAACCTGATGGCCGCCGAGGATCAGCAGGAACGCGACCAGGCCCTGCACAAGATGCTGCTGGCGTTGGATCGCAGCGATCGGCTGATCCGCCAGTTGCTGACCCAGGCCCGCATCGACAATAAGCAGTCCCTGGCCCTCACCCCCCTCGATCTCAGCACCCTGCTGCAAGGGGCCCTCGCCGCCCTCGCCCCCCTGGCGATCAAGAAGGGGCAGCAGCTCTCCCTTGAGGGGGAAGAGCACCTGCAGGTGATGGGCCAGACCGTGTTGATGGACCTGATGTTCAGCAACCTCATCGACAACGCCCTGCGCTATACACCGGCCGATGGCGAGATAGCGGTCGTGGTCACGGCGGAGGGGAACCGGGTCAGGGTCGACGTCAGGGACAGCGGCCCCGGCATCCCGGCCGCCGCCCTCTCCCGCCTGTGCGAACGCTTCTTCCGGGTCAACCCCCAGCAAGGGGACGGGGTGGGCCTCGGCATGGCCATCGTCTCGCGCATCGCCGAGCTCCATGGCGCGGGTCTGGACGTGCACAACCGCCCCCACGGCGGTCTGGAGGTCAGTATCTGGCTTCCCATCCCTCACGCTGCCGCCGCCCCAGCCCGTCAGCCCCAATAGAAAACGGCCCCGCGGGGCCGTTTTCATTCACAAAAAGCGAAGGGATCAGTCGCAGCTCGGCTGTACGGTGAAGGTGCGACCGGAGTCCACCGGTCCCAACTCGGCCAGCAGGCGCCGCCCCAGCAATACCGGATAGTTCATGTCGCTGCGATCCCGCAGGGTGAACCACTCCTTGTAGACCTTGTCACCGAGACAGATGGACATGGTCACCGTGGGCCGCTCCTCCATGCCCCCTGCGCCGCGCACGGTGACGGTGCGCTCAACCGGTCGCTCCAGCGTCTGGCGCACCTCCTTGTCGGTATTGGCATCGGTCAGCACCAGAGAGAAGCGTACCCAGGGCTTGCCATCGCGTTTGAAGTGTTGCAGCGAGCGCGCATCCATCGAGGAGGTGAGAGCGCCGGTGTCGAGCTTCATTTTCACCGCCACCCCCTTGTTCGCACGGGTATCCGGCATGATCAACCCCTTCTCGACCCAGCCGTAGACGGTGGGGGCGGCCTGGGCTGCCACAGGCAGGCAAAGCAGGGTCAATAACAGCCAACTGGCCTTGTGTGATCCGGGCATGATCTTTTCCTCATCGGGCTCGGCCTCTGGTGGCTCGCCCTGTCAGAGTGAGCAGACGCAAGGGGAGTGTCAACTGGCAAGATCCGCGCAGCAGTCAGGGGTGAGCAATGGGCGAGGGTTTGGCCAAGTCCCGCGACAGCGGCTGACTCCGGGGAGAAAAAATGGGCAACGAGGAGATGAGATGGAGCCCTGACGTGGCGCTGGATGACATCCGTCGCTGAGCTCAGGTTGTGACGCCAAAGGCTACCACAAGGATTTGCAAATTATCAGTCTTGTTCTGACGGGATTTTTGCCTAGACTGTTGTAAACCGGAGGCCTTGAAAACCTGCGGTTTTTTTGCGCCTGCCGATAATTTGCCACTGCAAAGTGACGCACCAACAAGGCTCAAAAAGGAATTCTCAATGCGTATCGAAGAAGACTTGAAGCTCGGTTTCAAGGATGTACTGTTCCGCCCCAAGCGCTCTACTCTCAAGAGCCGTTCCCAAGTCAGCCTGACCCGTCAATTCACCTTCAAGCACACCCAGACCCAGTGGCAGGGGGTACCCGTCATCGCCGCCAACATGGATACCGTGGGCAGTTTCGCCATGGCAAAAACTCTGGCCAGCTTCGAGATGATGACGGCGGTGCACAAGCACTACAGCCTCGCGCAGTGGCAAGCCTTCGTGAACGAGACCGACCCGGCCTTGCTCGGCCACGTGATGGTCTCCACCGGCACCTCGGAGGAGGACTTCACCAAGACCCGCCAGATCCTGGCCATGTCCGACGCCTTGCGCTTCATCTGCGTAGACGTCGCCAATGGCTACTCCCAGCACTTCGTCGAGTTCCTGCGCAAAATTCGCGAAGCCTGCCCGAACCACGTCATCCTGGCAGGCAACGTGGTCACCGGCGAGATGGTGGAGGAGCTGATCCTCTCCGGCGCCGACATCGTCAAGGTGGGCATAGGCCCGGGCTCGGTCTGCACCACCCGAGTCAAGACCGGGGTCGGCTACCCCCAGCTTTCCGCCATCATCGAGTGCGCCGATGCGGCCCACGGCCTTGGCGGCCAGATCGTCGGTGACGGCGGCTGCACCTGCCCGGGGGATGTGGCCAAGGCCTTTGGCGGCGGGGCCGACTTCGTGATGCTGGGCGGCATGCTGGCGGCCCACGAGGAGTGCGGCGGCGAACTGGTGGAGGTCGATGGCTCCCCCTTCATGAAGTTCTACGGCATGAGCTCATCCAGCGCCATGGACAAGCACGCAGGCGGCGTCGCCGACTATCGCGCCTCCGAGGGCAAGACGGTACTGCTGCCCTACCGCGGCCCGGTGGAAAATACCGTGCGCGATATCCTCGGCGGTGTGCGCTCCACCTGTACCTATGTCGGTGCCAGCCAGCTGAAAGAGCTGACCAAGCGAACTACCTTCATCCGGGTGCGGGAGCAGGAGAACAACGTCTACGGCAAGGAGTAACGCCCGCTTAGGCCCCGCCGCCGACCGTTAGAAGCCAAGCCACCGGTGTGCTACCCTGCGCACCGGTTTTTTGCATCTGGATGCCCTGACATGACCCCCTCCCTCCCCCCGTTTGACTGGGATATCTTCTGCACCGTCGTGGACAATTTCGGCGACATCGGCGTCACTTGGCGGCTCGCCCGCCAGTTGCAGCAGGAGAATCATGGCCTCGTCAGGCTCTGGGTGGACGATCTGGCGAGCTTCGCCCGCATCTGCCCCGGACTGGATCCGGCACTGGACAGCCAGTGGGTGGAGGGCATCCATGTCCAGCACTGGCACGATGTCCTGCCCGCCGATGCCATACCTGCCAGGGTGGTGATAGAGGCCTTTGCCTGCACGCTGCCCACCCCCTTCATCGAGCGCATGGCCCAGCAGAGCCCCCCGCCCTGCTGGATCAACCTGGAGTACCTCTCGGCCGAGTCCTGGGTCGAGGAGTGCCACGCCCTCGCCTCCCCCCAGCGGGTCGGCAATCAGAGTCTCGACAAATACTTCTTCTTCCCGGGCTTCACCGCCAGAACCGGAGGACTCTTGTGCGAACAGGGGCTGATTGCGGCGCGAGGGCAGTGGCAACAAGATGAGGCGGGGCTCGATGCCTACTGGGCCAGCCTGGGACTGCCCCCCAAGCAGGCGCACGAGCTGCGGGTCAGCCTCTTTACCTACGAGAGCGCGGCGCTCGGAAGCCTGGTGCAGAGCTGGTGCCAGGGCGCCACCCCGGTCACCCTGCTGCTGCCCCTCGGGCGCTCCCTCAATGACGTGCTCACCGGTGCCGGGCTGGAGGAGGCCATCACGACAGCCAGCGCGGGAGATCGGCTGCAAGCGGGTAACCTTTGTATCAAGCTGCTGCCGATGACGGATCAGGCCGGTTACGATCGACTGCTCTGGAGCTGCGATCTCAACCTGGTGCGCGGGGAAGACTCCTTCGTACGGGCCCAGTGGGCTGCCCGCCCCTTCCTGTGGCACATCTATCCCCAAGACGATGAGGCCCACATCGCCAAGCTGGACGACTTCCTCGCGCACTATCTGGCGGCGCTGCCCGCAGATGCGGCCCAGTGGCTGCGCGATGTCAGCCACGCCCTCAATCACGGGCACGATGTCGGCGAACTCTGGGCACAATGGCCACAATACGCCACAGTTTGGCAACAACATGCGCGAGCCTGGTCACAGAAGCTGCTCGTCGACGGGGATCTCGTCACTCGGCTGGTGAAATTTTTAGAAAGCCGTATATAATCTGGCAGTTTTTATCTGCCCGTATACGAACAGGAATTTTTACATGAAAACCGCACAGGAAATCCGCGCTGGTAACGTCGTCATGATCGGTACCGAGCCGATGGTGGTCCAGAAAGCCGAATTCAACAAATCCGGCCGTAACTCCGCCGTGGTCAAGATGAAGCTGAAAGGCCTGCTGAACGGCAGCGCCACCGAGACCGTATTCAAGGCTGACGACAAGCTGGAAGTCGTTCAACTGGAGCGTAAAGAGTGCACCTACTCCTACTTCTCCGACCCCCTGTATGTCTTCATGGATACCGAGTACAACCAGTACGACGTCGAGAAAGACAACCTGGGTGACGCGCTGAACTACCTGGTAGACGGCATGGAAGATCTGTGTGAAGTGACTTTCTACAACGAGAAAGCCATCTCCGTAGAACTGCCAACCACCATCGTTCGCGAAGTGGAGTACACCGAGCCGGCCGCCCGTGGCGACACCTCCGGTAAAGTGACCAAGCCGGCCCGCCTGAAGGGCACCACCTACGAGCTGGCCGTTGCCGCCTTCGTAGAGATCGGCGACAAGATCGAAATCGATACCCGTACCGGCGAGTTCAAGCGTCGCGTCAACTAAGTTGACTGCGAAGCCAGTTCGGACAAAAAGCGAGCCCAAGGCTCGCTTTTTCTTTATCTGCCCTAGGTTCGCGGCTGGTTCAGCCCCGGTCAATGACCCCAGGCCCAGGATCAGAGAAAATGCCATTGCCCCTTTTCATTGGCCACAATTGCGGCTACATCATGACATCAGGTTTCTTCTTCATCACAGGCGCCCTATGACATCTTCTCAAAAAATCCTGCTGCTGTTGCTCACCCTGATCCTGCTGGCACTCTCCGGCTGGCAACCCTATGACCGGCTGACCTGGCTGCTGGAAATCGTCCCCGTACTCATCGTCATGCCGCTGCTGATCCTCACCCACAAGCACTTCCCCCTCACCACCCTGCTCTATCTCGGGATCACCGTGCACGCCGCCGTGCTGATGCTGGGGGGGACCTATACCTATGCCAGGGTGCCGCTGGGTTTCGACCTGCAACAGTGGTTTGAACTCAGCCGCAACCCCTATGACAAGATTGGCCACTTCTTCCAGGGTTTCGTCCCCGCCCTCGCCTGCCGGGAGATACTGCTGCGAGGTCACCATGTGCAGGGCAAGCGCATGCTGGCGTTCCTCGTCATCTGCGTGGTGCTGGCCATCAGTGCCAGTTATGAGCTGATCGAGTGGGGAGCGGCCCTCGCGCTCGGTCAGGGAGCCGACGAGTTCCTCGGCACCCAGGGGGATCCCTGGGACACCCAGTCCGACATGTTCTGTGCCCTCGTTGGCGCCATCAGCGCCCTGCTGCTCCTGACTCCCCTGCACGACAGGCAGCTCGCCAGACTCACTTGCTGAGGGCTGAGGGGAAGGGATGGCCCTTCCCCTGTCAGCACGATCCTGTCGCGTCATCGCACGTTTCCCTTCAGAAAACGGGCCCGCCGCCGCTAACCCAGTGAACCGGGGAGCGCCTATGGTCAAATCATCCTTACTGCTGTTGTTGAGCCTGCTGGCAAGCACCACCGTGCCGGCCAGCGAGATCACGCCCCCAGCCCCCCTCGATCACTGGCAATCGGGGGACTGGCAGGGTCTGCCGGACAGCACCCAGGTGGACAAGCAGCGGGTCTTGTTCGCCAGACACAGCAGCGACAACTACCTGGGGCTCGCCATCCTGTTGCCGGACTGGCAACGCAGCGGCCAGCTCTGGCAGCTGACCCGGGATCTCGGCCGACTCGGCTTCGATACCCTCTTGCTGCTCCCCTCCCCCCAGCAGTTCGAACTGGATCCGGCGGCCGAGAAGAAACAGGCATCCATCGACAGCTTCCGCCAGCAATTCGCCGAGCGGATCGTCAAGCTCAGCGACGCCAAGTTGCAGGAGGGGGGCTTCAAGCTGTTGTTGGCCCAGGGCACCAGCGCGGCCTGGGCCGCCAACCTCATCACCAGCGAGCAACTGCCCGCCCCTGACGCCCTGGTGCTGCTGGATGGTTTCTTCCCCAATCCGCAGAGCAATCAGACCCTGGCCAAGCAGGTGGCCCAGGTCAGTATCCCGACCCTGGATCTCTATCAGGAGGAGGGGGCCCGCTGGCCCCTGCTGGCGGCCGAGGCCAGGCGCAGCGAGAGTCGGCGCAGCCACAAACTCAACTACCGCCCCTACGCCCTGATGGCGCTCGACGAGACCCCAGGTCGCATCCAGGGCTGGCTGACCCATCTCGGCTGGATCTGAGACATCCAGCAGCGACGGCGGCCACAGGCTGCACTGGTCAGCCTGCCCCCCTTTTTGGCATCATGGCCTCATCAATGGCAGGAGGCTTCATGCAGCAAATCGTGTTTCTCGACAGCGACACCCTGGACGCCGGCATCAAGCTGGGTCGCCCCGATTTTCCCCATCACTGGCAAAGCTACCCCACCACGGCGCCGGATCAGGTGGTGGAGCGGCTCCAGTGCGCCAGCATCGCCATCATCAACAAGGTGCGCATCGGCGCCGCCGAGCTGGCCAGGCTGCCGGATCTCAAGTTGATCGCCCTGGCGGCCACCGGCAGCGACAACCTGGATCTGGACGCCTGCCGCGCGGCTCAGGTCGCGGTGTGCAACATTCGCAACTACTCGGGCCCCTCGGTGCCCGAACACGCCATGGCGCTGATGCTGGCCCTGTCGCGCAATCTGTTCGCCTGGCGCCAGTCCCTGCTGGAAGGCCGCTGGCAGCAGAGCGGTCAGTTCTGCTTCTTCGATCACCCCATCTCGGATCTTCACGGCAAGCGTCTCGGCATCATCGGCAAGGGCACCCTGGGCCAGGCCCTGGGTCAACGGGCCGGCGCCATCGGCATGGAGGTCTTCTACGCCCAGAGCCAGGTCGGGGCGCCCGGAGACGATGACCGCCTGCCCCTTGAGACCCTGCTGCAGAGTTCGGATGTCATCAGCCTGCACTGTCCGCTGACCCCCTATACCCGTCACCTCATCGGTGAGCGGGAGCTGGCCATGATGAAACCGGGCGCCCTGCTCATCAACGTGGGGCGCGGTGGCCTGGTGGATGAACAGGCATTGCTGATGGCGCTGGCCAACGGCCGGCTCGGTGGCGCCGGCTTCGATGTGGTGAGTCAGGAGCCGCCCCCGCCGGATCATCCCCTGATGCGGGCCCTGCAATACCCGAACTTCATCCTGACCCCCCACGTGGCCTGGGCCAGCGATGAGTCGATGCAGCGCCTCGCGGATCAGCTGATCGACAACATCAACGCCTTCTCTCTGGGGCGCCGTCAGCACCGCCTGGTCTGAGGGCCGGGATCAAAAAAGGGGCCCGGGGCCCCTTTTTTGATGTGCAGATGCAATCAGTCATCGTCATGCCATCTGTGCTTGCGGTGTTTCTTGTACTTCTTGTGGTGCTTGTGATAGTGCCTGTCGTCGTAATAGCGATCGTTCTTGCTCTCGTGACCGTCACCGGTGCGCGCCCCGATGGCGGAGCCACCGGCACCGCCGATGCCGGCCCCGATCAGGCGACCGGTATCACCCCCTACGCTCTTGCCGATGGCGGCGCCACCCAGGGCACCGACCGCACCGCCAAGGGCGGCCTCGTTCTTGTTGCCTCTGTCGGCGGTCGCCGCGCCACCAGCCGCGCCACCGAGGGCGGCCCCTACCAGGGCACCGGTGTCACCACCGAGCTGCTTGCCTATCATGGTGCCAGCCACCCCGCCAGCCCCGCCGCCGAGTATGGTATTGAGGGTTTCCGAAGCCTGCGCCGCACCGCTGGCCAGCATCAGTGCCCCCAACAGCGCCATCGCGCCCATGCCGTGTTTTTTCGCGTCCATGGAGTACTCCTGTCAAACCTGATTGATTATTTTCCTGCACTATACAAAGCGCCGGACGCTCCGCTACTGGGACAAGCAGCATGCCATCGGCCAACAGACTGTCTCTGCTCTGCGACGCTGTTAAATTAAACAGGTTAACCATTTGAAAATTCATTAAAAAAAAAGGTCACAGTGGAAATTATCCCCCCTGTGACCCACTTTCCATTTACCACTGACTATTTTTGCTTCATCACGCTCGGACAGATACTGTCACGACCCCTCCCTCGAGGGGCTGATCCCGCGCGGCAGGCAGGTGCCAGCAGTCTCTTCCCTGATGCTTGCTCCGATACAGATACTCGTCGGCCCGTTCAAACAGGCAACCCTCTGTGTCCGGGTAGTGCGCCCCTCCCGCGCTCAGGGTGATGGACTCCTTGAACTCGCGCCACTTCAGCCCTCGCACCCTAGCGAGGAGGTGGGTCAGCCGGGATTCAACCTCGTGGCGATCCCAGAGCAAAATAGCGGCAAACTCATCACCGCCGATACGGTATACCTGCTCATCCCCAAGAGTCCGGGCCAATATGGTAGCGATGCGGTAAAGCACAGCATCCCCGACGCCATGTCCCCAGTTGTCATTGATCCGCTTGAAGCGATCCACGTCGATCAACACCAGCCAGTAGGGCGTGCCCGCCTGCTCGAGCTTGCACCTGTACTCATCGAAGGCGCGCCGGTTCATGATGCCGGTGAGAGGATCGTGCAACAGGGCATCCTGCCCTTGCAGCAAGCTGGTTCTGACCTCATCGAGGCCGCCCAGGCTATCGTGCACGAACCAGGTTCTGGGCCGGCCAGGAGTGTTCGCCATGGCCGTGTTTTGCATGATGCCTTGCAGCGAGCCTTCCACCAGCGCCTGCTCCTGGCGGAATATCCGCACCAGGAAGATCAGGCTGCAGAGCCAGAGAGCGAGCAGTGCCAGCAGGGGCAGCACCACCATCAGCAATGTCTCCCGCAAGCTATCGTGAAACTGGGCCGGTGGCAGGTAGATATTGAGATCCCAGCCCACATCGGCCAGCTCGGTCTTGAGGTGACGGCCATGTCGGATAACGTTCAGCCCGAGGGCCCCCGGCTCCGCGTTTTCGTCCTGCACTGCCGGAATCAAACCCAAGTTCTCCCCCACTATGACCTGGCCAGTCTTGCGCGCCGTGAGGTAGATGGCGACCTGCTCATCCCCCATGGCCCGGTGCAACGCTTTTTGCAAGCTGTCAAACGATAGGTCCACCATCAGCAGGCCCAGTAGCTTGCCATCCCCTTCGACTCGCTTGATCAGAGTCAGACTCTGATTGTCTGAGTTGAAGTCCTGATAAGGGCCAAACCAGATCAGCTCGTCGCTGTCGCTGTTCATGGCTTGGTACCAGGGTCGTTGTCGCGGATCGTAATACATGGGCAAGGCCCTGGCGGGGTAGCTGCTGATCTCGCCAAAGCGGGCGTTGTAGAAGTAGAGATAGTGAGCGTCGTGCTTGAACTGGTGGGCGATGGCCCAGATAGGATTAACGGCCGACTCGCCCCTAGCGATGGCCTGTTTGTCCAGTGACGCCTCCAGCACGGCGAGCTGACGCTGGTTGTCCAGCACCATCTCCTGGATCAGGGTGGCATCGATGGAGGCGAGCATCTGCTCATAGCCAGCCACCGTCTTGTCGATGCTGCGCAGGTAGCTGGCCATGGCCAGCAGCAAGGTGGAGATGAGCACCAGAGCACCGAGGAAGAAGGAGAGCGGGGTCAGTATGTAGTAACGTTTTTTGATGATCCCGCCAGCCATGCCGCCCTCTATAAAATATGATACTGGCTCGATTCTATGGTGAAATATGCTTCCAATTAATTGATTGAAATCATTAACGTCTCCGTTTATTGATAAAAGCGACATTGTTTATCCCGGCCGCAATTTCCGGTTTTGTCATGTGAATATTCATAAAAAGTAGAAACAGTCATTACCCAGCGTTGACGGCTTATTGTGCGGAAGGTGTTATAGTCGATCACTCGAGAAATCGGAGCCAGACGGCCTCTTTGGCCGCCACTGGTTTGATGGTTTATCAAACAAAGGAGATGTTATGAGCAGTCCATTTATCGAACAGATCAAGGTACGTCGTTCCATCTATGCCCTGGGTGACCAGGTTTCTCAAACCCCGGCCCAGCTGACCGCCCTGATCCAGGAGGCCATCAAGCAGAGCCCTTCCGCCTTCAACTCCCAAAGCTCACGCGCCGTCATCCTGTTCGGCGAGCAGCACCACAAGGTGTGGGATCTCGTCAAGGCCGAGCTGAAAAAGATTGTGCCGCCCGAAGCCTATGCCCAGAGTGAAGGCAAGGTCGACGGCTGCTTCCGCGCCGGCTTTGGTACCGTGCTCTTCTTTGAAGACACCGATGTCGTCAAGGGGCTGCAAGAGCAGTTTGCGCTCTATGCCGACAACTTCCCCGTCTGGTCCGAACACTCCACCGGTATCGCCCAGTTCACCGTCTGGACCGCCCTGGCCCAGGAAGGGATTGGTGCCACCCTGCAACACTACAACCCGCTGATCGACGATGCGGTACGCCAGCAATGGGACCTGCCAGCCAGCTGGAAACTGCGCGCCCAGATGCCCTTTGGCAGCATCAAGCAGGCGGCCGGTGACAAGACCTTTATCGGTGACGACGTTCGCTTCCGCGTATTCGGTTGATCGACTCAAGCCTCCCCCTCGGGGGAGGCTTTCCACGGATTTCCCCCATCGCCTCTGACTTGCCCCCATACTCATGACACCCGACCAAGATGAGGAGAGTCTCATGAAAGAGAGCCGCCCACAGAGTGCGCCATCCAGACTCTTCCCCCCCTACGCCCTGCTCTGGGTCACTGCCCTGGTCTGCCTGTTTTCCCTCATCGGCATCTTCACCCGACCTCCCGAACTGCTGGCCGCCTTCTGGCCCGCCAATGCGGTTCTGCTCGGCATCATGCTGCGCTACCCGCGACTGGCCTCGCCGGCAGGCTGGCTCGGCGGGATCGCGGGCTACCTCATCGCCGCGCTCTTCACCGATGACAGTGCCATCAAGACGGCCCTGTTGACCCTGGGCAACCTGGCAGGGGTCGGCGTCGGTTACCTGCTGTTTCGCCGCCTTGATCACGAGGATGTCCGGCTCAGACGCCCGACCTCCATCGTCTATCTGCTGCTGATCATCATTGCTGCCTCCCTCGCCGCCGGCCTGGTCGGTGCCTTCATCAACCCCGTGCTGTTCAGCGGTGACATCCTCTACGGACTCGGCTTCTGGTTTGCCAGCGAGCTGGTCAACTACATGGCCATCTTGCCGGTCATCCTGGCCCTGCCCTCGCTCGCCGTCATGACCCGGTGGCGCACCGACGTCTATCGGCCAGACATCTCGTTGGCCAAGCTGCTGCCGCTGCTGAGCTTCCTTGCCACCCTGCTGCTGGCCCTGTTGATCGAGGGACCCGGCTCCATCGTCTTCCCGGTGCCCGCTCTGCTCTGGTGCGCCGTCAGCTATTCGCTGTTCAGCACCACCCTGCTCTCCCTGTGCTTCAGCACCCTGACCCTGATCGCGCTCTCCAGCGGCTATCTGACCATCAATCACGACGCCCAGACCCAGTACTGGATGTTCTCGGTCCGCATCGGCCTCATGCTGATCGCCCTCACCCCCCTCACCGCCGCCAGCATCATGGCCGCCCGCAACGCCCTGCTGAGCAAGATGGAATATCTGGCCCATCACGATCACCTGACCGGCGCCCTCAACCGCACCGGCTTCTGGCCCCAGGCCCAGACCATGCTGGCGCACCAGGCGCTGCGACAGCAATCCGTCGCGGTCTGCATGCTGGATCTGGACAACTTCAAGCGCATCAACGACAACCATGGCCACGAAGCGGGTGATGCCTTGCTCAAGGCCTTCAGCGATACCGTTCGCCAGCACTTGCGCAAGGGGGATCTGTTCGCCCGCCTCGGGGGGGAGGAGTTTGTGGTGTTGCTGCCGGCGACCACCCGGCCCCAGGCGCTGGAGGTGGTCGAGCGGCTGCGTGAGCAGGTGGCCGCACTGAGCGTCAGGGATGAGGACCAGCAGGGGGTCAGCGCCACCGTCAGCATCGGCATCATCTGCCAGCAGGGCGGCCCCTATAGCCTCGACAGACTGCTCTCAGGGGCGGACAAGGCGCTTTATCAGGCCAAGCGCAACGGCCGCAACCGGGTGGAGCAACATCCGGATGACGAGCAGGATAATCCCGTATCTACCCGGCCACTCAGCCTCTGATCCATTCGGTTGATGGCCTCCTTTGCCACAGCATCATCTACCTAAATTCAACTGGGCAGCGGTTCACACTGCTCCGCCAGCACCAGCCGCAGGCCCTCGACCTCATCCGTTACCTGCACTCGCCGCCAGTCAGGGATCCAGCCACTCGCCCGGTCATGGTGCAGGCGAGTACCCCCGACCTGCACCACCCGGCAACCGGCCTGCAAAGCGCTGGCAATGCCCGCCGGTGCATCCTCGAACACCAGGCAATCGGCGGGATCCAGACCAAGGCGGGTGGCTGCCAGCAGATAAGGCTCGGGATCCGGTTTGCCCCGCACCACGTCATCCCCACCCACCATCAACCCCGGCTGCGGCAGGCCGGCATCGGTGAGCCGACCCCGTGCCACCCGCTTGCTGGCAGAGGTGACCAGGGCCCAGCGAGCGGCAGGCAGGCCATGGAGCAAGGGATGAGCCCCCTCGATGGACTCGGCCACGCCCCCGTGTCGCAACTCCAGCTCATCCAGCCGCGCCATCTCCTGCGCCATGTCCAGCCAGGGTGCCAGCGCCTCGATGATCTCCCTGGCCCGCACACCGTGACACATGGCGAGCACGGGCTCGGGCGCCAGCCCGTGGTGCTGGCACCACTGGCGCCATACGGTCTCCACGCCTGCGGTCGACTTGATCAGGGTGCCATCCATGTCCAGCAGCAGGGCCTTGGCCCGCAGCACGATGGCACTCATGTCGTCGCCCCCGCCAGCATGGGGTCGACACCGGAGAGCGAACTGACCAACGCCTGCCGCTGGGCCATCCCCTCGTAACAGGCCAGGGCCTGCTCGGTGTCGCTCGCCCACACCAGCAGGGGAGCGACCACGAAGCCTTGCGACAACAGGCTGGTCAACAGCTCCCCCGTCTCGGCCGCCGCCAGCGGCTGGGCCATGATGAGGCTGCCCTTGATTAAAAACAGATAGCGTTCGCTTTGCATGGTGTGACTCCTCGTTCCCCGTTCAGGCCGACCTCCGGCCCGCTGCGACACCATTAGAACAAGGTAAATAGATAATTTATAATCACTAAATCGCCACATTTGATAATCAAACGGAATGGATAACCAAACGGAATGAAATTCGATCTGAGGCAGTTGCAGGCATTCGTGACCCTGGCGGAGACGGCCAACTACCGGGAGGCCGCCAACCGGCTGTTCATCACCCAGCCGGCGCTCACCAAGCAGATCCAGGGGCTGGAGCTGGCCCTTGGCAGCACCTTGTTCAACCGGGGTCGCCACGGCGCCGAGCTGACCGCCATCGGCGTGCAGTTGCTCAGCCAGGCCCGCGCCCTGGTCGATCATGGCAGGGAGTTCGAACGCCATGCCCTGGCGCTGGCGAGCGGCCTCGCCGGGCGGCTCAAGATGGGATTCGGCCTGTCGAGCTTCGTGCTGGCGCCCTCCCTGGTGGCCCGCTTCAAGCAGCAGGTCCCCGAAGTGATGGTGCATTTGCAGGACATGCCCTCCGCCATCCAGCACGAGATGCTGCTCTCCGGCCAGTTGCAGGTCGGTTTCATGCGAAGGCCACAGGCGCCACAGCTGCACGAACACAGGTTGCTGACGGACAGCCTGGTGCTGGCGGTCCCCACCCAGCTGATAGGGCCGGATCCCGCCGCCTTCGAGGTGGAGAAGGCGCTGGTAGAGCAGCCCCTGCTGCAGATGGTGGGCCATCGTTGCCCCGGCCTCACCCAGCAGATCGCCAACTACCTCGGCGCCAACCGGCTGACCGGCGTCATTCAGGAGGCGGAGGACATCCAGACCCTGGTGGCCCTGGTCGCCGCCGGGATCGGCAACGCCATCCTGCCCCGCAGCGTCAGCTTTATCGCCGGGCCTGACGTCACCCTCTACCCCCTCTTCGGCCCCTATTCACAGTGGGAAATCAGCTTGGTGTGGAATTCGACCTTCGCCGATCCCATCCGGGATCAGTTTCTGGCGCTGGTCAAGGCCGCCCACCCGCAGGTCAGATCTGCCACCTGAGGCATGAGGCATGAGGCATGAGGACTCCGCCATTGCGGCCACTCTCGTCAGCCAAACAGGTCAGTCAGGCCAGGTCGGCTGACCGTTTCTCCCGCGAGCCTGGGTCGCTCAATGGCCACACCACTGGCTTTCGCAGGGAATGCCGTTGCCTCTGCCGTGGCCATCCATCTTGGTATTGGGGCAATTTTGCAAAAACCAGGTGGCTTCCTCGCACGAGGTCATCTGGGAGCAGTACTGCCTGCCGTCGCATTGTCTGACAAAGGCGGGTGCCGACGGGACGCTATCGAAAACACTGACCTCAGCACTCATGGGCGAGGAGGCCGGCAGGGGTGAGGGTGACTCGGCCGAGAAGCGGGAATAGAGGGAAAACAGGCCCGCCAGCACCAGCAGGGGGATCAGCTTGCCCCGCCAGTTGCTCTTGCGCCTGTAGGTGGGACGGGGCCGCGCCGTCGCTGGTGCCGCGACCCGGATCGACTCGTTGCGCCGCGGCGCCGATCGCGCTGGGGCGGGGGTGAAGCCATCGGCAAGGGACAGGGGCCGCTCGGGGAAGAACACCTGCAGGGCGCAGGGCTTGCCGTCCTTGCCGGTCCCGAGCAGGTAAGAGACTCGCTCCCCCACCTTGGGGGGCCCGCCATCATGGTTGAGCGCCGAGGCGTGCACGAAGAGATCCGGCGACCCTTGCGCCTCGCTGCCCACCCCCTGGGCCCCCGACTCCGGCTTGATAAAGCCAAAGCCCCGCGACGCGTTCCAACTCACTATCCTGCCCTGATAACGCATGTCCTCATCCTTGTGGTCAGCGGTGTGTCATCATGTTGCCCGAAATACGCGCGGTATCAATAGCCGCCGTGCCGTTTCAGACCAACAGGGCGGGACAGGGGCGGCCTCAGCCCAGTTGATCCACCTTGATGATCTCGGCGATGCGCCCAAGCTGGCGCAAGGAGCCGTGATGATCCATGGCATCGGCGGCGGCGCAGGCGTCCTCCAGTATGGTAATGGCGTAATCCCTGTCGTGCCCGTCCCGGGTGGCGGCCTGGATGGCCCAGCTGGTGCTGACCCCGCACAGATAGAGGTGATCGATCCGGTTGGCCCGCAGGGCAGGCTCCAGCGCCGTGCCGTAGAAGGGGCTGACTCTGGGCTTGGTCAGCACCAGATCGCCGGGCTGCACATCCAGCTCGGGGTGAAAGTCGGTGCCGCTGCCCGCCAGCGACAGGGCGCCAAACTGCTTGGCCCGGCCGAACATGGGGGAGTCCTTCGGCTGCAACTGGTAACCGGCGTCGAAGCCCACCTTGATGAGGATCACCAGCCAGCCCTGGGCCCGGGCATGGGCCAGCGCCTGATTGGCGTGAGCGATGGCGTCCTGCTCCACCACATGGGCCGCCGAGGCGGCGATGCGCCCGTCCGGGTGCGCGATGTCGTTGATAAAGTCGATGACCAGCAGTGCCTTGTTCATGATGTGCTCCCCTATGGTGAGATATCGTTCAGCCCTCGCGTCCGCCGACATCATCAGCGGCGCGGCCTGCAGCCATATAAAACACTAAATACATCAATCCTTAAGACTTATAATTCACCAAATATAAATAAAGCAGTGAAACACACTGCCACCTAGACCAGCCCCAGCGCATAGCGCAGCGCCATCTCCTTGAGGGGCCCCGCCTTGTCCGCCAGACTGAGCGCCAGGTTGCGAGCAAAGCGCAGCGGCCCAATCTCGTTGCTGAAGACCCCGTAGAAGAGATCCATCCCCGACTGCATCAGCAGATTGTCCGGACGACGGCGACGCGTGTAGCGTTCGGCCAGCGCCATCTCATGCCAGTCGCTTCCCGCCTTGGTGAGCAGTTCCACCCAGCAGGCCACATCCTTGAAACCGAGGTTGACCCCCTGCCCTGCCAGGGGATTGATGGTGTGGGCCGCATCCCCGAGCAGCACCACCCGGCCGGCGTGATAGTCGTTGGCGTGGCGGCGCACCAGGGGAAAACTGCCTTTGCCGGTGACGGCGAAGCCACCGAGCCGGGCCGGGAAGTGGCGACGCACCTCGGCGGTCAGTGCCTCGTTGCTCATGGCCGAGAGGGCACGGATCCGGGCCGGACTGTCGTACCACACCAGGGAACCATGCTGGCCCGGCAGCGGCAGGAAGGCGCGCGGGCCGCTCGGGGTGAACTGCTGCCAGGTGATGTCTTCTTGCGCAAAGTTGGTGTCGATATTGATCAGCATGCAGTGCTGGCGGTACTCGAAGCATGACACCCCGATGCCGGCAAGCCGACGGGTGTGGGATTCGGCACCGTCACAGGCCAGCACCCAGCGCGCCCGCAACTCGGTGCCATCGTCCAGCAGCAGGGTCGCGTGTTCGCTATCCTGGGTGAGCCGCTGCACCGCCGCCGGGGTATGGGTCTGGATGTTGGGGAAATCGTCCATTCTGTTGAGCAGGGCGAGCTGCACCAGTCGATTCTCGATGATGTAGCCAAGCTGGGGCAGCCCCAGGGTGGCGGCATCGAAGCGGGTGGCGAAGCCGTCCAGCTCCCAGGTCTCCAGCCGGCGATAGGGGCACAGCCGCATCTGCTGCAATGCCTGCCAGGCCCCCGCCTGGGCCAGCAGGCCCACCGAGGCCTGGCTGATGGCGGAGACCCGCAGATCCAGCGGCTGCTCGGGGGCATAGGGCTCGGGCAACCGGGTCTCGATGACCCGAACGGAGAGCCCCTCTGCCGCCAGCAGGCAGGCGGTGGCGGCCCCCACCATGCCCGCGCCGACGATGGCGATATCGCAATGTTCCATGACGTACTTCCTGAAATGGGCGCCCCGCAAACCCACGGCGGGGCTAAACCGAATGGAGGCATGATAGCGCAAGGAGGGGGGATAAACAGTGAGAGAGGCGGCGAATTGCCGTGCCCAATCAGAGACAAAGCCACTGTTGGCGCGGCCAGCCAGCCCATGGGCCTGCCGGATATTAACTAGTCAGCCCCGCCATTGCGGAGTAAAATGCCCGGTCCTTTGACCCCGTCGATAGCAAAAACAGTCAAGAGTAGCGATGAGCAAGAAACTTCATATCAAGACCTGGGGCTGCCAGATGAACGAGTACGACTCGTCCAAGATGGCGGACCTGTTGGACGCCAGCCATGGTTATCAGCTGACCGAGGAGCCCGCAGAGGCGGACGTCCTGCTGCTGAACACCTGTTCCATCCGCGAGAAGGCCCAGGAGAAGGTGTTCCACCTGCTCGGTCGCTGGAAGAAGCTCAAGGCCAAGAAGCCGGGTCTGGTGATCGGGGTGGGCGGCTGCGTCGCCTCCCAGGAAGGGGACAATCTGAGAAAACGCGCCCCCTACGTGGACATCGTGTTCGGCCCCCAGACTCTCCATCGCCTGCCCGCCATGATCAAGCAGGTGCAGGAGGGCCATGGCGCCCAGGTGGACATCGCCTTCCCCGAGATAGAGAAGTTCGACAACCTGCCGGAACCGCGCGCCGAGGGGGCCACCGCCTTCGTCTCCATCATGGAGGGCTGCTCCAAGTACTGCTCCTTCTGCGTGGTGCCTTACACCCGCGGTGAAGAGGTGAGCCGGCCGCTGGATGACGTGCTCTACGAAATCGCCCAGCTCGCCCAGCAGGGGGTGCGCGAGGTCAACCTGCTCGGCCAGAACGTCAACGCCTATCGCGGCCCGACCTTCGAGGGGGATGACTGCACCTTCGCCGAGCTGCTCAGACTGGTGGCCGCCATCGACGGCATCGACCGCATTCGCTACACCACCAGCCACCCCATCGAGTTCACCGACGACATCATCGAGGTCTATCGGGACACCCCCGAGGTGGTCAGCTTCCTGCACCTGCCGGTGCAAAGCGGCTCGGATCGCATCCTGACCATGATGAAGCGTCCCCATACCGTGCTGGAGTACAAGTCCAAGATCCGTCGCCTGCGTCGCGTGCGCCCCGACATCACCATGAGCTCGGACTTCATCGTCGGATTCCCGAACGAGACCGACGAGGACTTCGAGGCCACCATGAAGCTTATCGAGGAGATTAACTTCGACATGAGCTTCAGCTTCATCTACAGCCCGCGCCCCGGCACTCCGGCCGCGGACCTGCCGGACGATGTGGACATGGAGGTGAAGAAGGCTCGCCTCACCCGGCTGCAGAACCAGATCAACCACCAGTCCATGCTCATCGGCCGCGCCATGCTGGGTTCGGTGCAGCGCATCCTGGTGGAAGGGCCCTCCAAGATGGATCCCATGCAGCTCTCTGGCCGCACCGAGAACAACCGGGTGGTCAACTTCGAGGGCTCCCACCGCCTCATCGGCGGCTTCGCCGACGTGGAGATCACCGACGTGCGCCCCTTCTCCCTGCGCGGCCGTTTCATCCGCGGCGAGGACGAGATGAACCTGCGCATCGCCACGGCGCCGAGCGAGATCCTGGCCCGTCGCCCCGACAACGTCCCCGATCCCCTGGGCGTTGCGGCCTTCACTCCCCATTAATCGCCCTTCCCCTGCGGGGGAAGCGCCTTGAGACGAGGTCAACTTGAGCCGACATATCGCGACCCTGAACCTGCACCTTGAACCCGCCGACAACCAGCGGCTGGCCAGCCTGTGTGGACCCTTCGACGACAATCTCAAGCAGCTGGAGCGTCGCCTCGGCGTCGAGATCAGCTACCGTGACAACCACTTCCAGCTGCTCGGCAAGCAGGCGCAGATCGATGCCGCCGCCGTCATCCTCAAGCATCTCTATGTGGAAACCCAGCCCCTCAAGGGCGGCAAGGTGAGCGACATCACCCCGGAGATGGTGCACCTGGCGGTGCAGGAATCCCGGGTATTGGAGCAGGACGAGGAAGAGGCCCCCAGCCTGCCCTATGGCAAGGAGGTCACCGTCAAGACCAAGCGTGGCCTCATCAAGCCGAGGAGCCCGAACCAGGCCCAGTACATCGCCAATATCGTGCGCCACGACATCAGCTTCGGCATCGGCCCGGCCGGTACCGGCAAGACCTACCTGGCGGTGGCCGCCGCGGTGGACGCCCTGGAGCGCCAGGAGATCCGCCGCATCCTGCTGACCCGTCCGGCGGTGGAAGCGGGCGAGAAGCTCGGCTTCCTGCCGGGCGATCTCTCCCAGAAGGTGGATCCTTACCTGCGCCCCCTCTACGACGCCCTGTTCGAGATGCTGGGCTTCGAGCGGGTGGAGAAGCTGATGGAGCGCAACATCATCGAGGTGGCGCCGCTTGCCTATATGCGCGGGCGCACTTTGAATGACGCCTTCATCATCCTGGATGAGGCCCAGAACACCACCACTGAGCAGATGAAGATGTTCCTGACCCGCATCGGCTTCAACTCCAAGGCGGTGGTCACCGGCGACATCACCCAGGTGGATCTGCCCCGCAGCACCAAGTCTGGTCTGCGCCACGCCCTGGAAGTGCTGCAGGGGGTCGATGGCCTCTCCTTCAACTTCTTCGAGTCCAAAGACGTGGTGCGCCACCCCGTAGTGGCCCGCATCGTGCAGGCCTACGAGGCATTCGACGCCCAACAGGCAGCCGACAAGGCCGCCACCCACATCAAGCAAGAGAATGCCCAATGAGCCTGACCCTGGATCTGCAACTGGCCTGTGCCAACGCCGAAGGATTGCCCACCGAAGCCCAGCTGCAAGGCTGGCTCGAGAGCACCATCCTGGGTTTCCAGGACGAGGCCGAGGTGACGGTGCGGCTGGTGGACGAGGCGGAGAGCCGTGAGCTCAACCACACCTATCGCGGCAAGGACAAGCCCACCAACGTGCTCTCCTTCCCGTTCGAGGCCCCTCCCGGCATGGAACTGCCCCTGCTCGGGGATCTGGTGATCTGTCGCCAGGTGGTGGAAGCCGAGGCGATCGAGCAGAACAAGCCCCTCATGTCACACTGGGCCCATATGGTTGTGCACGGCAGTCTGCATCTGCTAGGTTATGACCATATCGAGGACGAGGAGGCCGAAGAGATGGAGCAGCTCGAGCGCGACATCCTGCAGGAGATGGGCATCCCCGATCCCTACCTCGACGACGAAGAGTAAGGCCATGGGGATGGTCACCTGATTGAAACAGGCTGTTGCCATCCTCATATAGTGCCAAGACAACGATCCTGTGTTCACACGAGTAACCAAGAGAGAAAATGACCGACGATCACCCTAGTACCGGCTCGCCGAAGAAAACCTGGCTCGACAAGCTCAGCCAACTCTTCCAGGGCGAGCCAAAAGACCGCAACGATCTGGTGGAAGTCATCGCCGATGCCGAAGAGCGAGACCTCATCGATCAAGACACCAAGGACATGATCGAGGGCGTGCTCGAAATTGCCGAGCTGCGCGTACGCGACATCATGATCCCCCGCTCCCAGATGGTGACCATCGAGAAGTCCCAACCGGTGGACGAGTTCCTGCCGGTCATCATCGAATCCGGTCACTCCCGTTTCCCGGTGATCAACGAAGACAAGGATCATGTGGAGGGCATACTGCTCGCCAAGGACCTGTTGCCGTTCGGTTTCGGCGGCCAGCATGCCAGCGAGCCCCTGCAGCTCGAGAAAATCCTGCGCCCCACCGTGATCGTGCCGGAGAGCAAGCGGGTCGATCGCCTGCTCAAGGAGTTCCGGGAAGAGCGCTACCACATGGCCATCGTGGTGGACGAGTTTGGCGGTGTCTCCGGTCTGGTGACCATCGAGGACATCCTCGAACTCATCGTCGGCGAGATTGACGACGAGTTCGATGACATCGAGGACGAGCCGGAAGAGATCCGCCGCATCAGCAAGCGGGTCTTCTCCGTCAGTGCCCTCACCGAAATCGAAGACTTCAACGACTTCTTCGGCACCCAGTTCAGCGACGAAGAGGTCGATACCGTGGGCGGTCTGGTGATGCACGCCTTCAGCCACCTGCCGAAGAAGGGCGAGGAGATCGAACTCGACGGCTACCTGTTCAAGGTGATGCACGCGGACAGACGTCGCCTGCAGCAGCTGCAGGTGAAGATCCCGGAGAATCACGCGGCTGCCCAGCCGGAGTCCTGATTCACCCTCCGCGCATCGCATGTTCAACGCCCCTGCCAAGGGGCGTTTGTCATTCTGACCTGCGCCCTTATCTCTCATCATCTCCCTGTCACTTGCCTGTGATACCCCGCTCGCCGGGAGGCTCGCCGTTGGCAGCGTTTGCGGTTAAGATGTCGGCCACTTAACTTTTTTCAGTCCAATTCGAGCCCCTAGCCCAGTGAAATCCAAATTTCTGACCAGCCTCTTCGCCCTGGCTTCCGGTGCCATCGCCGTCCTGGCCTTCTCCCCGTTCGGCTACTGGCCCCTGGTGATCCTCTCGCTGCTCGGCCTCTATGCCCTGCTGGACAAAGCCAGTCCCCGCCAGGCGGCCTGGCGCGGCTTCGGTTATGCCATGGGCCTCTTCCTGCCGGGCCAGTGGTGGATCCACGTCAGCATGACGGAATTCGGCGGTATCCCGCTGCCGGCGGCGTTTGTGCTGCTTGCCGGGCTTTGCGCCTATCTTTCTCTCTACCCGACCCTGGCCTGCTGGTTGTTTGCGCGATTTTTCAGCGGTCGCCACTGGAGTCGCTGGCTGCTCGTCTTCCCGGCACTCTGGCTCGGGGCCGACTGGCTGCGGGGCTGGGTGATGACCGGCTATCCCTGGCTCTGGTTCGGTTACACCCAGATCGACGGCCCCCTCAAGGGCTTTGCCCCCATCCTGGGGGTGCAGGGCATCACCCTGGCCCTGCTGCTGTGCACCTCCGCCCTCTGGCTGGTGTGGCAGAGCCGCAAACCGGCCTGGCTGCTGCTCCCCGTCGCCCTGGTGGGCACCGCCCACGCCCTGATGCAACTGAACTGGGTAACCCGGGGCGAGCCGGTCAAGGTGGCCCTGGTGCAAGGCAACATCGCCCAGTCTCTCAAGTGGGATCCGGAGGCGCTGATCCCCACGGTGCGCACCTATCAGGATCTGAGCCGTGAGAATCAGGATGCCGACATCATCGTCTGGCCGGAGTCCGCCATCCCTGCCATCGAGAAGGAGATGGGCACCTATCTGGAGAGCCTGGACAAGGCGATGAAGGTGAACGACACCGGCCTGCTGGCGGGGATCATCCACTACGATCTGCAGCAGCAGCGCTTCTACAACACCGTGCTCGGCATGGGGGTGCAGGATGCCGAAGGCAAGGAGTCCTACCACTACGAGCACAAGAATCGCTACTACAAGTACCACCTGCTGCCCATCGGCGAATTCGTGCCGTTTGAAGATCTGCTGCGCCCCATCGCCCCCTTCTTCAACCTGCCCATGTCCTCCTTCAGCCGGGGTGACGAGGTGCAGCCGAACCTCATCGCCAAGGGGCTCAAGTTCGCCGCCGCCATCTGTTACGAGATCATCTTCCCGGACGAGGTGCGCCGCAACGTGCAGCCGGACACCGACTTCCTGCTGACCGTCTCCAACGATGCCTGGTTCGGCACCAGCATCGGCCCCTGGCAGCACATGGAAATCGCCCGCATGCGCGCCCTGGAGCTGGCACGCCCGCTGCTGCGCGACACCAACACCGGCATCACCATCGTCACCGAAATCGACGGCAGCATCATCGCCCAGATCCCGCAGTTCGAATCCGGTGTATTGAGAACCGAAGTGCGCCCGGCTCATGGCCAGACTCCTTATCTGCGCTTTGGCAGCTGGCCCATGTATGGCATCGCCGCCCTGCTGCTGGGCCTTGGCCTGGCCCTGCGCCCCCGCGCCCACCCCTGGGCCCGCAAGGGCTGAGTGCCAACCGGCCGATAGCCAGCCATAAAAAGAGGCGCCCAATGGGCGCCTCTTTTCTATCGGCTCAGCCAATATGACTCAGGGTGAGAGCGGCTCACGGTGATACTCGTTGGCCCCGCACTCCGGACAGGTGCCGAGCCGCTCGGGGTGCAATACGGTGTGGTGCCACTCGCAGTGATCGCACACCAGCACGCCGAGCCCGACCCAGTCACCGGCCCGGTAGATGCCCTTGTGCTCCAGCTCGTCGGCGAGCTCGCGCCACTCCACCTGGGCACGATCGGTCACATCCGCGAGCCAGGACCAGGCGGTATCCTTGAGCGCCAGCATGAAGGCAGACTCCGGGGCCTCGGCCCGGCCTTCGTCATAGTTGCCGAGATCGCGCTTCACGTACTCGGCGATCAGCGCCAGCTCATCCTGGGTCAGATCGCTGGCTGCCTCCAGATAGGCCTGCACCTTGGTGATCATCCGGTTCAGGCGTTCCCCCTGAAACTCCTCCGTCTCCTCCCACTGCTTCTTGAGCTGGGCGATGAAGGCTTCGTATCCTTTTTGCTGTTTGTCCATGGCCGTTACTCCTCTGCTGCACGCTGATCATGGCCGGCCCGAGATCCGGCGGATGCTGGCGGTTGTTGCCGCCGCAGGATATGGGTATTCTATCGGGATTTCCCAGCTGATTTATCTATTCATTTCACAGATCCGGATGTCACCAATGCAAGAGCAATACGTTCCCCAATCCATAGAACCAGCAGTGCAGCAGCACTGGGATGCCAAGAAAACCTTCAAGGCCGTGGAAAAAGTAGACAAAGAGAAATTCTACTGCCTTTCCATGTTCCCCTATCCGTCTGGTCGTCTACACATGGGGCACGTGCGCAACTACACCATAGGTGATGTGATCTCCCGTTATCAACGCCTCAATGGCAAGAACGTGCTGCAACCCATCGGCTGGGATGCCTTCGGTCTGCCGGCCGAGAACGCCGCCATCAAGAACAACACCGCGCCGGCACCCTGGACCTACGAGAACATCGAATACATGAAGAACCAGCTGAAAATGCTGGGTCTGGGCTATGACTGGGATCGGGAACTGGCCACCTGCAAGCCGGATTACTACCGCTGGGAGCAGTGGTTCTTCACCAAGCTCTACGAGAAGGGTCTGGTCTACAAGAAGACCTCCTCCGTCAACTGGTGCCCGAACGACATGACGGTGCTGGCCAACGAGCAGGTGATCGACAACTGCTGCTGGCGTTGTGACACCCCGGTTGAGCAAAAGGAAATCCCCCAGTGGTTCATCAAGATCACCGACTACGCCGAAGAGTTGCTCAGCGATATCGACAACCTGGATGGCTGGCCCGAGATGGTCAAGACCATGCAGCGCAACTGGATTGGCCGCTCCGAAGGGGTCAACATCAGCTTCAAGGTCGACGGTCAGGCTGACAGCCTGGAGGTTTACACCACTCGTCCCGACACCTTCATGGGCGTGACCTATGTGGGTATCGCCGCCGGTCATCCTCTGGCAGCCCTGGCGGCCGAAGGCAACCCGGCGCTTGCCGCCTTCATCGAAGAGTGCAAGCACACCAAGGTGGCCGAAGCGGACATGGCGACCATGGAGAAGAAGGGCATGGCCACCGGCCTCTATGCCATTCACCCCCTGGATGGTCGCAAGGTACCGGTCTGGGTCGCCAACTTCGTGCTGATGAACTACGGCACCGGCGCCGTGATGGCGGTACCCGGCCACGACTTGCGTGACCACGAGTTCGCCACCAAATACAGCCTCGAGATCAAGCCCGTCATCAAGCCCGCCGAGGGGGACGTCCCGGACGTCATCGCCGCCGCCTACACCGACAAGGGTGTGCTGTTCAACTCCGGCGAGTTCGACGGCCTCGAGTTCCAGGCCGCCTTCGATGCCATCGCCACCAAGCTGGAGAGCCTGGGTTGTGGCAAGCGCACCGTCAACTACCGCCTGCGCGACTGGGGTGTCTCCCGTCAGCGCTACTGGGGTGCCCCCATCCCGATGCTGACCCTGGCTGACGGCAGCGTGGTGCCGACCCCGGAAGATCAACTGCCGGTGCTGCTGCCGGAAGATGTGGTGATGGACGGCATCCAGAGCCCCATCAAGGCCGACCTCGAGTGGGCCAAGACCACTTACAACGGCCAGGAAGCGTTCCGCGAGACCGATACTTTCGACACCTTCATGGAGTCCTCCTGGTATTACGCCCGCTACTGCTCCCCGGACTACGACAAGGGCATGCTGGATCCGGCGGCCGCCAACCACTGGCTGCCGGTGGATCAGTACATCGGCGGCATCGAGCACGCCTGTATGCACCTGCTCTACGCCCGCTTCTTCCACAAGCTGCTGCGCGACGCGGGTCTCGTGAACAGCGACGAGCCGTTCAAGCGTCTGCTCTGTCAGGGCATGGTGCTGGCGGATGCCTTCTACTACAAGGACGAGAAGGGCGGCAACGTCTGGGTCAGTCCCCTCGACGTCAAGATCGAGCGTGACGACAAGGGCCGCATCACCAAGGCCGTCGATCTGGAAGGCCGCGAGGTGATCCACTCCGGCATGACCAAGATGTCCAAGTCCAAGAACAACGGCATCGATCCCCAGCTGATGGTGGAGCGTTACGGCGCCGATACCGTGCGTCTGTTCATGATGTTCGCCTCCCCGGCCGACATGACCCTGGAGTGGTCCGACTCCGGCGTGGAGGGTGCCCAGCGCTTCCTGCGTCGCCTGTGGCGCATCACCTTCGAACACGTCAGCGCTGGCGCAGCCCCGGCCCTGAATGTGGCCGCGCTCAGCAGCGAGCAGAAGGCCGTACGCCGCGAGCTGCACAAGACCATCGCCAAGGTGAGCGATGATGTGGGTCGCCGTCAGACCTTCAACACCGCCATCGCCGCCATCATGGAGCTGATGAACAACCTGGCCAGACTCGGCAGCGACGAGCAGGACCGCGCCCTGATGCAGGAAGCGCTGGAGGCCGTGGTGGTCATGCTCTACCCCATCACCCCGCACATCGGCTTCGAGCTGTGGAAGATGCTGGGCCAGGAAGGGGACATCGACGTGACCGGTTGGCCGGTGGCCGATGAAGCGGCCATGGTCGAGACCGAGAAGCTGGTGGTGGTACAGATCAACGGCAAGAAGCGTGGTGAGCTGACCGTACCGGCCGAGATCAACCAGGCCGACATCGAGAAGCTGGCCATGGCAGATGCCTCGGTGCAGAAATTCACCGAAGGCCTGACCGTGCGCAAGGTGATCTACGTACCGGGCAAGCTGCTCAACATAGTCGCAAACTGATGATTGCGGACCGAACCTCGGTCACTGCACATCCATGAATGATGACGGCGGGCTGACGCCCGCCGTTGTTCAAAGATTTCAAAGAGGATTTTTCATGGGCATGCCCTTTACTCGCTGGATTGCCATCATCTTGGCGGGGCTGCTGCTGCAGGCCTGCGGTTTTCAGATGCGCAGCACCGCCATCCCCCCCGAGCTGATGACCATGAAGGTGGTCGGTGACAACAAGAGCGACTTCTATCGTCTGGTGACCACTCGTCTCAAGGCGGCCGGAGTCGAACTGGCTGACAAGGAGGGCATTCCGGTGCTGACCCTGGCAGGCGTGAGCAGCAGCAGTCAGGTCGCCTCCGTCGACGCCATCGGTCAGGATCGGGAATATCTGCTAGGTTACAGCACCCAGTTCACCGTGACCGTGCCGGGCAAGCCAACCCAGGTCTTCCCCATCACCTTCAACCGCAGCTTCCTGAACAAGCCGGATGCCGCACTCGCCTCTTCTCGCGAGCAGGAGCAGCTCGGCAAGGAGATGCAGGAACAGGCCGCAAATCTGGTGATCCGCCAGCTAAGCCAGGTCAAGTTCTGATGCGAGCATCCTGATGAGAGTCTATCCGGAGCAGTTTGCAGACCATCTCAAAGCAGGGCTAAAGCCCTGCTATCTCGTTTTTGGTGACGAGCCACTGCTCAAGCTGGAAGCCGTTGACGCCATTCGTCAGGTGGCCGTCAAGCAGGGCTTCGATGAACGCCACAGCTTCGTGGTCGAGGCCGGTCTGGACTGGAATCAGGTCTACGACGCCTGCCAGGCCATGAGCCTCTTCTCGGCCCGCCAGATCATCGAGCTTGAGCTGCCTGCCAAGGTCGACAAGGATCTCGCCGCCCGCATCACCGAGATCGGCAAGCAGTTGCACCCCGATCTCCTGCTGGTGCTCTCGGGCAACCGCCTCAACCAGACCCAGATGAAAGCCGCCTGGTTTGACAAGCTGAGCCAGCTCGGCACCTATGTACCGGTCAATCACCCCGAGCCCCGCTTCTTTCCGCGCTGGATGAGCGCCCGCTTCCAGCGCTTCGGCCTCAAGGCCCTGCCGGATGCGATCAACTTCATGTGCCACGCCTACGAAGGCAACCTGCTGGCCGCGAGCCAGGAGATCGAGAAGCTGACTCTGCTCTCCCCGCCCCAACCCATCAGCGTCGCCTATCTGCAGGAGACCATCATCCGTCATGCCCACTTCACTCCTTTCCAGCTCATCGACTGCCTGCTGGAGGGCAAGGTGAACCGGGCCCAGCGCATCCTGCTGGCCCTGCGGGCCGAGGGCACCGAACCCGGCATGCTGGCCTGGACCCTGTGCCGCGAGCTGGAACAGCTGACCGAGCTGGCGCTGGCCGCGCGGGCGGGTCAGCCCCTGGTGGAGCACTTCTCCCGCCTGCGCATCTGGCAGAGTCGCCAGCAGCTCATTCAACAGGCCCTGACCCGGTTGCCCTTCGCCAAGATACAGCAGCTGTGGCAACTGATGGCCCGGCTCGACGACGCTCAGCGCCGTTTCGACACCGAACAGGCCTGGCTGATGCTGCAAACCCTGGCACTGGGTTTTCGCGATGGCGCACCGCTCCCGATGCTGGAGCCGCAATCGTGCTGACCCCCCCCATCGGCCTGTTGGGAGGCACCTTCGATCCCATCCATATCGGTCATCTGCGCCCGGCCATCGAGGCCCGCGAGGCACTGGATCTGGCCGAAGTGCGCCTGCTGCCGAATCATATTCCGCCCCACAGGGCCAGCCCTCTCTGCTCGAGCGAACAGCGTCTCGCCATGGTCAGGCTGGCGGCGGCAGAGACGCCGGGATTCGTGGTGGATGAGCGGGAGCTTGGACGAGACAAGCCCTCTTACACCATCGACACCCTCATCGCGCTGCGAAAGGAACTGCCTGACACCCCGCTCTGCTTCCTGATGGGCATGGATTCCCTGCTTGGCCTGCCGAGCTGGCATCGCTGGCAGGAGCTGCTCGCTTACGCCCATCTGGTGGTCAGCGTCCGTCCGGGCTGGCAACCGGATTACCCGGCCGAAATAGAGGATCTGCTCCGCCGCCGCCAAAGCCGGGACAAACAGGATTTCCATCGCCATCGCCATGGCCGAGTCTGGCTTTGCGACAATCTGCCCATCGAGCTTTCAGCCACCCGGCTGCGGACCTTGCTGGCAGAAGGGCGGGATCCCAGGTATCTGCTGCCGGCCTCGGTTGCGAGCCATATCGCCAAGCACGGGCTCTATCAGCCGACACCCTGAGGCGCAGCGAGAGCCTGGGCGACTATTGCCCACGCAGGTTGCGCACTATAGTGATCAACAGGGCCCGCCTCCCTTGAGGCAGCCCAAGATGCCATCCCCTTTGCCGGACTGGGAAACGGGAATGACCATGATATAATCCGCCGCCCTGCAGTTACGCAGCGCGCCGGACAGAGTAGGAGAAGACATTGCAAGGCCAAGAATTACTCGCCTTTATCGTCGACAAGATCGATGACATGAAGGGTCGCGACATCATCACCCTGGATGTGCGCGGCAAGTCCAGCATCACGGACACCATGATCATCTGCTCCGGCAACTCCAATCGCCACGTCACCGCCATCGCCCACAACCTGGCAAGCGAAGCACGCCACGCCGGGCTGGATCTGCTCAGTGTGGAAGGAGAGCTCACCGGTGAGTGGGTACTGGTGGACATGGGATCCGTCATCGTGCACGTGATGCAGGATGAATTTCGCGATTTCTACCAACTGGAAAAGCTCTGGGGCGGCGCCCAAGTACAGGTGCAATAAGGGTGCAAGTGTAAAGAACGATGAAGATCCAGTTGATTGCGGTGGGCACCAAGATGCCTGCCTGGGTAGAGCATGGCTTCGAAGAGTATCGCCGCCGTTTCCCCAAAGACATGCCGTTTGAACTCGTCGAGATCGGAGCGGGCAAACGGGGCAAGAATGCCGACATTCCCCGCATCCTGCAAAAGGAAGGGGAAGCCATGCTGGCCGCCGCAGGCCGCTCCCGCATCGTGACCCTGGACATTCCCGGCAAGCCCTGGACCACGGAACAACTGGCCGTGCAACTGGAGGCCTGGAAACTGGATGGTCGCGATGTGGCCTTGCTGGTAGGAGGCCCCGAGGGGCTCTCGCCCGAATGCAAGGCCGCTGCCGAGCAGAGCTGGTCCCTGTCGCCGCTCACCCTGCCCCACCCGCTGGTGCGGGTGCTGGTGGCCGAGAGTCTCTATCGCGCCTGGAGCATCACCACCAACCATCCGTATCACAGGGAATGAAGCATGCACAGCTGGCGCATCACCCTACCATGTCATCCATATCACAGAGAGTGAAGCATGTTTCCCCTGCGCCGCCTCTCCCGTCTTATTCATGGCACCAGACTCCGGTCTGGTGCCATCGCTCATAAGGTAGCGGCATGCTGAAGATGAAGAATCGCATCGAGATGCGCGATCACAGCGCCGAAGGACGGCTGTTCTTCCGGCGCACCCTGGTCGCCTACATCGGCATGGTGGTACTCATGCTGGTGCTGCTCGGCAACCTCTATTACCTGCAAGTAGAGTCTTACGATACCTATCAGACCCGTTCCAACGACAACCGGATCCGGGTCGTGCCCGTGGCGCCACCACGAGGCCTCATCTATGACGCCAACGGCGTGCTGCTGGCGGAGAACCGTCCCGTCTACAGCCTGGAAATAGTGCCGGAAGAGACCGACGATCTGGAGAAGACCGCGGACGCCCTCATCGAGCTGCTGAAGCTGCCGGAAGGGACCAAGGAGAAGTTCCTGGCCGAGGTCAAGCGCCAGCGCCGCTTCAAGCCCGTGCCCCTGTTCGAGAAGCTGACCGAGTATCAGGTCGCTCTCTTCTCGGTCAATCAGCACAACTATCCGGGGGCCAGCATCGAGGCCTACCTCAAGCGTTACTATCCGTTCGGGGATACCCTCACCCACGCCCTCGGTTATGTGGCCAAGATCAACACCCGCGACGTGGAGCGCCTCGAGAAGGAGGACAAGCTCGCCAACTATGCCGCCACCAAGGACATCGGCAAGCAGGGGGTGGAGAAATTCTATGAGGATCAGCTGCACGGCGTGGCGGGTTATCAGGAGGTCGAGGTCAACAACCGCGGCCGGGTGGTGCGCACCCTCAAGTTCCAGCCTCCCGAGCCCGGCAAGGACATCTACCTCAACATCGATATCCGCCTGCAGTTGAAGGCCCAGGAGCTCTTGGCCGGTCGCCGTGGCGCCATCGTCATGATGGAGCCGAACACCGGCGCCATTCTGGCCATGGAGTCGAGCCCGAGCTATGACCCCAACCTGTTCGTGACCGGTATCTCCAGCACCAACTACTCGGCGCTGCTCAATGACCCCGCTCGTCCGCTGGTGAACCGTACCACCCAGGGGATCTACGCCCCCGCCTCCACCGTCAAACCCATGATGGCTGTGATGGGGCTCAACGAGGGGGCCATCACCCCGAACTACCGCTACTTCGGCGGACCCAGTTTCTCCATCCCGGGCACCACCAAGAAGTTCCGGGACTGGCGGCGCTGGGGTCACGGCTGGCTCGATGTCTATCGCGCCATCGAGGTGTCAGCGGACACTTACTTCTACGATCTCGCCTACCGGGTCGGCATCGACAAGATCAACAGCTACATGACCAAGTTCGGCTTCGGTCAATACAGCGGTGTCGATCTCTACGAAGAGACCAAGGGGGTCATGCCGTCCCGTGACTGGAAGATGGCACGCTGGCGTCAACCCTGGTATCAGGGGGACACCATCTCCATCGGCATCGGTCAGGGCTACTGGAGCTCGACCCCGATCCAGCTGGCCAAGGCGATCAGCATATTGACCCAGAACGGCCACGACGTGACACCGCACCTGCTCAAGAGCACCGCCTCGGCAGAGGGCGTGGTCAATGCCCCCATCAATCCGAACATCGCGATCAAGGCCAAGAGCGACACCTACTGGCAAGTGGCCAAGGACGGTATGTGGCGCGTCATCAACGGCCACGAGGGGACGGGTCGGCGCGCCTTTGCCAACACCCCCTATGTGGCGGCGGGCAAGTCAGGCACCGCCCAGGTCGTGGGGCTGAAAGAGAATCAGGTCTACAACGCGGCCACCACCAAGGTGGAGCACCGTGACAACGCCCTGTTCGTCGCCTTCGCCCCCTTCGATGCTCCCAAGGCCGTGGTCGCCCTGGTGCTGGAGAACGCCGGTGGCGGCAGCGCCATGGGGGCGCCGGTCGCCCGCCACATGCTGGACGCCTACCTGCTGCCGCCCGAGCCCCAGTTGCCACCGGCTCCCCAGCCGTCAGCCCCTGGCGCGGCCCCCAGCGGAGCAACCCCCAGTGAGTAAGACAATGCAGGGACAACGCCTTGACCCCCAGTGGCAGATCAGCCTGCCACTGGCTCTTCTCACCCCCTCATTGATGCAGAACGAGGTCTCCTCCCATGAGTAACTCCGCCCGCCAGCAGAGCATCTGGTACCGGCTGCATATCGACCTGCCGCTGCTGCTCGGCCTGCTGGCCCTGATGACCCTCTCCATGGTGGTGCTCTACTCCGCCTCGGGTCAGGATTTTGATTCCATCGTGCGCCAGCTGGTGCGCGGTGGCCTGGCGTTCGCCCTGATGATAGGCCTGGCCCAGTTGCCGCCGTCCCTCTATGCGCGCTGGTCCGTGCCGCTGTTCGTCGTGGTGGTGGTGCTGCTCATCGCGGTGGACGTATTCGGCCACATCGGCAAGGGGGCGCAGCGCTGGCTCGATCTCGGCTTCATGAAGTTCCAGCCCTCCGAGGTGATGAAGCTCTCCATGCCCATCATGGTGGCCGCCTGGCTCAGTCGTCACTCCCTGCCGCCCAAATTCAGCCACGTGTTGATCGCTCTGGTGATGGTGTTGCTGCCCACCCTGCTCATCGCGGCCCAGCCCGATCTCGGCACCTCCATCCTGGTGGCCGCTTCCGGCTTCTTCGTCATCTTCCTGGCGGGGATCAGCTGGTGGCTCATCGGACTGGCGGCCGTGCTCATCGCCGCCTTCATGCCGGTACTCTGGTTCTTCCTGATGCACGACTACCAGCGCCAGCGGGTGCTGATGCTGCTGGATCCGGAGAAAGACCCCCTCGGCCGCGGCTATCACATCATCCAGTCCAAGATTGCCATCGGCTCCGGTGGCGTATTCGGCAAGGGCTGGCTGCAGGGGACCCAGTCCCAGCTGGAATTTCTGCCTGAGCGTCACACCGACTTTATCTTCGCGGTATTCAGCGAGGAGTTCGGCCTGGTGGGGGTTGCCCTGCTGCTGGTGATCTATCTCTACATCATCAGCCGTTGCCTGTTCATCTCCATGCAGGCCCAGAACAGCTTCGAACGCCTGCTCGGCGGCGCCCTGACCCTCACCTTCTTCGTCTATGTGTTCGTCAACATGGGCATGGTGAGCGGCATCCTGCCGGTGGTGGGGGTACCTCTGCCTCTGGTCAGCTACGGCGGCACCTCCATGGTGACCCTGATGGCGGGCTTCGGCATCCTGATGTCCATCCAGACCCACAGACGATTGCTCGCCTGATGAGGACCGGCTGGCTGGCGCTCTGCCTCTTTTCGCTCGCGGCAGGGGCGAACGTCTCTCCCGAGCGGCTGGCCGAGCTTGCCAGCCAGCAGCAGGTCCCCCTCGCGGCACTGCAGGATGCCATCGCCAAGGCCCAGCTGCGTCAGGAGATCCTCGATACCATAGCCCGCCCCTGGGAGGCCAAGCCCTGGCATCGCTACCGGCCGCTGTTCGTCACCCCCGAACGGATCCGGGACGGACTCGCGTTCTGGCAGCGCCACGCCGCCCTGCTGACCCAGGCGGAGCAGGCTTACAGGGTACCGGCATCGGTCATCGTCGCCATCATCGGCATCGAGACCTTCTATGGCCGCCAGATGGGTCGCCACTCGGTGCTCGACAGCCTCTATACCCTGGGTTTTCACTACCCGGAGCGCAGCGATTTCTTTGCCAAGGAGTTTGCCCAGCTGGTTTTGCTGGCACGGGAAGAGAAGTGGTCGCTCACCTCATTGAAGGGCTCCTACGCCGGGGCCATGGGCATGGGGCAGTTCATGCCCTCCAGCTATCGCCACTACGCCGTCGATTTTGACGGGGATGGCAAGCGGGATCTGTTTGCCAATCCGGCTGACGCCATCGGCAGCGTGGCCAACTACTTTGCCGAACATAAATGGCGCTGGGGAGAACCCGTGGTCGAACCCGCCTTGATCGGGCTGGCGCCTGTGAGTACTCTGCTGACACCCGGCCCCGAGTTCAGCCAGCAGTGGCAGGAGCTTGCCGCCGCCGGCATCGAACTCTCCGCACCACCGGCCCCGGACACGCCAGTCAAGCTGCTGGCATTGGAGCAGGTGGACGGGCCCGAATATTGGGTCGCGCGCCACAATTTTTATGTGATCACCCGCTATAACCGCAGCCCTCTCTATGCGATGGCGGTGCATCAACTCAGCCAAGCAATCCAGGACGCTTATGCATTACAGCCACAGACTTCTTCCCCTCAGCCTGACCTTGTTGCTGGCCGCCTGTAGCAGCCAGCCAGAGCCACAGCCCCTTCCCGAAGCGCCCGTCCAGCAGGAAAAGCCGCAAGTCATCGAGATCCCCCAGGCGACCGGCGCCATTCCACGGCCCGAGCCCCTGAGTGCCAGCGGCAACCGTGACTACTGGATCGGCAAACAGAAGTTCGAGGTGTGGCGCGACATCAAGCACTATCAGGAAGAGGGGACGGCCAGCTGGCTCTCCCAGGATCTGGACGGCCAGAAGACCGCCAACGGCGACGTGCTGGACAGCAAGCTGTTCAGCGCCGCCCACCGCAACCTGCCGCTGCCAAGCTATGTGCGGGTCACCAACCTCGGCAACGGGCTGGAGACGATCGTGCGCATCAACGATCGCGGCCCCTTCGGCAGCGATCGCCTCATCGACCTCTCCCACGCCGCCGCCAAGCAGCTGGACATGGTGGAAGGGGGAGAGGCCCGGGTACGGCTTGAGCTCATCAGCGACACCCCGGATCAGATGGTGGAGATGGTGCCCATGACGCCGATGCAGCCCATGCAACCGGCCGTGCAGGCCGACAATGCACTCCTGAATGAACCCACGTCTGCCGCACCGGCGCCCGCCCCCAAGGCCGTGCCTGCCGCCACCAGCAAGCCGGTCACCACGGCGACCACCGCAGCTGCCGCAACCCAGACCACCAGCGGTCAGGGCAAGATGATCCAGGTGCTGGCGAGCGGCTCCCAGCCCAGAGCCGAGGCCATGGGCAAGGTGATGACCCAGCGCTATGGGGTGCCCTATCAGGTGGTGGCCCATGACGCCATCTTCCGGGTCCTGCTGGGGCCGGTTGCCAGCGACCAGCAAGCCGCCCTGCTTGAGCAGATCCGCCAGGGTGGGCTGGAGCAAGCCTTTATCGTTCCCTGATGAGCGCGGCATCACGTCGTATCCCGGCGTGATGCCGCCCATCAGGCCATAAAATCCCGGCCAGATCGCATGTCGGGCTATGACCGACGAGCACATCTGGTATAGTGAAGCCCGCTTTTTTTAACATTGGGTCTACCCCATCCAGGCACCAGGAATTTCAAGATGTCCAAATTTGCCCGCTCCGTCATTCTGGCCTCCCTGTTAAGCGCCACCGCCCAGGCCAATCAGCCAGTGCCGACACCGGATTCAGCTCTGCCGTCTGCCCAGCCGGTCCCGACCCTGAACGCCGCCCCCATGGTCGTGCCTGCCGCGCCGGAAATCGCCGCCAAGGCTCACATCCTGATCGACTACTACTCCGGTCAGGTACTGGCCGAGCAGAACGCCGAAGAGCGTCTGCCGCCCGCCAGTCTGACCAAGATGATGACCTCCTACATCATTGGCCAGGAGCTGGCCAAGGGGAACATCAAGCGTACCGACATGGTGACCATCAGCCAGAACGCCTGGTCCAAGAACTACTCCGACTCCTCCAAGATGTTCATCGAGGTGGGCAAGCAGGTCTCCGTCGATGATCTCAACAAGGGCATCATTATCCAGTCCGGCAACGACGCCTGCGTCGCCATGGCCGAATACCTGGCAGGCAGCACCGACTCCTTCGCCAGCCTGATGAACAGCTGGGCCGCCAAGCTCGGCATGAACGACAGCCACTTCATGAACCCCCACGGCCTGGATGCCGAAGGGCACTACAGTACCGCTCACGACATGGCGCGCCTGGGTCAGGCCCTCATCCGCGATCTGCCGGAGGAGTACAAGATCTACGCCCAGAAGTCCTTCGTCTTCAATGGCATCACCCAGCACAACCGCAACCGTCTGCTGTGGGATCAATCCCTGCAGGTAGATGGCATCAAGACCGGTCACGTCAGCCAGGTCGGCTACAACCTGGTCTCCTCCGCCACCAACAATGAAGGCATGCGCCTGATCGCCGTGGTGCTGGGCGCCGGCAGCGAAGCCACCCGCGCCGCCGAGAGCAAGAAGCTGCTCACCTACGGTTTCCGCTTCTTCCAGAGCCTGACCCCGTACAAGGCCGGCACCGAGCTGGTGACCCAGAAGATCTGGATGGGTGACAAGTCCGAGGTGAAACTCGGTGTGGATCAGGACGTCTCCGTACTGGTGACCCGTGGTCAGGGCAACAACCTCAAGGCCGACTTCCAGCTCGAGAGCGAGCTGAAGGCACCGCTGGCCAAGGGTCAACGCGTCGGTACCGTCTTCCTCAAGCAGGGTGACAAGGAGATCAAGCAGGTTCCCCTGGTCGCCCTGGAAGAGGTACAGGAAGGTGGCCTGATGAGTCGCCTGTGGGATTACCTGGTGTTGCTGGTTTCCAGCTGGTTCAAGTGATCCACGCACAATATTGACCAAACAGCGGCGCCAACAGGCGCCGCTGCTGCCTTTGGCCTGTCCAACCAGTCAATAACCCTGCAAACTGCAGGTTCCGCCGACAAGGGATTTGTGGTAAAAAGCAGCACTTCCACGACTTGTCACCTCCCCCGGGCCTTGATCCCGGCGTGGGCCGTGCCCATATTGACAGGAACTGGCGGTCCCAAGGGGCCATGCAAGATCAAAGATAACGTCGCCTCGTGGACGACGAAAAAGGTGAGCAAATGAATACCAAGTTTGATGAACTGCTGGAGTTCCCCTGCAAGTTCCCGTTCAAGGTGCTCGGCGTGGCCGACCCTGCCCTGCCAGACATGGTGGTCGAAGTGCTGCAGCAGCACGCTCCCGGCACCTACAGCCCGACCGTTCAACCCAGCTCCAAGGGCAACTATCACTCGGTCCGGGTGACCGTTACCGCCCAGAGCAAGGAACACATCGAGACCATGTACGCCGCCCTTGGCAAGATTGAGCTGGTTCGCTACGTCCTGTAAATCGCCTCTCTCGCCCCGCCCAGGGGCGAGTGATTATTGCGTGTCCGGTTTTCCGGTTAAAGCGCCCGTCAGTGAGGAAAGATGTCACTTCAAACGCCTGCTCAGCCAGCGCTGCTCGTCAGACAGCTTGGCCGCCGCCCCTACCAGCCGGTGTGGGATGCCATGAAGGCTTTCACCGACAGTCGCACCCCCGATACCCCGGACGAGTTCTGGGTGGTGGAGCACGATCCCGTCTACACCCAGGGGCAGGCCGGCAAGGCCGAGCATCTGCTCGCCCCAGGTGACATTCCCGTGGTGCAGAGCGATCGCGGGGGTCAGGTGACCTATCACGGCCCGGGCCAGCTGGTGCTCTACGTGCTGGTGGACGTGCGTCGCAGCAAGCTGACGGTACGCGAGCTGGTCACCTGCCTCGAGACCGCCATCATCAATACCCTGGCCAAGAGCGATATTTCGGCCTATGCCAAACCGGATGCGCCGGGTGTCTATGTGAAGAATGCACAGGGGATGGAAGCCAAGCTGGCCTCCCTGGGGCTGCGTATTCGCAAGGGCTGCTCCTTCCACGGGCTGGCACTGAACGTTGACATGGACATGACCCCCTTCCTGCGCATCAACCCGTGCGGCTATGCGGGCATGAGCATGACCCAGACCAGTGCCCTCGGCGGCCCGAAGAGCGTGGCCGAGGCACAATCCCTGCTGGTGGTGGAGCTGGCCAGGCTGATCGGCTACCAGACGATCACCAATACCGAAGCGGCGGCATGAACAGACCCATGCTGCGCGGTCATGAGGGCCTGGGCCCGATGACCATCAATCAGACAATAACAAACACCGAGAGTGAATCATGAGCAAACCCGTTCGTATGGAGCCGGGCGTCAAGCTGCGCGATGGCGACAAGATGGCCCTGATCCCGGTGAAATTCATGCCGGATCCCGACGAAGAAGTGCTGCGCAAGCCGGACTGGATGCGGATCAAGCTGCCGCCGTCCAGCCAGAAAATCGAGCACATCAAGAGCACCCTGCGCAAGAACAAGCTGCACTCGGTGTGTGAAGAGGCCTCCTGCCCCAACCTGGCGGAGTGCTTCAACCACGGCACCGCCACCTTCATGATCATGGGCGCCATCTGTACCCGTCGCTGTCCCTTCTGCGACGTGGCCCACGGCCGCCCGCTGGCGCTGGATCCCGATGAGCCGAAGAAGCTGGCCATGACCATCAAGGAGATGGGCCTCAAGTACGTGGTGATCACCTCGGTGGACCGCGATGACTTGCGTGACGGCGGTGCCCAGCACTTCGCCGACTGCATCAAGCAGATCCGCGAGCACAGCCCCCAGACCCGCATCGAGATCCTGACCCCGGACTTCCGTGGCCGGATGGAGCAGGCGCTGGAGGTATTCCGCGAGACCCCGCCGGACGTGTTCAACCACAACCTGGAAACCGCCCCGCGCATGTACCGGGTCGCCCGTCCGGGCGCCGACTACAAGTGGTCCCTCGAGCTGCTGCGCCGGATCAAGGAGATGCACCCCCATGTACCGACCAAGTCCGGCGTCATGATGGGTCTGGGTGAGACCAACGAGGAGATCGTGCAGGTACTGACCGACCTGCGCGAGCACGGCGTCAACATGCTGACCCTGGGCCAGTATCTGCAGCCGAGCCGTCACCACCTGCCGGTCAAGCGCTACGTGCCGCCCGCAGAGTTCGACGAGCTCAAAGAGGTCGCCATGGGGCTGGGCTTCTCCCACGCCGCCTGCGGCCCCTTCGTGCGCTCCTCCTACCACGCGGATCTGCAAGCCAAGGGCGAAGAGGTCAAATAACCTCTCACGCCAGGGGAGCATTCCCCATGATAAAAAAGAGCGCCTTATGGCGCTCTTTTTTATTGAGGACTCCGGACTTGGCACCCCCGCCCCCTTGGCGGGTGCTGGGTTCCGGGGTTAAGGTAGCGACTCCTTTTCTTTGAGCGAGGCACAGGATGCCCATCCCTATCGTTCATCTGATCCCCATGAGTGAGGCGGATTTCCCCGCCTATCGCGACTACTTCATCGACGACTACGCCAAGGATCTCGCCAGTAATCACAGGTTGTCCCTCGCAGAAGCCCATCAGCAGGCCGGGGACGCTTTGCAACAGTACCTGCCGCAAGGCGTCGCCACGCCGGGCGAGAGCCTGCTCTGCATCATTCCAGTGAGTGACAGTGTCGAGAGCGCTATCGCACCGACAGCGACCATCGCCGGCTATCTCTGGCACCGCATCGACGCCGCCGCCCATACCACCTTTATCTATGACTTCTACATACTGCCAACTCATCGCAAACTGGGGTATGGCAAGGCTGCCATAGCGGCACTGGAGGCCGAGTTGAAGAGTCTTGGCGTCAGCCAGATCAAGCTGAGGGTCGCTTATGACAACCCCAGAGCCAGGGCGCTCTACCAGGAGATTGGCTTTCACATCACGGGTTACAACATGGCCAAGACACTGGGTTGATGGCACCGCCATCCACTCTCTTTCGTCATGTCATGGTGAGCCGACGCTCACAGCGAGACCCAGTCAAAGACGTGAAGCCCAGCGACATCAGCCCCGCCACGGATAGACAGGTCAGCCCGGCCTTGCCATTTCCCATAACAAAACGGCCACCCAGGGGTGGCCGTTTTGCGAGAAGTGGGTTGAAGTGACGACTAGCTGCCGGCGGCTTCCAGATGCTCCACCAGCAGTTGCACGCTGCGATTGCCCCGCCACTCGTTCACATCGAGGCGATAGACCAGCCGCACCCGCTTCACCGACGCATCGGGCCAGCGTTTGAGATCGACCCCGAAGGCGATGGCATCCACCGCGTGGCCGGAGTCCGTGGTCAGCATCATCTTGAGGTGCTTCTCCCCCACCAGCCGCTGCTGCACCAGCACGAACTCACCGTCGAACAGCGGCTCCGGGAAGGCCTGCCCCCAGGGGCCGGAGGCACGGATGAGCTCCGCCAGCTCCAGGCTCAATTCATCGGAGAGCAGCTCGCCATCGGTGAGCAGCACCCCGGTCAGCAGCTCCGGGGTCACCAGCTCGCCGATGATGGCCTCGAAGGCGCGGCCAAAGGCCTCGACATTGGCCTTGGGCAGGGTCAGCCCCGCCGCCATGGCGTGGCCGCCGAACTTGCCCATGAGGCCGGGATGGCGAGTATCGAGCAGCTCCAGTGCGTCGCGCAGGTGCACACCCGGGATGGAGCGCCCCGAGCCCTTGAGCTCGGTGTCGCTGCTCTCGGCGAAGGCGATCACGGGTCTGTAGTACTTCTCCTTGATCTTGGACGCCACCAGCCCCACCACCCCCTGATGCCATTCGTCCCGGTGCAGCACTATGCCGTTTGGCACCTCGCCATCCCGGAAACGGATCTGCTCCAGGGTGGCGAGAGCCTCCTGCTGCATGCCCTGTTCTATCTCCTTGCGCTCCTGGTTGAGGCTGTCCATCTCGGCGGCAAGCTGGCGCGCCAGATTGATGTCATCGCACAGCAAACAGGCGACCCCGAGGGACATGTCATCAAGGCGGCCCACCGCGTTGAGGCGCGGCCCGAGCGCAAATCCGAGATCGGCGGCGCACAGGCGCCGGCCATCCCGGCCCGACACGTCCACCAGCGCCTGGATGCCGGGGCGACAGCGACCGGCCCGGATCCGCTGCAGACCCTGATGCACCAGGATGCGGTTGTTGCCATCGAGCGCCACCACGTCGGCGACCGTGCCAAGGGCCACCAGATCCAGGTAGTCCGCCACATTGGGAGGGCGAATGCCCAGACGCTCGTACCAGCCGCTCTGCCGCAGGTGGGTGTTGAGGGCCGCCATCAGGTAGAAGGCAACGCCGACCCCGGCCAGGGATTTCGAGGGGAAGTCGCAGCCACGCTGGTTGGGGTTCACGATGGCGTCGGCATCCGGCAGATCCTGACCCGGCAGGTGATGATCGGTGACCAGAACCTGCATACCGGCAGCCTTGGCCGCCGCGACCCCGGCGATGCTGGAGATACCGTTGTCCACCGTAACAAGAAACTCTGCCCGGCGGGCTATTGCCAGTTCAACTATCTCTGGAGTGAGGCCATAGCCGAATTCAAAGCGGTTGGGGACCAGAAAGTCGACATGTTCCGCGCCCATGGCCCGCAGCGCCAATACGCAGAGAGCCGAGCTGGTGGCGCCGTCACAGTCGAAATCGCCGACGATCAGGATCCGCTTTTGGGCCGTCAGCGCCGCCGCCAGCAGGGGCACCGCCTGCGCCATGCCAAACAGGCGCTGGGGAGGCAGCAGGTGGCTGGCACTACGCTCCAGCAGAGCGGGATCCACGACCCCGCGACTCGCGAAGATCTGGCGCAACAACGGATGCAGGTTGGCGGGAAGGTGGGAGTCATCCACCCGGGGACGACGACGAATTTGCAGGGGCATCGATAACATCCAGTAGCGTGAGCAGTGGTTCAGGGCAGCATGAGGGGAAGACCTCCCCGAGCCTACCTTGAGGCCGAGCCCTGGCTCGGGCCGACACATAGGAGAGAGAGGATCGCATCATCGGCCGCCACAGTGCAACCCGACAGGGGCCAACAATCTCCTCTGCGGTGACCCATTCCCCCGACAGGCGAACTGTGTGCAAAGGGTTAATCAGCAATGGGTTAATAATGCCGGATGTTAAAAATTCCTATTCAGGAAGGTTGCCAATTGGACCGAGGCCCCGCAAGCTTATCGGGACGACAGGAAACACGATGGTCATCCCTCTGTTTTCCTGATGCTTTATTATTCAAATCGAGGGGCGGTAGCGGCCGCCCACATCCCATTTTTGGAGGGGAACATGAGTCTGATTCAAGAGTTCAAGGCCTTTGCGGCCAGAGGCAACGTCATCGATATGGCGGTCGGTATCATCATTGGTGCCGCCTTCGGCAAGATAGTTTCCTCCTTCGTGGGAGACGTCATCATGCCCCCCATCGGCCTCATCCTGGGCGGGGTGGATTTCAGTGATCTCGCCGTGACCCTGAAAGCCGCCGAAGGGGATGTGCCCGCCGTGGTGATCGCCTACGGCAAGTTCATCCAGACCATCATCGACTTCCTGATCATCTCCTTCGCCATCTTCATGGGGCTCAAGGCCATCAATACCCTGAAGAAGAAGCAGGAAGAGGCCGCGGCCCCCGCTGGTCCCACCAAGGATCAGGAGCTGCTGACCGAGATCCGGGATCTGCTCAAATCCCAGCAGGGCAAATAAGCCCGCCTCCTGTCGTGCATTGAAAAAACCGCCTGATGGCGGTTTTTTTGTGGGCATAATCCTGGCGCTCAGGCCCTGGGATGGTGCTCACCGTGCAGCGCCTTGAGCCGCTCATTGGCCACATGGGTGTAGATCTGGGTGGTGGAGAGATCCGCGTGCCCCAGCAGCATCTGCACCACCCGCAGGTCGGCGCCGTGATTGAGCAGGTGAGTGGCGAAGGCGTGACGCAGGGTATGGGGGGAGAGCTCACCCCGGATCCCGGCGCGCTGGGCATAGATCTTGATGCGGTGCCAGAAGGTCTGGCGGGTCATCATCCTCGCCTGCTTGGAGGGGAAAACCACATCCGAGCTGGTGCCGCCGAGCAGCAGGGTGCGCCCCTCCCTGAAGTAGCGCTCTAACCAGTGAATGGCCTCCTCCCCCATGGGCACCAGGCGCTCCTTGTTGCCCTTGCCGACGACCCGCACCAGCCCCTGACGCAGGCTGACATGCTCGGCGGTGAGCCCCACCAGCTCGGAGACCCGCAGGCCAGTGGCGTAGAGCAGCTCCAACATGGCCCTGTCCCGCAGCTCCAGCGGGTCATCCACCAGAGGCGCGGTGAGCAGCGCCTCCACCTCCGCCTCGCTCAAGTCAGCGGGCAGCTTCTTGGGGAGTTTTGGCCCCTCCAGCAACACGGTGGGATCGTCGGTTCTCAGTTTCTCCCGATTGAGGTACTGATAAAAACGGCGCAGGGCCGACAAGAAACGGGCCGTAGAGCTCGGGGCAAACTGCTGGTCCACCCGCCAGGCGAGGTAGTGCTGAATATCGTCGATGTTCGCCAGCATCAGGGAGCTGCCCGCCTTGTCGAGCCAGAGCGCAAACTTCTCCAGATCGGTGCGATAGGAGCTGACCGTGTTGTCCGACAGTCCGCGCTCCAGCCAGAGGGCGTCGAGGAAGGGCTCTATCAGGGGATGATCGTGCTGGGCGGGGGCTGGCTTGGTCATGGGGCTACCGTCTTTGGCAAACGAGGGGCCATTGTAGCGCGACCCGCCGCCCTAGGCACAGGTCGTGACAGACGCCTCTTGCCCGATGAAGGGCGGCCTGCAATCTGCTAGACTGGCGCTCTTCCCCCGGGCCACCCTCAGGGTCCCGGCACCGGCAGCCCCACCGGCGGCCTACAGCGTTCAAGAGAAGTACGATGAAGATAGGTTTGTTTTACGGCTCCACCACCTGCTACACCGAGATGGCTGCCGAGAAGATCCGAGCCCTCATCGGCCCGGAGCTGGTCGATCTCCATAACATCAAGGATGTGCCGCTGGCCCGCATGCAGGAGTACGACATCCTGATCCTCGGTATCTCCACCTGGGATTTCGGCGAGCTGCAGGAAGACTGGGAATCCCGCTGGGAAGACATCCAGGACCTCGAACTGGAGGGGCGCATCATCGCCCTGTTCGGCATGGGGGATCAGCTCGGCTATGGGGAGTGGTATCAGGATGCCCTCGGCATGCTGCACGACCAACTGTTGCCCAAAGGGGTCAAGCTGGTGGGCTACTGGCCCAATGAAGGCTACGAGTTCGATGCCTCCAAGGCGCTGATCGACGATGGCCGCCACTTCGTCGGCCTGGCCCTCGACGATGCCAACCAGTACGACCAGACGGATTCCCGCATCGAGCTGTGGGTCGACCAGATCCTGGGCGAGATCCACGAGCTGCTGTAATCCAGGGCAGCGCCCGGCAGTGAGCGTCACCTCGTCCCCTGCCTGACCCCAGAATTCCCCCGTTCCGAGCGGCCAGCTGGCGGCTCGGACGTATATGGCACACCTGTTTTTTCAATCGGGCTCATCGCCTGCCGAGTAGCGACAATTTCATGCTGGTCTGCAACAATGCAGGCGACGCTCCATAACAATCCCAACCAGAGCGTCGGAAGCAAACAGGAAACAGACCAGAAAAGGATATTCTATGACGCCATTCTCCCTGTTGGCCCCCGCCATCGCCCGCGACGTGCTCGATCACGCCCTGGCGCTGGGTGCCGACTTCGCCGAGCTGTTCGTGGAGCGCAAGCGCCGCAGCCAGCTCAGCCTGCTCTCCAGCCAGATCGAGGCCATCAGCGGTGGTCTCGATTTCGGTATCGGGGTGCGCCTGTGTTACGGCCACAAGGTGCTCTATGGTTACACCAACCTGGCCGATCGCAACGAGCTGCTGCGCATCGTCAGCCTCCTGGCGGCCAAGGACAGGCGGGATCCCGTGGTGACTGCCACCGCCTTTGATTTCATCCGTCTGAATGATCGCAATCCAGTTTCCCTGCCGTTGTCGGCCGACAAGCAGCTGGAGCAGAAGATCGCCTACCTCCATGCCATGGATGCCGCCGCCCGCGCCGAGAGCGCCAAGGTGAGCCAGTTTTCCGGCAGCGCCCTTGGCTGGGAGCAGGAGGTGGAGATCTTCAACAGCGAAGGCTTGCAGGTGAGCGATCGTCGCCACTACAACCGCATCACCGCCCAGACCATCGCCCTGGATGGCGGCGAGCAGAGCGTTGGCTATGAAGCCCCTGGCGCCATGATGGGCTGGGAGCATGCCGCCCTCATCGATCCCCGGGAGCTGGCCCTCTCCTCCACCCGCCAGGCGCTGGTGAAACTTGGCGCGGCGCCCTGTCCGAGCGGCAACCTGCCGGTCATTCTGGAGAGCGGCTTTGGCGGCGTCATCTTCCATGAAGCATGCGGTCACCTGCTGGAGACCACCTCGGTGGCCAAGAAGGCCTCTGTGTTCCACGACAAGATGGGCCAGCTCATCGCCAACCCCGTGGTCAACGCGGTGGATGAAGGGCTGCAGGGCAACGCCTGGGGCTCTATCAACGTCGATGACGAGGGGATGGCGGTTCAGCATACCCAGCTCATCAAGGACGGCGTGCTCACCGGTTTTCTGGTGGACAGAATGGGGGCGCTCAAGACCGGCTATGCCCGTACCGGCTCAGGTCGGCGCGAGTCCTACCGCTTCGCGCCGGCGTCGCGCATGCGCAACACCTACATCGAGGCGGGCCACCACAGCCTGGATGAGATGCTGGCGAGCGTGGAGCACGGCATCTATGCCAGACGCATGGGAGGCGGTTCGGTGCAACCGGGCACCGGCGAGTTCAACTTCAACGTGCAGGAGGCCTACCTCATCGAGAAGGGCAAGGTCACCCGTCCCCTCAAGTCGGCGACCCTGATCGGCACGGGCCCGCAAGTTCTGCAGGAGATCTCCATGGTGGGCCGGGATCTGGCTATCTCGGCCGGCATGTGCGGTTCCGTCTCGGGCTCCATCCCCGCCTCCGTCGGCCAGCCGCCGCTCAAGGTCGACAACATTCTGGTGGGAGGTAACGCCTGATGAGCACCATCGACATGACACCATTGCTCCACCGCCTGCTGGACAAGGTCGCAGACCTTGGCGCCGAGGCGGACATCATCGCCAATCAGGACAAGGCCTTCTCCCTCAAGGCGGACAAGGCTGAGCTCAGCGAATACAAGGTCACCAGCAGCCAGCAACTCGGCATTCGTCTCATCAAGGATGGTCGGGTCGGCCTCGCCTACTCCGAATCTCTGGATGAGTCGGCACTGGACGCCATGGTGCAGGATGCCCTCGATGCCTGCCGTTTCGCCAAGGTGGATCCGGATCAGCGCATCTCGGTGCAGGGAAGCCGTCTTAGCACGGATTGTCCCGAGATTTATCAACCAGACAACACCCCGGTGGAAGAGAAGATTGCCCTGGCCCTGCGCCTCGAGTCAGACATCCTGGCCCTGCCGGATGTGACCGGAGCCCCCTACAACAGCGTCTATGAAGGGGAGAGCCAGCTCTGGCTCGCCAACAGCCTGGGCACCCTCTGCCAGCACAAGGAGTTCAGCATCGGCTGCTACAGCTCGGCCCTGATCGAGCGCGATGGCCGCCACTCGATGCACTATCAGGGGCAGCAGGCCCGCCGCTTCGATGAGCTGAACCCGGGTGCCCTCGTCACCCAGATCCATGCCATGGCCGCTGACCTTCTGCCCGGTGAAGCCGTGCCAAGCGGTCGCTACAGCGCGATCTTCACGCTCGACTGCCTGGCCAGCCTGTTTGGCTGCTTCCAGGCGGCGCTCTCGGGCAAGTGGGCCCAGCAGGGGATCAACCCCTGGCGTGGCAAGCTCGGCCAGAGCGTGGCCTCCCGCTGGCTCACCCTGGAGAGCCGGGTCCATATGCCGGAAGGCATGCGGATCAAGGGCTTCGACGGAGAAGGCACGCCGACCCAGGACGTGCTGCTCATCGGTGAGGGGGAACTCAAGACCCTGCTGCACAACAGCGCCAGCGCCCACCACTTCGGCGTGGCCAGCAATGGCGCGGCGGCCCGCAGTGCTCGCGGCGCACTGGATGTGGCCCCTCGCCATCTGGTATTCGGTCTCGGCCCCCACACGCAGGCCGAGGTCAAGGCAGGTGAATACCTGGAACTGGTCAAGCTGGATGGTCTGCACTCCGGCGCCGATGCGGTGAGCGGCGACTTCTCGTTCGGAGCTTCAGGCTTCCTGTGCCGGGATGGTGAGCGGGTACAGCCAGTGCGGGGCATCACGGTGGCGGGCAACTTCTACCGCCTGCTGGGCGAGCTGGAGGCGGTCGGCGATGTGCTCCATCACGATGATGGCAAGGGCTTCTATGCTCCCCTGATCCGCTTCGGCGGCCTCAGCATCGCAGGCAAATGACCCGGGAAGAGGGGCTGCTGCGCGTCGCTATCGGCCCGCCTGGGCGACCTTCTCATCCCCTCCTCGATATGAATACGGCGCCATCAGGCGCCGCTTTTCATGAACGGTTTTCTGCCCACGCCACGCCGCCCGGCCCCCTTGCGTATTGCACTTTCGGCATCATGAGCCCTCTCCCTTTATTTCCTTTTCTCAGGCGACTGACGCCAGGTGCCCCTCGGCATCGACAACCCGAAAGCCATCAAGAAAAATTGTGCTCTTGTCATCCCCCATGGTGGTCGATAACGACCTTGATGACACTGCAATGTGCAGCGTCCTGCAAACAGGCAAGAGATCGGGAGATCACCATGAAAGCCACCACCATGACCCTCACCCTTGTCGCATTAGGGGGCTTGCCAACACTGTCGGCCTCGGCGGCCAACGGTGGTCAGCTGACGATCAGAGGCGCCATCGTGGCAGCAAGCTGCGACGCCAGTCAGCAAAGAGAGAGCATGCAAGTCACCTGCGACTCGGGCACACAGTCGGTCAACCTGGCACAGCTGGCGCAGGAGCCCTCCCGCGACCTGACCCGGGTGCAACTCGTCCACCAATGGATTGACCCACAACACACCAGAGCCATCATCACCCTCGACCACAACTAAGCGATCGCCAGCCATGGCTGAAAACAACAACGGCGACCCTGGGGTCGCCGTTGTTGTTCTAACTGCCTTGCCGGATCAGGCCTCGGGATTGAGGCGGGTCGGCAAGCCGCTGCGCTGTTCCAGTACCTGTTTGACCAGGTTGGAGTCGCTGTCGGCGTGAGCAATGAAGCGGGTGATGGCCGGGGTCATGGGAAGCGGCACGGAGGCGGTGGAGTTGAACTCCGCCTCGGTACGGGACAGGGGCTCATGCACTTCCATGTAACGACCGCCATCCGGCTCGACGGTGGATTTGACCGGCTGGTTCACGAACTGGACACGGGTACCGACCGGTACCTTGTCGAACAGGTACTTGATGTCATCGGCGCGCAGACGCACACAGCCGCTGCTCACCCGCAGACCGATGCCGAAGGTGGCATTGGTGCCGTGGATGGCGTACAGGTTGCCGATGTAGAGGGCGTGCAGACCCATGGGGTTGTCCGGGCCGGCCGGCCAGACCGCGGGCAGGGTCTTGCCCTGGGCGGCGTAACGGCGACGGATATTCTCGGTCGGGGTCCAGGTCGGGTTGGCGCGCTTGCGCTCCACCTTGGTGATCCAGTTCTCCGGGGTATTCACCCCCAGCTGGCCGATACCGATGGGCAGCACCTGCACCACGTTCTGACCTTTCGGGTAGTAGTAGAGACGCATCTCGGCCACGTTGATGACGATCCCTTCGCGGGGCGCATTCGGCAGGATCAGCTGATGGGGGATGATCAGCTTGCTGCCCGGGGTCGGCAGATAGGGATCCACGCCCGGGTTGGCTTCCATGATGTTGGTCAGGCCCAGCTGGAAGTCGGAGGCGATCTGCTCCAGCGGACGGTTGTCCGCAGGCACCACGTACTCCTGGTTTTCTCCGATCAGGCGGCTGTTGGCGGCGGGCAGCACGTATTCAACGGCGGCGGCCTGCTGGCTGACCAGGGTCAGAGTACAAAAAAGGGCCGAAGCGGCAATGCGAAGGGGATTCATAAAATTCCTGTGTAGTTCCTGTACCTGTGGGCCTGAGACCATATTGTCCTCGGTGGGCCTGGCTGCGCGTTGCCTGCGCTCGAGACCAATCACCGAGCGCGCATTCTTTCCCGAGTCGGCCAAAATTTCAACTTGAAGCGGTGGCTTTTTCACGGAAAAGATCCATTCTCCAGTCAACTCTCGGTTACGCAGCGCCTTCGATACCCTAACATCGCCAGTCTGAGCGTAAAATGAACAGCAATGTGACCTTGAAATACCCGCTCAAATTGCATGATGGGCCGGTGACGAGTACAATCTCGCACCCTTTATATCGGGAGTATCGAACCATTTCGTGCTCCGGGTGAACCGTCATCGGAGGCTGTGCGTCGAGTCTGGTCGCGCAGTGCCGATGAACCTAGATGAACCTATACGACGCCATCAGGTGGCGCCGTCCTGATTTGCAATCAGATACGAAGAGTCCAACATGTTCAAACCAGAATTGCTCTCCCCCGCCGGGACCCTCAAGAATATGCGTTACGCCTACGCCTATGGTGCCGACGCCGTCTATGCGGGCCAGCCGCGCTACAGCCTGCGGGTGCGCAACAACGAATTCGATCACGAAAACCTGCAACTTGGCATCAACGAGGCCCACGCCCTCGGCAAGCAGTTCTACGTGGTGGCCAACATCCAGCCCCACAACTCCAAGTTGAAGACCTTCATCCGCGACATGCGCCCCGTGGTGGACATGAAGCCGGATGCGCTGATCATGTCCGACCCCGGTCTCATCATGATGATGCGCGAAGCTTTCCCGGACATGCCCATCCACCTGTCGGTACAGGCCAACGCGGTCAACTGGGCCACGGTGAAATTCTGGCATCAGATGGGGCTGACCCGCGCCATCCTCTCCCGCGAGCTCTCCCTGGACGAGATCGAAGAGATCCGCATGCAGGTGCCGGAGATGGAGCTGGAAGTCTTCGTCCACGGCGCCCTGTGCATGGCCTACTCCGGTCGCTGCCTGCTCTCCGGCTACATCAACAAGCGCGATCCCAACCAGGGCACCTGCACCAACTCCTGCCGCTGGGAGTACAAGGTGCACGAGGGCAAAGAGGACGAAGTGGGCCAGATCGTTCACCGTCAGGAGCCTATTGCCGTGCAGAAGGTCGACCCGACCCTGGGCGCCGGCAAGCCCACCGACGCCCTGGTGCTGCTGGAGGAGTCCAACCGCCCCGGTGAGTTCATGACCGCGTTCGAGGACGAGCACGGCACCTACATCATGAACTCCAAGGACCTGCGCGCCGTCGAGCACGTGGAGCGTCTGACCAAGATGGGCGTGCATTCGCTCAAAATCGAAGGCCGTACAAAATCCTTCTACTACTGCGCCCGCACCGCCCAGGTCTATCGCAAAGCCATCGATGATGCCGTCGCCGGTCGTCCGTTCGATCCGACCCTGATGGGCACCCTCGAGAACCTGGCCCACCGCGGCTACACCGAGGGCTTCCTGCGTCGCCACAACCACAGCGAGTACCAGAACTACGACTACGGCTACTCCGTCTCCGACACCCAGCAGTTTGTCGGCGAGATCACCGGTCGCAACGGCGACATGGTGGAAGTGGAAGTGAAAAACAAGTTCCTGGTGGGCAACAGCCTGGAGCTGATGACCCCGCAGGGCAACCTCAGCTTCAACCTGGAGCAGATGCAGAACCGCAAGGGCGAGCTCATCGACACCGCGCCGGGCAACGGTCACGTGGTCTATGTGCCGGTCCCGAAAGAGGTCGACATCAACTACGGCATCCTGCTGCGCAACCTCGGCGAGCGCCAGGACACCCGTCAGCCCCACTCGGCTGCCTGAGATGGCCCTGCTCATCACCAGCAAATGCATCAACTGTGACATGTGCGATCCCGAGTGCCCGAACCAGGCCATCACCCTGGGGGCCAAGATCTACGAGATAGATCCGGATCGCTGTACCGAATGCGTCGGTCACTATGAGAAGCCGACCTGCATCAGCGTCTGTCCCATCGACTGCATCATCTGGGATCCCGCCCATGTGGAGACGGAAGATCAGTTGCTGGACAAGTTCGTCCGGATGCACAGGCAGTAACGAGGCGGCAGATCCGCTGCCGGGCATCCGAAACAGGATGTTCAGGCACTCCTCACCAGGATCTGCAGTGTCACCATAGAAAAAGCCGGGCATGCCCGGCTTTTTCTATTGCGCTGCTCGCCCTCAGGGCTTGATCAATTTCTGCAACGCCTCGAGTTCACGCTGGCCTTCCAGCAGCTCAGCCTGGGATTCTTCCAGCTTGACCTGCTTCTTGGCGATCTTGTCCGGCTTGCCAGATACCCGCGCACTCTGCAGATCCGCCAACCGCTCTTCCACTTCTTCTTTCTGGTCCGCGACCTTCCGCTGCTGCTCCTCGACAAGCTTGGCATCGGTGCAGTGGGCCTCAATATTGCGCAGGGCCTGCTCAAGCCCGGCCACCTGATCGGCATTGTTGTGTGCCTTGGCGATCACGAGTTGCTCCGACACCGCCTGATGCTTGGCCTTGCAACCGATGTTTTCACTGCCATAGGCCTGTCCGGCCAACAGTAATATGCCAATCCCGGCAACTTTCAACATAACAACCTCATAGTGCTTTCATACTGGATGGCCGCCCATGAGACCTCACTCATGCCACCAGGTCAAGTCAACACCCTCTGGGCTACGACAGAGTTTTGCACCAGGTCATGCTGAGCGAATCCGTCTGGCGCTACAATGAGGTTTTCCCTGTGGAGAGACCCATGAAGCAGCAAGTCGTCATCATCGCCAACGGTGCCCCCTACGGCAGCGAGTCCCTGTTCAACGCCCTGCGCCTGGGGATCGCCCTCAACGAGCAGGGCGGTGTCGTGCTGAAGCTGTTCCTGATGTCCGATGCCGTCAGCGCGGCGCTGGCAGGCCAGGCACCGGCCGAAGGTTACAACCTGCGCCAGATGCTGGAGATCCTGTTGGCACAGGGCACCCTCATCCGGCTGTGCAAGACCTGCACCGATGCCCGTGGCATCAGCCCCCTCCCCCTCATTGAGGGTATCGAGATAGGCACTCTGCCCCTGCTGGCCCAGTGGACCCTGGCAGCCGACAAGGTGCTGACCTTCTAACCTCTAGGTCTCGGCCCGGATCCGGGCCGTTCGCGGCGCCCGGGTGCCCCATCCATAGAGCTGCAGGATGGCCAGACAAAGCAGGGCCATCACGCCGTAAAGCAAGCTGCCTCCCCAATTGGCCAGGATCCAGCCCCCCAGCAGGGCTCCGATGGCGATCCCGAGTCCAGACATGGAGGCCGCCCCGAAGTAGCTGCCCTTGAGGTGCTCCGGTGCCATCTGATCGACCAGCACGTTGAGCAGCGGGAAGAGAATGCACTCGCCGATGCTGAGCAGGATCACCGCGACAATCCAGTGCCACCAGATGGCGGTATCCCCGAGGGCGAATTGCAACTGGGCACCGAGGAAGAAGGCCACCCCGAGCTGCAATCGCCGCTTGGTGGACCAGCTGGCCGTCAGGTGCAACAGGGGGAATTGCAGCATCACTATGGTCAGCGCATTGGTCGCGACCAGCCAGCCGATGAGGTGTTCCACCTCCGGCGTCCCGGCCCGGGTCAGGTACTGGATGAGGGGGGATTCGAACTGGGCATAGACCAGCATCAGCAGCAGGTTGGCCAGGGTCAGCAACAGAAAGCCTCGATCCAACCAGAGCACCCGCAGCACGGCACGCATGTCGGGGCCGGCTGCACGGCTCGCCTGACAACCCGCCAACCGGAAACCGGCGATGAAGATGAAACCGAGCAACAGATAGCTGGCGCTGAGCAGCAGGAAGGTCTCCTGGCGCGCACTCAGGCCATAGCTGACCCCGAGCAAGGGGCCGATGGCCGCCCCCAGGTTCAGCAAGAAATAGCGCAGATGCAGCGCCAGTTCGCGCGCCTTGGGCTCGGCCAGGCTATCGGCCATCAAGGCCTTGCCCGGCGAGTCGATGAGACCGTAGGAGAGACCGCTGCCGATCACCCCGAACGCCAACCAGAACACCTGATGGGAGAGCCCGAGCAGCGCGACGCTCAGGGCGGAGACCAGACAGCCGAACAGCAGGATATTGCGCCGCCCCCATTTGTCCGACAGCCAGCCGCCATAGAAGCTGACCAGGGTGGAGAGCGCCGCCGTCGCCCCCAGGATGAGGCCGATCAGGGTCGCCGACAGGCCGTAGTCACGGTAGAGCAGGATGGAGAGGAAGGGCCAGACCATGAAGAAGGTAGTGCGCACCATGAAGGTGCCCAGGATGACGATCCAGACCAGAGGAGTAAATTGCCTGAGATAGGCCCATGACATACTGCAATTCCTTTTGACAGCGAGGCGGGGAATCGTCCCTTATAACAATTGGCGCCGAAAGGAACAATGCCCTTTATCGGCGGAACACCACTGCGATGCCATGGCGCATAAAAAAAGCCGACCCTGGGGTCGGCTTTTTCACTCTGCTGCGGCCTTATTCGGCGGCAGGTGCCTCGACGGCTTCGGCAGCCGGAGCGGCGGCTTCGGTCGGTGCATTCGCTTCCTTGATGGAGAGACGCACACGGCCTTGGCGATCCACTTCCAGTACCTTCACCTTCACCACGTCACCGATCTTCAGGAAGTCGGCTACGTTCTGCACGCGGGCATCGGTGATCTGGGAGATGTGTACCAGACCGTCTTTACCCGGCAGGATGTTGACGAAGGCACCGAAGTCGGCCAGACGCACAACCTTGCCTTCGTAGATGCGGTTCACTTCGATCTCAGCGGTGATGGCTTCGATGCGGCGAATGGCTTCCATGGCGGCTTCGTTGGCAACGGCGGAGATGCGGACGGTACCGTCATCATCCAGCTCGATGTTGGTGCCGGTCTCTTCGGTCAGGGCACGGATCACGGAACCACCCTTGCCGATCACGTCCTTGATCTTCTCAGGATTGATCTTGATGGTGTGGATGCGCGGAGCGAAGTCGGAGATCTCGGCACGCGGCGCCTGGATGGCTTCGTCCATGACCTTCAGGATGTGCAGGCGAGCGCCACGGGCTTGCTTGAGGGCAATCTCCATGATCTCTTTGGTGATGCCTTCGATCTTGATGTCCATCTGCAGGGCGGTGATACCTTGAGTGGTACCGGCCACCTTGAAGTCCATGTCGCCCAGGTGATCTTCGTCACCCAGGATGTCGGACAGCACGACGAAGCCCTCTTCTTCCTTCACCAGACCCATGGCGATACCGGCAACGGAGGCCTTGATCGGCACACCCGCGTCCATCAGCGCCAGGGAGGAACCACAGACGGAAGCCATGGAGGAGGAACCGTTGGATTCGGTGATTTCAGACACCACGCGCACCACGTACGGGAACTCGGCGGCGCTCGGCATCACGGCAGCAACGCCGCGCTTGGCCAGACGACCGTGACCGATTTCGCGACGCTTGGGGCTGCCCATCATACCGGTCTCACCGACGCAGTACGGCGGGAAGTTGTAGTGCAGCATGAAGCGGTCGGCACGGTGGCCGGACAGCTCGTCGATGTTCTGGGCGTCACGCTCGGTACCCAGGGTCGCAACCACGATGGCCTGAGTCTCACCACGGGTGAACAGGGCGGAACCGTGGGCGCGCGGCAGGATGCCGGTGCCAACGGACAGGGCGCGGATCATCTCGGGATCACGGCCATCGATGCGCGGCTCGCCACGGACCACACGGCCACGGACGATGCGGCTTTCCAGGCTGTGGAACTCTTCGCCGATCTTCTTGGCATCTTCTTCCACGCCGGAGGCGATGACTTGCTCGATCACACGGGCCTTGATGGCACCGATGGCTTCGTAACGCACAGCCTTCTCGGTGATGCGGTAGGCTTCGCCCAGCTCGGCAGAGGCCAGTTCGGCCACCTTGGCTTTCAGGGCTTCGTTGACGGCAGGTGCAGTCCAGGCCCAGGGCTTGGTGCCGACTTCGGCGGCGAATTCGTTGATGGCGTTGATGACGGTCTGCATCTGATCGTGACCGTAGACAACGGCGCCCAGCATGGTCTCTTCAGACAGGATGGCCGCTTCGGATTCAACCATCAGCACCGCATTGGCGGTACCGGCAACCACCAGATCCAGATCGCTTTCCGGCAGTTCCTTGGTGGTCGGGTTCAGCACGTACTGACCGTTCATGTAACCCACGCGGGCTGCACCGATGGGGCCGCCGAACGGAATGCCGGAGATGGCCAGGGCCGCGGAGGCACCGATCATGGCGACGATGTCCGGGGAAACCAGCGGGTTCACGGACATGACGGTGGCAACCACCTGAACCTCATTGAGGAAGCCTTCCGGGAACAGCGGGCGAATAGGACGGTCGATCAGACGGGAGATCAGGGTCTCGCCTTCACTCGGACGACCTTCACGACGGAAGAAACCACCCGGGATACGACCAGCAGCATAGGTACGCTCCTGATAGTTGACGGTCAGCGGGAAGAAATCACGGCCGTGGTCGGCCTCTTTCTTGCCGACAACGGTCACAAATACGCAGGTATCGTCCATGCTGACCATGACGGCCGCAGTGGCTTGACGGGCCATCACACCGGTTTCCAGGGTAACGGTGTGTTGACCGTACTGGAATGACTTTACAATAGGATTCACGTGAATTTCCTTTTTACAATTTGGCGCTTTAAATTCGCGTGCAAGTATACTTGATTCGAATCAAAAGGTAAGCGGAGAGACAAATTCTGTGAGGCAGGCAACGGCTTGCGGCAGCGAAAGTCAGGCAAGAAAAAAGGGGAACCCTGAGGTTCCCCTTTTTCGCGAAATCTGATGGTCGATTAACGACGCAGACCCAGCTTGGCGATCAGAGCAGCGTAACGCTGAACGTCTTTACGCTTCAGGTAGTCCAGCAGCTTACGACGCTGGGAAACCATGCGCAGCAGACCGCGACGACCGTGGTGATCCTTCGCGTGCTCCTTGAAGTGACCTTGCAGATGGTTGATCTGGGCAGTCAGCAGGGCAACCTGCACTTCGGGGGAGCCAGTGTCGTTGGCAGCGCGAGCGTTGTCAGCAACGATGGAAGCTTTGATCTCAGCATTTAGAGACATGGTATTACTCCAGTAGAGAGTTTAAAGGTTCACAGCCGATCTCTAATTCAGCCATGAAATGAGGGCGGTATCATAATCGCACCCGCTCGCTTTCGCAACGAGAAAGCGCGGCAAGCAGCAAGATGAATGCCTGCAAGCCGCCAATACCGCCCAAACCCGGTTCACGGCCTGTCGTCAGACCTCGAACCGGTGTTGAGGATCAAGGATCACTCTTCGTCGTGGTAGCGCACCAGACGCTTGGGCGCCACGCGACCGTCGTCGTCGATTTCACCCACTCCGATGAACTCGCGCTCCGGACCCACCGTCATGCGGACCTGACCGCTCTGCGGCGCGCCTGCGACCTGCACGGCCTGGCCCTGGTTCACATAGGCGGCAACCGCGGCCAGCATGTTCACCTCGGGCAGGGACGCCACGGCGGTATCCATCGGCAGCAGCAGGGGATCGAGCTGTTCACGCGGAGGAATGCTCTCGGTCTTGGCCTGCTCGAAGATGCACTCGAGCTGATCCAGGGTCAGCATCCGATCATAGGGATAGGTTGCAACCTGGGTACGGCGCAACTGGGTGACGTGCGCGCCACAACCCAGCACCTCGCCAAGGTCATCCACCAGGGAGCGGATGTAGGTCCCCTTGCTGCAATGCACCTCGAGGCGCACCTCATCCCCTTCGAAGCTCAGCAACTTGAGATCGAAGACGGTGATGGGGCGGGCTTCGCGCTCGATCTCGATGCCTTCACGGGCGTACTCGTAGAGCGGACGACCGTTGTGCTTGAGCGCGGAGTACATGGACGGCACCTGCATGATGGGGCCGCGGAACTGGTCCAGCGCCTCGATCAGGGTACCCACGGCCACGTTCACCGGACGAGTGGAGACCACTTCGCCGTCGGAGTCGCTGGTGTTGGTGCGCTCGCCGAGCTTGGCGGTCACCTCATAGCGCTTGTCCGCCTCCAGCAGATACTGGGAGAACTTGGTCGCCTCACCCAGGCAGATCGGCAGCATGCCGGTCGCCAGGGGGTCCAGGGCACCGGTGTGGCCGGCCTTGGCGGCATTGTAGATGCGCTTGACCTTCTGCAACACATCGTTGGAGGTCAGGCCGGTGGGTTTGTCCAGCAGCAGGATACCGTGTACGTCACGGCCCTTGAAACGACGTCTTCGAGACATCTCAGGCTTTGTCCTCAGTAGTATCATCCGGTGCGGCTTCGTCTTCGTCACGGCCGGCTTCGGTCATGCGACGCTTGTCTTCACGCACAGTGTTGGTCACCAGGTTGGAGAGGCGCATCCCCTCGACCAGGGTCTGGTCGTAGTAGAAACGCAGCTCCGGCACCACCCGCAGACGCATGGCGCTGCCCAGCAGGCTGCGGATGTAGCCAGCGGCCTCGGTCAGGCCCTTGAGTCCTTCCGCGATGCGCTCGGCGTCATTCTCCAGCTGCAGGAAGGTGACGTAAATCTTGGCATAGTTCAGGTCCTTGGACACTTCCACATCGGAAACGGTCACCATGCCGATACGCGGGTCTTTCACCTCGCGCTGCAGGATCAGCGCGATTTCACGCTGGATCTGCTGCCCGACCCGACGGGTCCGGCTGAATTCTCTGGCCATATTCTATCCTGCGATAAAAGGGGGCCGTGGCCCCCTATTTTGATTCACGCTCGGCTTACAGAGTCCGCTGGATTTCAACGGTCTCGTAAACTTCGATCTGGTCGCCTTCGCGTACGTCGTTGTAGTTCTTGACCGCGATACCACACTCGTAACCGTTGCGGACCTCGTTGACGTCATCCTTGAAGCGACGCAGGGATTCCAGCTCGCCTTCATAGATAACCACGTTGTCACGCAGAACGCGAATACGGTTGGAACGCTTGACCACACCCTCGGTGACCATACATCCGGCAACGGCGCCGAACTTCGGTGACTTGAAGACGCTACGCACTTCAGCCAGACCGATGATCTCCTGACGATACTCAGGGGCCAGCATGCCGCTCATGGCCTGCTTCACTTCGTCGATCAGGTCATAGATGACGGAGTAGTAACGCAGATCCAGGCTCTCGGCATCGATGACCTTGCGCGCGGAGGCGTCGGCACGGACGTTGAAGCCCACCAGAATGGCGCTGGAGGCGGCAGCCAGGGTCGCGTCGGTTTCGGTGATACCACCCACGCCGGAACCCACGATCTTGACCTTGACCTCGTCGGTGGAGAGCTTGACCAGCGCATCGCAGATCGCTTCCACGGAACCCTGTACGTCGGCCTTGATCACCACGTTCACTTCGGACACTTCGCCTTCGGTCATGTTGGCGAACATGTTCTCCAGCTTGGCCTTCTGCTGGCGAGCCAGCTTGACTTCGCGGAACTTGCCCTGACGATAGAGGGCCACTTCACGGGCTTTCTTCTCGTCACGCACGACGGTGGCTTCGTCACCGGCAGAGGGAACGCCGGACAGGCCGAGGATTTCCACCGGCAGGGACGGGCCCGCTTCCTTGATCTCGCGACCCAGTTCGTCACGCATGGCGCGGACACGACCGTATTCCAGACCGCACAAGACGATGTCGCCCTGACGCAGAGTACCTTCTTGTACCAGTACGGTGGCAACCGGACCACGACCCTTGTCCAGGAAGGACTCGATCACGACGCCGTTGGCCATGCCATCGAACACCGCTTTCAGCTCCAGAACTTCGGCCTGGATCAGGATGGCTTCCAGCAGCTCATCGATGCCCTCGCCAGACTTGGCGGAGACATGGACGAACTGGCAATCGCCACCCCAGTCTTCGGACATGACGTTGTAACGGGCCAACTCGGTTTTGACGCGATCCGGATCTGCTTCCGGCTTGTCGATCTTGTTGACCGCGACCACCAGGGGCACACCGGCCGCCTTGGCGTGCTGGATGGCTTCGATGGTCTGCGGCATGACGCCGTCATCGGCTGCCACGACCAGCACCACGATATCGGTCGCCTGGGCACCACGAGCACGCATGGAGGTAAAGGCTGCGTGACCCGGAGTATCCAGGAAGGTGATCATGCCGCTTTCGGTTTCGACGTGATAAGCACCGATATGCTGGGTAATGCCACCGGCTTCCCCTGCGGCGACCTTGGCTTTGCGGATGTAATCCAGCAGCGAGGTCTTGCCGTGGTCAACGTGACCCATGATGGTCACGACCGGCGCGCGCGGCTTGGCTTCGGAGGTCTCGTCACGATCGGACAGTACCGCCTCTTCCAGCTCGTTCTCACGGCGCAGCACCACCTTGTGGCCCATCTCCTCGGCAACCAGCTGAGCGGTTTCCTGGTCGATGACCTGGTTGATGGTGGCCATGGCACCCATCTTCATCATCACCTTGATGACTTCGACGCCCTTGACGGCCATCTTGTTGGCCAGCTCGGCCACAGTGATGGTTTCACCGATCACCACGTCGCGGTTCACCACGGCAGCCGGCTTGTTGAAGCCGTGCTTCATGGCGTTGGGCATGGCAACCTTGCCACGCTTGCCCTTGCGAGCGCGCGGGTCACGGGAGTTGCGATCGTTGCGATCGTCGTCACGGCGACCGACTTTCTTCGGTCCCTTGGCGGCGGCGGCGGTACGACGGCTGGTCTCTTCTTTGCGATCCAACTCATCCTCAGCCGCTTGCGCGTGCTTGTTGGTGGTCAGATGGTAGTCGCTGCTCTCCTTGGCACGAGCGGCTTCTTCCTCGGCCCAACGGCCGGCATTCTGTTCCGCCATGATGCGAGCCTCTTCGGCTTTCTTGGCGGCGAGTTCTTCAGCCTTGGTCAAGGCTGCCTGTTCTTGCTGGCGCTTCAGTTCTTCTGCTTCGCGCTTGGCCATCTTTTCTGCCTCTTGCTGAGCTGTGCTAACGGCTGCTTTGACGGGCTGTTGAGCCCGTCCGGCCTTCTGTTGTGCCTCGATCCGCGCCTTTTCCTCAGCTTCACGACGAGCCTGCTCAGCCTCACGGCGAGCCTTCTCCTCAGCCTCGCGACGAGCCTTCTCTTCGGCCTCGTGGCGAGCTTTTTCTTCTGCTTCCAAACGCGCTTTTTCCTCGGCTTCCGCCTGACGCTGTTCATCTTCCAGCGCCGAGCGTTTTACATAGGTGCGAGTCTTGCGTACTTCTACCTGCACTTCTTTGTTCTTGCCGCCAGTCCCCTGAACACTCAGGGTGCTCTTGGTCTTGCGCTGCAAGGTCATGCGGGCAGGCGCGGTGATCTCGTCACCTCCATGCTGTTTCTTCAGATGAGCCAGCAGAGTCTGTTTCTCAGACTCGCTGATCATGTCGTCGGCCTTGCTCTTAACGATACCGGCATCGGCGAACTGCTGGAGAAGACGATCAACCGGCGTGTCGATGTCACTGGCAAGTTGTTTGACTGATACTTCTGCCATTCATTTTCCTCCGTTTGATCTTAACTAGACTGCTCTTCTCCGAACCAACAGATATTGCGAGCAGCCATAATCAACTCACCTGCCTTCTCGGCGGTCAGCTCTTCAATGTCGGCAAGGTCATCAATACCTTGCTCTGCCAAATCTTCCAGGGTACCCACACCGCGAGCCGCCAGGGCATAGGCCAGATCACGGCTCAGGCCGGCCAGATTGAGCAGGTCTTCGGACGGCTCGACGCCTTCGAAGGACTCTTCTTTGGCCAGGGCCTTGGTGGTCAACACATCCTTGGCACGCTTGCGCAGCTCTTCGACCATGTCTTCATCCAGACCGTCGATGGCCAGCAGCTCGTTGACCGGGACGAAGGCGATCTCTTCCAGAGTGGAGAAACCTTCTTCCATCAGCAGGCTGGCGAAATCGTCGTCGATGTCGAGAGCGCTGGTGAACAGGGTCAGGATGCGATCGTTCTCGGCCTGGTGCTTGGCACGCATGTCCTCGACGGTCATGACGTTCAGCTCCCAACCGGTCAGCTGGGAGGCCAGACGCACGTTCTGACCGTTGCGACCGATGGCCTGGGCCAGGTTCGCGGCTTCCACGGCGATGTCCATGGTGTGGTTGTCTTCATCGACGATGATGGAGGCCACATCGGCAGGCGCCATGGCATTGATCACGTATTGAGCGGGGTTGTCATCGTACAGCACGATGTCGGCACGCTCACCGCTCAGCTCGGCAGAGACGGCTTGCACGCGGGCACCGCGCATGCCGATGCAGGCGCCGATCGGGTCGATGCGACGATCGTTGGTCTTGACCGCGATCTTGGCGCGGGAACCCGGGTCACGGGCGGCGCCCATGATTTCGATCATCTCTTCACCGATCTCCGGCACTTCGATGCGGAACAGCTCTTTGAGGAAGTCCGGGCTGGAACGGCTGACGAACAGCTGGGAGCCACGGGCCTCCGGGCGGACGGCATAGAGCAGACCACGGATGCGGTCGCCCGGACGGAAAGTCTCGCGCGGCAGCATGTCGTCACGGAAGATCACCGCCTCGGCATTGCTGCCCAAGTCCAGGATCACGTTGTCACGGTTGCTCTTCTTGACCACACCGCTGATGATGGTACCTTCCTTGTCCTTGAACTGGTCAACGACTTGGGAGCGCTCGGCTTCGCGCACTTTCTGCACGATGACCTGCTTGGCGGTCTGGGTGGTGATACGGTCGAAGGTGACAGAGTCAATCTGATCTTCTACGTACTCGCCGATCTGGATTTCCGGCTGCTCAATCTGAGCGGCTTCCAGGGTGATCTCGGCGTAAGGGTTCTCCATCGCGGCCTGATCGGCGATGACGACCCAACGGCGATAGGTGTCGTAGTCACCGGTCTTGCGATCGATCTCGACGCGAACTTCAATCTCGCCTTCGTATTTTTTCTTGGTCGCAGTCGCCAGCGCCGTCTCCAGAGCCTGGAAAATCTTCTCACGGGGAACCGCTTTCTCGTTGGACACAGCGTCAACGACCAGCAAAATCTCTTTATTCATATCCGATAGCCTCGTTAACCAAAGTTCGGCACTATGTTCGCTTTTTGGATATTGGTGAAAGCCAACACCTCGTCCTTACCATCTACCGTCAGGGTGATCATGTCCCCCTGCACAGCTTTGATTACGCCTTTGAACTTGCGGCGGTTGTTTGTTGCCATCCGAAGCGAAACCGCCGCCTCTTGGCCAACGTATTTTTCGAACTGGGCGACCTTGAACAGGGGGCGATCCAGACCGGGAGAAGAAACCTCAAGGTAATACTCCTCGGTGATGGGATCTTCAACGTCCATGATGGCACCTACCTGGTGGCTCACCTCGGCACAGTTTTCAACCGTCACGCCTTGTTCGCTGTCGATGAAAACGCGCAGGGTCGAGTGTTTACCCGCACGGATAAACTCGACACCCCACAATTCGAAACCCAAGGCAACGACAGGAGCCTCGAGCAGATCGGTCAAACGTTGTTCCAACGTAGCCAAAGTCACCCTCCGAAAAACAAAAAAAGGGCATATAGCCCAGATAGAGATCGATTCAGAGTAAATTGCACATAACAAAAAGCCCCGATGTCAAATCGGGGCTTGGCGCGTTACCCTGATTGTCGCCTCGCAGCGACCGCCTTCCTGAGCGTAGGAAATGCGTGAAATTTGGTTGCGGGGGCCGGATTTGAACCGACGACCTTCGGGTTATGAGCCCGACGAGCTACCATGCTGCTCCACCCCGCGTCCGAAATCGTGCGAGATTATAGCCACTTCATTCTCGTCACACAAGACTGACTGGCTATAACACCCCGGTTACCCGGGTTCACTGCTTAATTGGTGCCGTGGGCGGGACTCGAACCCGCACACCCTAGAGCACTACCCCCTCAAGATAGCGTGTCTACCAATTCCACCACCACGGCAAAAACTCTTTATTCGGGAACGTCAGTATCTTTCTTCACTGGCGCTTTGGTCTGCTCAACTTGTTGAGTATGTTGCAGATTTTCCCACTCGCTACCCTGTTTTACCTTGTTGCTGGACATGGATCCGAGCACCAGGCTAATCAAAAAGAACAGAGTCGCCAAAATTGCAGTTGTGCGGGTCAGGAAACTGCCTGAACCACCGGAGCCGAATACAGTATTCGATGCCCCTGCGCCGAAGGAGGCGCCCATATCAGCCCCTTTACCTTGCTGAATCATCACCAGGCCAATCAGGGCCAGCGATACCAGCAGATAAACGACTAAAAGAATCTCGTACATTTAACTTGCACCCTTTGCCGCTTCAACAATTCCTAAAAACGCCTTGTCATCGAGACTCGCTCCGCCGATCAGACCACCGTCTATATCAGGCTGGGCAAACAAATCCCGTGCATTGGCCGGTGTCATGCTCCCACCATAGATGATTCTGACTTTCTCACCTATTACCGGAGTATCCTCCGCCAAGCGACCGCGTATAAAGGAATGAACCTCTTGTGCCTGCTCGGGTGTGGCGCATTTACCTGTACCTACAGCCCAAATCGGCTCGTAGGCGATGATAGCATTATCGAAAGCCATCGCGCCATTTTTCTCTATGACGATATCCAGCTCTTCGGCGATCACCTCAAAGGTTCTTCTCGCCTGCCTCGCCGCACCTGACTCCCCCAAACAGAGGATGGGGATCAAGCCTGCCGCTCTGGCTGCCGCAAACTTCTCCGCGACGATAAAACTGGTCTCACCAAAGAGACGCCTGCGCTCGGAATGCCCCACCAATACGTAGCGACATCCTGCCTCAATCAGCATCTCACACGAGACTTCACCCGTATAAGCGCCCGACTGGTGCTGACTCACATTCTGAGCCCCCAACTTCATTACCTTCTGCTCATTGAGCAGTGCGGCTGTGAAGTCGAGATGCACATGGGATGGACACAAGACCACGTCTACTTCTTCATCCATGCCTTGAAGGCACTGACTCGTAAACTGCTCTAACTGCGATCTACTACCGTGCAACTTCCAATTGGCTGCTACAAACGGCTTGCGATGTCCCATCGGCAACTCCCTTGCGAAAGCGGGGCTGATAATATCCAGAGGATGCTCAGCTGACAAGTGCTATTTTCAAATTTTCGAATCGTTTGAACAAGATACGAACAGAGCGGCTAAAAAGCCGCCCTTAATGCTCATTAAAAAGCCGATTCGACCTGTTTGGCGATGCGATTCGCCATATCCAGAACCTGCTGCTCGTGCTCACCTTCCACCATCACCCGGATCAGGGGCTCGGTGCCGGATTTACGCAGCAAGACACGACCACGACCAGCCAGTTCCTGTTCCACCTTGGCCACTTCCTGCTGCACGGCGTCGGCCGTCAGCGGATCCTTGCCCTCGGCAAAACGTACATTGACCAGCACCTGCGGGAACTTGCTCATGCCGGAGCGCAACTTGGCCAGCGGCATTTCGGCGGTGCAGATGGCAGTGAGTACCTGCAGTGCCGCGACGATGCCGTCGCCGGTGGTGGTCTGATCCAGGCAGATGATGTGACCGGAGTTCTCGCCGCCAATCCGCCAGCCCTTCTCGCTCATCATCTCCAGCACGTAGCGGTCGCCCACCTTGGCACGGGCGAAGGGGATGCCGAGAGTCTGCAACGCCAGCTCCAACCCCATGTTGGCCATCAGGGTACCAACCACGCCCCCCTTGAGACGACCGTTGCGCAGGGCGTCGCGAGCGATGATGTAGAGGATCTCGTCCCCGTCGATGATATAGCCGGTGTTGTCCACCATCACCAGGCGGTCGCCGTCACCGTCGAAGGCGACACCGAGATCGGCCTTGCACTCCAGCACCTTGGCAGCCAGCGCCTCAGGAGCGGTGGAGCCGACACCGTCATTGATATTGAGACCATCCGGGCTGCAACCGATGGCGATCACTTCGGCCCCCAGCTCACGAAACACGGAGGGAGCGATGTGATAAGTGGCACCATGGCCGCAATCCACCACCATCTTCAACCCTTCCAGGCTCAGATGGCTGGGGAAGGTGCTCTTGCAGAACTCGATGTAGCGACCGGCGGCATCGTCGATGCGCTGGGCCTTGCCGAGCTCGGCCGACTCCACGCACTTGAGCTCGTGATCCAGCTCGGCCTCGATGGCAAGCTCGACGTCATCGGGCAGCTTGGTGCCGTCGGCGGAGAAAAACTTGATGCCGTTGTCGTAATAGGGATTATGGGAGGCACTGATGACGATACCGGCCTCGGCACGGAAGGTACGGGTCAGATAGGCCACCGCCGGGGTCGGCATGGGGCCCATCAATATGGCCTTAAGACCGGCGGCGGAGAGTCCCGCTTCCAGCGCCGATTCCAGCATGTAACCGGAGATCCGGGTGTCCTTGCCGATCAGCACCTTCTTGGTGCCCTTCTTGGAGAGCACCTTGCCGGCAGCCCAGCCCAGCTTCATCACGAAATCCGGGGTAATGGGGTATTCACCCACCTTGCCGCGCACGCCATCGGTGCCGAAGTACTTTCTGGTCATTGTCTGTTCTCTTTTTCTTATTTGGATACGAAATCTTGTCCCGTCATGGTCATCCAGCCCACGCGCAGCGCGTCCATGGTGGCGCGTACATCGTGTACCCGGATGATCCTGGCACCCTGTTGCAACCCGATAAGGGCACAGGCCAAACTGCCCGCCAGCCGTTCATCGACCGGGCAGCCGAGCAGATTGCCTATCATAGACTTTCGCGACATCCCCACCAAGAGCGGCAGATTGTAATCGAGCAACTTGTGCTGATCCGCCAGCAGTTGATAGTTGTGGGCCAGCGTCTTGCCAAAGCCGTAACCGGGGTCCAGCAGCAGATGCTCACGCTTGATCCCCGCCGCAAGGCAAGTCGCGATGCGCTCGTCAAAAAAAGCCCTCACCTCCCCCAGCAGATCATCGTAGTGAGGTTCGGCCTGCATGGTGCGCGGCTGCCCCTGCATATGCATGAGGCAGACGGGTACATCAGCCTCCGCTGCTGCAACCAGGGCTCCCGGCTCCAGCAAGGCTCGCACGTCGTTGATGAGGTGTGCCCCTGCGGCGCAGCCCTCTCTCATCACCACGGCCTTGGAGGTATCGAGGGAGATCATCACCTCCAGCTCTTGCACTATCCGCTCGACCACGGGGATCACCCGGTCCAGCTCCTCCTGGTCACTCACATCGGGTGCGCCTGGGCGAGTCGATTCACCGCCGATATCGATGATGGTCGCCCCCTCCGCCATCATCTGGCGCACACGGCTCAAGGCCAGATCCACCTGATTGAAACGACCGCCATCGGAGAAGGAATCCGGTGTCACGTTGAGGATCCCCATCACATGGGGGCGTTCGAGGGAAAGACTGCACCCTTTGCTGCTCAATTGCATCTTCACTTCCATCTGCTGAGAAAATCACGCATGTCCGTATAAAGAAAAACCCCGGGCAAGCCCGGGGTTTGGATGATCACGACTTATTTGGCTGGCACGTCGTTCGCCTTGTCGATGTCAGTCAGCGGAGCGCTGCTGTCATCGGCCTGAGCTTTCGCTTCCGGCTCGCTGCTCACGCTGGCGCCACCTTGCGGGGTATCACCGTGTTCATCGTGCCAGTTGCTGGGAGCACGGACCTCGCGACGGGCCATCAGATCGTCGATCTGCTTGGCATCGATGGTCTCGTACTTCATCAGCGCATCTTTCATGGTGTGCAGCACGTCCATGTTGTCCAGCAGGATCTGCTTGGCACGGTCGTAGTTGCGATCGATGACCTGCTTGACCTCCGCATCGATGATGCGAGCGGTGTCGTCGGACATGTGCTTGGCCTTGGCCATGCTGCGACCGAGGAAGACTTCACCGTCCTCTTCCGCATAGAGCATGGGCCCCAGACGCTCGGACATGCCCCACTGGGTCACCATCTTGCGAGCGATGTCGGTGGCACGTTCGATGTCGTTGGACGCGCCGGTCGATACCTTTTCGGCACCGTAGATCAGCTCTTCCGCCAGACGGCCGCCGTACAGGCTGGAGATCATGGACTCAAGGTGCTGCTTGGAGTGGCTCCAGCGATCCTGCTCGGGCAGGTACATGGTCACACCCAGGGCGCGACCACGCGGGATGATGGAGACCTTGTAAACGGGATCGTGATCCGGGACGACGCGACCAATGATGGCGTGACCCGCCTCGTGGTAAGCCGTCATCTCCTTCTCGGACTCCTTCATCACCATGGAGCGACGTTCCGCCCCCATCATGATCTTGTCCTTGGCCTTCTCGAACTCGCTCATGGAGACGACGCGGCGGCTCTCACGGGCAGAGAACAGGGCGGCTTCGTTGACCAGGTTGGCCAGATCAGCACCAGAGAAGCCCGGGGTACCGCGAGCGATCAGGGCTGCATTGACGTCATCCGCCAAGGGAACCTTGCGCATATGCACCTTCAGGATCTGCTCACGACCACGGACATCCGGCAGACCGACCACGACCTGACGGTCGAAACGGCCCGGACGCAGCAGTGCAGGGTCCAGTACATCGGGACGGTTGGTCGCGGCGATGACGATGACGCCTTCGTTGCCTTCAAAACCATCCATCTCGACCAGCATCTGGTTCAGGGTCTGCTCACGTTCATCGTGACCACCGCCGAGACCGGCGCCACGCTGGCGACCGACCGCATCGATCTCATCGATGAAGATGATGCAGGGAGAGGACTTCTTGGCCTGCTCGAACATGTCACGCACCCGGGAAGCACCCACACCCACGAACATCTCGACGAAATCGGAGCCGGAGATGGTGAAGAAGGGCACCTTGGCCTCACCCGCGATGGCCTTGGCCAGCAGGGTCTTACCGGTACCGGGTGGGCCGACCAGCAACACGCCGGTAGGGATCTTGCCGCCCAGCTTCTGGAATTTGGTCGGATCACGCAGATAGTCGACCAGCTCCTTCACCTCTTCCTTGGCTTCGTCACAACCGGCGACGTCGACGAAGGTGGTCTTGATCTGATCTTCACTCATCAGGCGAGCCTTGCTCTTGCCGAACGACATGGCACCCTTGCCACCGCCGCCCTGCATCTGACGCATGAAGAAGACCCAGACACCGATCAGCAACAGCATCGGGAACCAGGAGATGAGAATGGACGTGATCAGAGACGGCTCTTCCGGCTTCTCACCCACGACTTTGACGTTGTGGTTGAGCATGTCGTTGAGCAATTGGGGATCCGGCGCCGGGATAATGGTCGTGAAACGTTCACCGGTGCGCTTGACGCCATTAATGACCTTGCCATCCATCCGCACTTCACGGATCTGCTCTTGGGTCACTTCTTTAACGAAGCTGGAATAGTCCAGCTGGCGACTGTTGGTATCGCTGGGGCTGAAGCTATTGAACACCGACATCAACACGACGGCGATGACCAGCCACAGGATTAGGTTTTTCGCCATGTCACTCAAATCAATGACCTCGCAGACTGACAGTTAACGATGAGGGTTAGGGTACTACAGTTTAAAACCGGTAGCCACAATGTAGACTTCTCGTGAACGGGCACGGGACGAGTCGGGTTTTCGAATCTTGACGGCAGTAAAAAGTTTACGGATTTCATTGAGATAGGCATCAAATCCCTCTCCCTGGAACACCTTGACCACGAAACTGCCGTTGGTGCGCAGCACCTGGTTGCACATGTCCAGCGCCAGTTCGACCAGATACATGGAACGGGCCTGGTCGACCTGCTGGGTGCCACTCATGTTGGGAGCCATATCGGACATCACCACATCCACCTTGTTCGGGCCTACACGTTCCAGCAAGGCGCCGAGTACAGTTTCCTCCCGAAAGTCCCCTTGCAGGAAATCGACACCGGCGATGGAATCCATCGGCAGAATGTCACAAGCGATCACTCGTCCGTTGTCACCCACCTGATCGATGGCGAACTGGGACCAGCCACCGGGGGCCGCCCCGAGATCCACCACCGTCATACCCGACTTGAGCAGCCTGTCCTTGCCCTGGATCTCGTCAATCTTGAACACGGCGCGGGAACGCAATCCCAATTTCTGGGCTTTTTTGACGTATTGATCGTCAAAATGCTCTTTTAACCAGCGGGTTGAACTCGGGGAATGCTTTTTCTGGGTCATGATTGTCGACTTTAAAAAACCACAAGGGCTATTAGTATTAAGGGCTAAGTGGGGGTAGAATACGCCCCTTTCAACCCTGACTTATGAAGAAATTGCCATGATTCTCAACAATAAACAGAAACAGTACCTCAAGGGCCTCGCCCACAGCCTGAAGCCGGTCGTCCTGCTGGGACAACACGGTCTGACCGAAGGGGTGCTGGCCGAGATCGATCTGGCCCTGGCCCACCACGAACTGATCAAGGTTAAGGTTGCGTCTGAAGATCGTGAGATGAAACAGCTGGTGATGGACGCCATCGTCCGTGAGACCGGCGCCACCAAGGTACAGAGCATGGGCCACGTGCTGACCATCTACCGTCAGGCCACCGAACCCAAGATCCAATTACCGCGCAAGTAACAGGAAAGAGCATTCGCTCTTTCCTTCATTTCTTTCCCTTCTTCCCAAGTCGCTTGCCAAAATAGTCATCAGGCCCTTAACCTGCGATGAATACTTGCGGATACCTCTATGGACAAGCAACCAATCCTCACCGATGAGGAGCTGGCCATGCTGCGGGAGCTGGGAAACGCCGAGGAGATGGCCACCGGCCAGTTCCTGCGAGGTTACCTGAACCCTCCCCTGCAAAGCCTGCTGCAACGTGCCGACGCCCTGGTGCTCGAAGCCCGCATCGCCGGCCATCAGTTGCGCTTCCCTCTCTACAACACCGAGCAGGAGGAGGGCCACGGCGAACTGCGCATCGCAGCCCCGGCCATCTCCGAGCTGGGCCATGCCCATCTGCGCCCCTGGCGCCTCGATGTCAGCGCCAGCTTGCAGACGGCGGATGGAACCTATGAAGTACCCAGCCTCTCGGTGGGTGGCCTCATCGCAACGGGATTGCCCCCAATCCTTGGCAGGGGCGATACCTTCGACGGGATCCTGCTGATCGAAAGCCTCCCTCCTCTGCCGATCACCGCCACCCTGATAAGGCCCATAAGGTCCCATCGACCGGGACAGGATTGGGCGCTGCAGTACCAGCTAGGCCAGGAAGACAGGGAGCGACTGCGGGACTGGATCTTCCTGCGTCACCAGGATGCCTTCACCCGGGAATATCAGGCGGAGTGAATGCAAACAGGGGAGCCGGGCTCCCCTGTTTCGTCAGTCACATCCCTTAGTTTAGAGATATTCGACTGCCAGGATCTCGTACTCCACGTCACCCGCAGGGGTCTTGACGATGGCCACGTCGTCCACTTCCTTGCCGATCAGGGCGCGGGCGATGGGAGAGTTCACGGAGATCATGTTCTGTTTGATGTCCGCCTCGTCATCACCCACGATGCGGTACACCACTTCCTCTTCCGTCTCGCTTTTCAGCAAGGTCACGGTCGCACCGAAAATGACGCGGCCATTGTTGGCGATCTTGGTGATGTCGATCACCTGGGCATTGGAGAGCTTGCCTTCAATCTCCTGAATGCGGCCTTCACAGAAACCCTGTTGTTCACGAGCGGCATGGTATTCGGCGTTTTCTTTCAGATCACCATGCTCACGGGCCTCAGCGATCGCTTCGATAATCTGGGGACGCAGCTCGCTCTTCAGATAGTCGAGCTCTTGGCGCAGCTTCTCGGCGCCGCGAACAGTCATCGGAGTATGATTCATAGTCGAAACCTGGGTTGCTTTATAAAGAGAAGCTGCGGCAATCAAAGAGAGCCGCAGCTATCGGTTCGGATGGGGCATCTTAATATGAAGCCGCCACAAAATCCATGGAAGCCCCTGAGAGCGGGATCGCGCTTTAGGGGGAAACCGGCCCGCCTTCCGACACGCCGATGGGAGCCGAGACGGTCGGCTTGCCCTGCATGATGGAGATCTCCACCCGCCGGTTCATGCGCCTGTTCTCCGGACTGTTGTTGGGCACCAGCGGCTGGGAATCCGCCATGCCCTGCACCACCAGTCGGTTGGAATCAAACCCCGGCACCTTGATCATCTGGTGGGCCACCGCCACCGCGCGCTGGGAAGACAACTCCCAGTTGGACTGGAACAGTTCGTCCTGGGTGGCCACATCATCGGTATGACCGGAGACGGTGATCTCCCCCGGCACATCCTTGAGCAGCGCGGCCACCTTGCGGATCACCGGCCAGAACTGGGGCTGGAGGAAGGCGGAACCAGCAGGAAATGCTGCCTTTTCACGTATGCGAATGATGATCTGCTGCCCCAGCGCCTCTATCTCGATGGCGCCGTCCTGGATCTGGGCCTGCATCTGCTCGGCCAGGGATTTCGCCAGGGCGTTGGACTGCTCCTGCGCCTTCTGGGCCTGATGGGCGCTGTCGCCCCCCGTCAGGTTGCCGTCCGTCTTGTCCTTGCCGCCGGCCTGATCCGAGTCACCGGGCTGGAACTCCAGCTCGGTCTGGGTCAGATCGATGGTCTGCTGCATGATGGTATCGATGGGGGTCGGCTCGGGCCGCCCCGGCCTGAACTCCTGCGCGATGACGGAGGTACCCTTGGGGATGTCCTTCACCTCCAGGATGTTCTGCACCCCGAACGCCTTCTCCATGGATCCCGCTATCTGCTTGAACTTCTGCACATCCATCTCGGCAAAGGAGAGCAAGAGCACGAAGAAGCACATCAGCAGCGACATCAGATCGGCGAAGGTGCCCATATAGCCGGGCAGACCGGGAGGCGGACACTTGCACTTTGACATGACGGCTCCTACTCGATCCCGTTATTGCGCTTGGACTGGTGCAGGTAGTTCTGCAGCATGGCCTGGATCACCCGCGGATTCTGGCCGTCCTGGATCCCCATGATGGCGTCCAGGATCAGGGTGCGACTCAGCCGCTCCTCGCCGCTGCGCAGTTCCAGCTTGTCAGCGATGGGAATGGCGATCATGTTGGCCTCGATGGCGCCATAGAGGGTGGTCAGCAAGGCCACGGCCATGGCCGGACCGATGGACTTGGGATCGCTCATGTTGGCCAGCATGGCCACCAGCCCCACCAGGGTACCTATCATGCCCATGGCCGGCCCCAGATCCCCGAGGGAGCGAAACACCTTGATGGCGGTGACATGACGTTCAGAGGTCAGGTCGATGTCCTTTTCCATCACGGCCCGCACCACATCGGCGTCGTGACCATCCACCAGCATGTCGATACCCTTCTTCATGAAGGCATTGGGGATCTCCGCCGCCTCCAGGGCCAGGAAACCGCCCTTGCGCGCGGCATCGGCCAGTTCGACAGCCTTGGCGATGAGATCATCAAGCTTGTCCCCCTTATACATGAAGGCCTTGCCCGCCACCTTGAAGGCCATGAAGAACTGGTTGAGGTTGAACTTCATCATGCAGATGAACAGGGAGCCCAATATGGTGATATAGACCGACGGCATATCCACATACATGGTCACCGGACCGCCCAACAACATGCCATAGATGACGACGCCAAAGCCCAGCACTATGCCTATCAGACTGCCTAAATCCACGTCCCTACTCCTGTCACCTAAGTTGCCATTTTTATACTGCGTTGAATTTTCTGCTATTGCGCCGCGAGCAGCAAGCCCGATACAAGGCAATAACCATCAGGCAATCACTGGATGCCAGTCCCAGCTTATCGGCCAACCGCGCGATAGTTTGAGCACTCTGCGCTTTTCTGCCTCCCCCCGCTGCCCGGTCGATGTTAAGATGAGCCGTTTTTTCAATCCCCGAGGATGGACATGGCCAGTAAAAAAATCGACCGCCTGAGTTTTGACGCCACCCTGGAAGAGCTGGAAACCATAGTGCATCAGCTCGAACAAGGCTCACTCCCCCTCGAGGAGGCACTCAAGCAGTTTGAGCAAGGCATTCACCTGGTACGGGCTGGCCAGCAGAAGCTGGAGCAGGCCGAACAGAAGATCCAGATCCTGCTGACCCAGGCCGACTGCAGCGAGCAGGCGGTCCCCTTCGCCCCTGAACAAGGAGAGGAGTGAGTGACCCTGAACGACTTCACCCGCCTGCACCGCCAGCGCATCGACGACTGCCTCTCGGCGCAGCTTGACGCCCTTCCCCCCATGGCCCCCCGTCTGCGGGATGCCATGAAATACGGGCTGCTGCTCGGTGGCAAACGGGTGCGTCCCTTCCTGGTCTATGCCGTGGGCGAGATGCTGGGCGTACCGAGTGAGCGACTCGACGGCCCCGCCGCCGCGGTGGAGTGCATCCACGCCTACTCCCTGCTGCACGATGACCTGCCCGCCATGGACGACGACGATCTGCGTCGCGGCCAGCCGACTGTACACAAGGCTTTTGATGAAGGCACCGCCATCCTGGCGGGAGATGCCCTGCAGACCCTGGCGTTTTCCATCCTGGCCGACCATCCCCTTCCCGAGACGCTGCTGGCCAACCGGGTACGGATGCTGAGCACCCTGGCCCGCGCCTCCGGCTACCTCGGCATGTGCGGTGGTCAGGCTCTGGATCTGGAGGCCGAGAGCCGCCGGGTCAGCCTCGCCGAACTCGAGCAGGTGCATCGTCACAAGACCGGCGCCCTCATCGAATGCGCCGTCACCCTGGGTGCCCTGTGCAAGGAAGATGTCGCGCCACAGACCCTGGCCGCCCTGCAATCCTATGCGGCCGCCATCGGTCTCGCCTTCCAGGTGCAGGATGACATCCTCGACATCACCGGCGATACCGCGACCCTGGGCAAGCCGCAAGGCTCGGATCTGGCGCTGGAAAAGAGTACCTATCCGGCCCTGCTCGGACTCGACAATGCCCGTGAGCTGGCTCGCGAACTGCATGACAAGGCCTTAACAGCCCTGCAATCCTTGCCCTACAATACCGACATTCTGGAAGCGTTTGCCGATTACATCATCGAGCGAACCCACTAAACGCTGGATAACAGTAACAAGATGAGCGTTGATATAAGCGAATACCCCAACCTGGCCCTCGCGGACACGCCGGTCGAATTGCGATCCCTGCCCTTCGAGCGCCTGCCCGTGCTGTGCAACGAGCTGCGCGAATACCTGCTGCGCTCGGTGAGCCGCTCCAGCGGTCACTTTGCCTCCGGTCTTGGCACCGTCGAGCTGACGGTCGCCCTGCACTATGTCTACAACACCCCCTTCGATCGGCTGGTCTGGGACGTGGGCCATCAGGCCTATCCCCACAAGATCCTGACCGGTCGGCGCGATCGCATTCACACCATCCGCCAGAAGGATGGTCTCCACCCCTTCCCCTGGCGCGACGAGAGCGAGTATGACGTCCTCAGTGTTGGCCACTCCAGCACCTCCATCGGTGCCGCACTCGGCATGGCCGTTGCCGCCGAGCACGAAGGGCTGGGACGCAAGGTGGTCGCCGTCATCGGCGACGGGGCCATCACCGCCGGCATGGCGTTCGAGGCCCTCAACCACGCGGGCGACGTCCACAAGGACATGCTGGTGGTGCTCAATGACAACGAGATGTCCATCTCCGAGAATGTCGGGGCGCTGAACAACCACCTGGCCCGACTGATGTCCGGCAAGCTCTACACCACCATCCGCGAGGGTGGCAAGAAGGTGCTGGCGGGGGTCCCCCCGGTCAAGGAGCTGGCCAAGCGGGCAGAAGAGCATCTGAAAGGCATGGTGGTGCCCGGCACCCTGTTCGAGGAGTTCGGCTTCAACTATATCGGTCCTATCGATGGCCATGACATCGGCGCCCTGGTCGAGACCCTGCGCAACATGCGCAACCTCAAGGGTCCCCAGCTGCTGCACGTCAAGACCAAGAAGGGCAAGGGTTACGAGCCCGCCGAGAAGGATCCCATCGGTTATCACGCCGTGCCCAAGTTCAATCCGGACGACTGCACCCTGCCCAAGAGCAGCGGCGGCAAGCCGACCTTCTCCGCCATCTTCGGCCAGTGGCTGTGCGACATGGCGGCGAAGGACGAAAAGCTGGTCGGCATCACCCCCGCCATGCGCGAGGGCTCGGGCCTGGTCAAATTCAGCCAGCAGTATCCGGATCGCTACTTCGACGTGGCCATCGCCGAGCAGCATGCGGTCACCTTCGCCGCTGGACTCGCCATCGCGGATCAGAAGCCCGTGGTGGCTATTTACTCGAGCTTCCTGCAGCGGGCCTATGACCAGTTGATCCACGACGTGGCACTGCAGCAGCTGCCGGTACTGTTTGCCATCGACCGGGCCGGTCTGGTGGGCGCCGACGGCCCCACCCATCAGGGGGCCTTCGACATCAGCTTCCTGCGCACCGTGCCGAACATGGTGGTGATGACCCCGTCCGATGAGAACGAGTGCCGCCAGATGCTCTACACCGGCTATCGCTGCAACCAGCCTGCGGCGGTGCGCTACCCCCGTGGCAGCGGCTGCGGCATCGAGGTCCAGAATGAGATGACGGCGCTGGAGATAGGTAAAGGTCGCATTGTCCGTGACGGCAAGGGCATCGCCATCCTGGCATTCGGTACCCTGCTGCACCAGGCCAAGGCCGCCGCCGAGGCGCTGGATGCCACTCTGGTGGACATGCGCTTCGTCAAACCCATGGACGAGGCGCTGGTGCTCTCCCTTGCCGCGACCCACGACCAATTCGTCACCCTGGAAGACAACGCCATCATGGGCGGCGCCGGCTCCGCGGTGAACGAGCTGCTGATGCGCAGCAAACAGTGCAAACCTGTACTGAATCTCGGGCTGCCAGACCGCTTTATCGAGCAAGGCACCCAGGAGGAGATCTACACCCTGCTGGGGCTCGATGGCGCTGGCATCCTCGCCAGCATCGAGGCCTGGCAACAGGCCTGATGACCATCCAGTCACGAAAAAGGGCGCCATCATGGCGCCCTTTTTGTTATTCACTGTACCAGACCAAACCTGTTCACGAACTGTCGCGAGAAGGCCGTCAACAAGGTGAAGAGCAGCGCAGGAACCGGAGCGTATAGACATACGTGAGGATTCCGAACAGCACATGAGCCTTGATCACGGCCTCGCAGCAAGTGCGTGGATAGGTTTATCAGCCCTTGTAGATCTTGGGATTGAACACATCCCGCAGCCAGTCGCCGAGCAGGTTGATCACCAGTACCAGCACCACCAGGCAGATCCCCGGGAAGGCGGTGATCCACCAGGAGCCGGAGAAGATGTAGTTGAAGCCCACACTGATGAGGGACCCCAGAGACGGCTGATCCACCGGCATGCCGAGCCCCAGGAAGGAGAGCGCGGCCTCACTCATGATGGCGTTCGCCACCTGCACGGTGGAGATGACCAGGATGGGCGACAGGCAGTTCGGCAGAATGTGGCGGAACATGATGCGCGGGGCACGGAACCCCATCACCTGGGCCGCTTCCACATACTCCTTCTTCTTCTCGGCCAGCACAGAGGCACGTACCGTCCGGGCATACTGCGGCCATTCGGCGATACCGATGATCACCACCAGCATCAGGATGGCGAACTTGGAGTAGAACTCCGAGCCAAAGGTCGCCTGGAAGATGGCGGAGATGATGATGGCCACCATCATGGTGGAGAAAGAGAGCTGCACATCGGCAAAACGCATCAGCAGGTTGTCGATGCGGCCACCGAAATAACCCGCCAGCAGGCCGATGACGATGCCGAGCAGCAACTGCAGCGCCACCGCGAACAGGCCGATGGTCAGGGAGATGCGGGCACCGTACAGAATGGTGCTCCAGATATCGCGGCCCTGGTTGTCGGTGCCGAGCCAGAAGCGCTCCTCGCCCCCTTCCAGCCAGGAGGGTGGCAGTTCCGCATCCATCAGATCGAAGCTGGTCAGATCGTAGACGTTATGGGGCGCCAGCCAGGGCGCCAGCAGGGCCCCCAGCACGAACACCACAAACACCGCGAAGCTGAACATGGCTACCTTGTCCCGCAGGAAGTAGTAGACGATGTCAGAGTTCTTGAAACGTGCCCAACGGCTTGGGCTTGCAGTCATAGCCTTACTCATGATGCTTACCCCTTGGCGGTCAAGTTAACGGTCGGGTTGATGAACCCGTAAAGCAGGTCGACCAGGGTATTGGTCACCACGAAGATGAGACCCACGAAGATGACGTAGGCGGTGATGAGCGGCGTATCGACCCGGTGGATAGCCTCGAGGAACAGGAAGCCGGTCCCCGGCCACTGGAATACGCTCTCGGTCAGAATGGTGTAGGCCACCATGGTACCGATCTGCACGCCGCCGACGGTGATGACCGGCAGCATGGTGTTCTTCAGGGCGTGCTGATAGTAGACCTTGTTGTTGTCCAGCCCCTTGGCGCGGGCAAACTTGACGTACTCGGAGGAGAGTTGCTCCAGCATCTCGGAGCGCACCAGCCGGATGAACAGCGGCAGCATGATGGAGGAGAGCGACACCGCGGGCAGGATCAGGTGCAAGATCCCGTCCCAGGTGAAGAAGCCCGACTCCCAGCCCAGCAGGTTGTAGGTCTCACCGCGGCCATAGGCCGGCAGCCAGCCCAGCTGGATGGAGAAGAGATACATCAACATGATGGCCGTCAGGAAGACCGGGATCGAGATACCGATGCTGCTGACCGCCATGATGAGCTTGGTGAGCACGCTGCGTGGCCTGATCGCCGAATATACCCCCAGCGGAATGGAGACAACGACGATGATGATGGCGGCGGCAAACACCAACTCAAGAGTAGCCACCAGCTTGTCGAGGATCACCTCGAGAGCCGGTCGCTTGAAGAAGTAGGAAGTGCCCAGATCCCCCTGCACCGCGTTCTGCAAGAAGCGGCTGTATTTCACCAAAAAGGGATCATTGAGGCCCATCTTGTCGCGCAGCTCCTGGCGCACGGACTCGGAGACGGATTGTCCCACCAGCTCGCGCAGCGGATCCCCCAGGTTGTCCTGGATGGAGAAGGCGACCAGGCTGATGACGAACATCACTATCACGGCCTGATAGAACCGTTTCAGCAGGAATGTAAACATGCTTGTCCTTCTACGTGGCCTGTGTCGTGGCACAGGCTTCTGTTAATGGCGGGGGCGCCAGCAATGACCACCCCCGCCAGGTCCTTCCTTAGCGCTTCGCTTACTTGTTGACCACCAGGTCACCCAGGTAAGGGAAGTTCATCACGTTGACCACCGGCTTGATGTCGACGTTCTTCTTGGCACCATAGGCCAGATCTTCCCAGTGCAGCGGCACATAGGCGGCGTCGTCGATCAGCATGGCTTCCACCTTCTGCAGGATGGCGGCGCGCTTGGCCGGATCGGTCTCGGTGTTCGCGTCCATCACCATCTTGTCAGCTTCTGCATTGGCATAACCGCCGCAGTTGTACTGACCCATGCCGGTCTTGGCATCCTTGGTGAAGGTCAGGAACTCGAAGAAGTTCGCAGTATCTTCGGTATCCGCGTGCCAGCCGATCAGCTGCATGTCGGAGGCGCACTTGTCAAACTCCGGCCAGTACTGGGCCACCGGCATGGTCTTCAGATCCACCTTGATGTTGATCTTGGACAGCATGGCGGAGACAGCCTGGGCGATCTTCACGTCGTTGACGTAGCGGGCAGCCGGGGAGATGAAGCTCACTTTGAAGCCTTTCTCGTAACCGGCTTCCTTCATCAGCTCCTTGGCCTTGGCCAGATCATACTGGGGCTTGAGCGCCTCGTTGTAGCCGGCATAGCCTTTCGGACTCAGCTGGCCGGCCGGAGTGCCGAAGCCTTTGTTGATCTTGTCGACGATACCCACCTGGTTGATGGCGTAGTTGATCGCCTGGCGCACGCGCTTGTCTTTCAGCGCCGGGTTGGTGTTCTGGTTCAGCTCGATGATGATGGCGCGGGTACCGGACAGGGTCACCAGCTGGGAATCCTTGCCGTTCTTCACACGCTCCAGATCGTTCGGGGCAACCGGGTAGATCATGTCTACGTCACCACCCAGCAGGGCGGCTACGCGGGTCGCGTCTTCCTTGATCGGTACCACGGTCAGGTTCTGGACGTTGCCCTTGGAGGCCTTGTCCCAGTAGTTGGCGTTGCGCACGTATTCCAGCTTCACGCCCTGCTCACGGAACTTGACGCTGAACGGGCCGGTACCGGAGACGTGGGTGGAGGCGTAGGAGTCGCCGTTCTTGACGATCTCGGCCTTGTCTTTGCCAGCTTCATCCTTGCCGGTGTAGAACTTGGAGTCCATCGGGAAGATGTAGGTGACGGTCTGCAGCACCAGCGGGAACGGCTTGGCGGTGATGAGATCCACGGTGAAATCATCCACCTTCTTCACTTCGGCGATGGGGTCGAAGATGGCCTTGAAGTCCGGGGAGGCCTTCAGACGGTTGACGGTCCACACCACGTCATCGGCGGTGAAGTCGTTGCCGGAGTGGAACTTGACGCCCTTGCGCAGGTGGAAACGCACGGTCTTGTCGTCGATACGCTCATACTTCTCGGCCAGACGCGGCTCGAATTGCAGATCCTGGGTGTAACGCATCAGGGGATCGAACACCAGGTGAGACATCTCCAGGGTCTGACCGGAGAGCTGCTCCTGCGGATCCAGCGAGGTGGCGTCGGAGGCGACGGCTACCTTGATGTCAGCGGCAGAGACGTTGAACGCGAGGCCAGCGGCGAACAGCGCCATGGCGATCTTGGATAATCCTTTCTTCATGTCTTTCTCCATGCTTTTGGCTTTTTATTGACACTTTTTTTGACAAACAGATCGGCGAAGCCTTTTTCCTGACTCGGCTTTCCTAGCTTGCGATCTCCAGCCCCTCGCGGGACATTCCCTTAAATTCCGGCATGAGGGAAATCAGCTTGCGGCTGTACTCATGTTCGGCATTGGTAAAGAGTTTCTCGGTCTCGGCCACTTCCACCAGATGACCGTGGCGCATCACCCCGATGCGATCGCACATCTGGCGGATGACCGGCAAATCGTGGCTGATGAACAGCATGGTGAGCCCGAGCTCCTGCTGCAAGTCTTTGAGCAGGTTGAGGATCTGGGCCTGCACCGAGACGTCCAGCGCCGAAGTGGGCTCGTCACAGATGAGGAAGCGCGGGCGGGTCGCCAGGGCACGGGCGATGGAGATGCGCTGACGCTGACCACCGGAGAACTCGTGGGGATACTTGACCCCGGCCCCGCGCCCCAGCCCCACGTGATCCAGCAGATCGCTGACGATGCTCTCGATCTGGCTCTCGCTGCTAGTCAGCTTATGGAAGCGGATGGGCTCGGCGATGATGTCACGCACCTTCATGCGCGGGTTCATGGACGAGTAAGGGTTCTGGAACACCATCTGCATCTGGCGGCGCAGCGGCCGACGGGCATGCTCGCTTTTCAGGGCGGTGAGATCGATGCCCTCGAACACGATGTTGCCGCTATCAGGCGGATAGAGACCGGTGATGGCGCGGGCGATGGTGGACTTGCCGGAACCGGACTCCCCCACCAGACCGAAGGTCTCGCCCTCGAAGATCTCGAAATTGATGTTGTTGCAGGCGTGCACGAACTGGCGACGGCTCGGGAAGATGGAGTTCTTGGTGACGAACTTGAGATCCACGTTCTCCACCCGCAGCAGCGCCCCTTCATAGGCGCGCTCATCCTGACTCTGGCCGAGCCAGTGGGTCTTGAGATCGATGCTGGTATCCGCCGCTCCCGCCTCTTCGATGTAGGAGACCAGGGGGAAGCGTACCAGCTTCACATCGGAGCGGGGCACCGCCGAGATGAGGCTACGGGTATAGGGATGGTTCGGGGCCCCCAGTACCTGCTCGGTGGTGCCGAACTCCACCAGATCCCCGCGATACATGACTGCCACCTTGTCGGTGACGTTGGAGACCACGCCCATGTCGTGGGTCACCAGCATGCAACCCACCTGACGCTCCTTGCACAGGGTGCGGATGAGCTGGAGGATCTGATCCTGGATGGAGACGTCCAGTGCCGTGGTCGGCTCATCGGCGATGATGAGCTCGGGATCGCCGGAGAGAGCGATGGCGATGACCACCCGCTGACGCATGCCGCCGGAGAACTGGTGGGGGTACTGCTTGATGCGTACTTCCGGTTGCGGGATCCCGACCGCGGCCATCAACTCGAGGGCCTTGGCAAGGGCGGCCTCGCGAGAGAGTTCGGTATTGGCCAGGATGGTTTCAACCAGCTGATGTTCGACGGTGAACAGCGGGTTGAGGGACGTCATGGGATCCTGGAAGATGAAGCCGATGCGAGAGCCGCGGATGGCTCGCATCTCATTCTGGCTCTTGCCGGAGATGAGTTCGCCGTTGAGATAGATATCGCCACGGGCGATGCGACCGGGCGGGCTCAACAGATCGATGACGGCATTGCCGATGGTGGATTTGCCGGCACCTGACTCACCGACCACTCCGACGACCTCCCCCTTTTCGACAGAAAAAGAGAGATCCTTCACCGCGGCCAGCACCCCGTAGCGGGAGGGGTACTCGATCCGCAAGTTTTTCACTTCGAGCAAGGACATGTTTACCTCTGCGGGGGACATCCGTCCCAAATAATTCGTCCGTAAATCAGCGCAGATGCTGGTGGTGCCTTGGCAGTTATCTTGAGTGTTCGTGTTGCATGAAAAACGCTCAATCCATGAGGCAGTCAAACCAGCGATCCGGGCGGGTTTTTTGCATTTTTTTGGAATAACCCGCGAGTAAGTTAGTCGGTTTGCCCGCGGGTGTAAATGATCCCGTTATACAATTTCGCAATACTTTGCGCAGATAACGCTTTCATCATAGGTATAAAATAGCGACAAACATCACACTACCAGATGTTGTGATGGTAATGCCATAAAATGCATCATTTTAATGTCAACAAAATCATAACAACCAATCATATCCACTACGCCACCCAAGTATTCAAGTCTCGAATGAGTAGTGAATATTTATGTGAAATGATTTTTTGACGGCAGCATATATGGATGAAGGAAAAATAAGCAGAGATAAATAGGGTCAAGGCAGCATCTTCCACCGCCCCCGGAAAGGCTCGGCGAAGGGTCAACGAGGGGATTGCATACAAAACGACGCAGGCCCGGCAATGCCGGACCTGCGTCGCTAGCGAGGGGCTCGCCGGTCTGCCCTCTCGAGGCGACCTTGAGCTGGGGCATTCACCCCCTTGGCCGTCAGTGCACCCAGTACGCCAGCAGCTGCATGCAGCACAGGGCGAACAGGCCGGCGATGAGATCGTCCAGCATGATGCCAAGACCGCCGTGGATGCGGCGATCGAACCAGGAGATGGGCCAGGGCTTGATCACGTCGAACAGCCGAAACAGCACGAAACCGGCCAGTATCCAGGCCCAGCCGGCCGGGGCCGCTATCATGGTGACGCCAAAGCCAATCACCTCGTCCCAGACGATGGCGCCGTGATCCGGCATGCCGATGGCGTCGGTGGCCCCCTGACAGAGCCAGATCCCCACCAGGAAGCCCACCGCCAGCAGGGCGATGAACCAGGGGGTGGAGAGCCCGCTCACCAGCCAATAGAGCGGGACTGCCACCAGCGTCCCCATGGTGCCCGGTGCCCAGGGAGAGAGCCCGGACCCAAAGCCCACCGCCAGCAGGTGGCGCGGGTTTCTCAGGTTCAGCCGTTTCAGTTCGGGTTTTATCATCATCCTTGTCGATTCCAGTCAGTCGGCGCCAGCTGGCGGCCCCAGTTCCACGCCATCATGCGAAGTGATCCCATCCCTTGAGCTCCAGCGCCACCGGTTGATCATCCAGCAGATAGTCGATGCCGGGCTCCCCGGCCAGGATGCGACCGATGCGGGTGAACTTGACCCCGCAGTTGGCCAGCGCCGTGTCCAGGGCGCCGTGATGCTCCTGGGGCACGGTGAAGCAGAGCTCGTAGTCATCGCCACCCGCCAGCGCCAGTTGCCAGGCCGCCTCGGCGGAGACCGCATCCTGCAACACCGGTGAGAGGGGCAACAGGTTGAGATCGATCTGGGCCCGCACGCCGGAGGCCTTGAGGATGTGGCCGAGATCCGAGGCCAGGCCGTCGGAGAGATCCAGCGCGCTGTTTGCCAGCCCGCGCAGGGCCTGACCCGCCAGGATGCGGGGATGGGGATGATCGAGCCTGGGCAGCACGGCCGCCAGCTGGTTCTCGTTCAATACCCGCTTGCCGAGCAGATGGGAAAGGGCGAGAGCCGCATCCCCCAGGGTGCCGGTCACATAGATGCCGTCCCCCGCCTTGGCACCACTGCGCAGCAGGGCGCGGCCGGTAGGCACGGATCCCTTCACCGAGACGGTGATGGAGAGGGGCCCGCGGGTCATGTCTCCCCCTACCAGGGCCACGTTGTAGTACTCGGCGAGTTCGAGGAACCCCTCTGCGAAGCCGGCGACCCAGGCCTCGTTGATGGCGGGCAGGGTCAGGGCCATGGAGACCCAGCGCGGCTCGGCGCCCATGGCAGCAAGATCGGACAGGTTGACCGCCAGCGCCTTGTAGCCGAGATCCACCGGATCCATGTCGGGGAAAAAGTGGACGCCGCTCACCAGGGTATCCGTGCTCACCGCCAGCTGGGTATCCGCAGGCAGGGTCAGCAGGGCGCAATCATCTCCCGGGCCCAGCACCACATCCTTGCGGGCGTGGGGGACCTTGAAGTACTTCTCAATCAGCTCAAATTCACCCATACAGTAAAAAGCCAGCGGTTAGGCTGGCTCCTCTCTTAAGGCTGATGGACAGCGGATCAACGCTTTGGCAGCGTCTTGATCACCTTGTCCAGAACACCGTTGACAAACTTGTGGCTGTCATCGGCGGCGAAGGCTTTGGCCAGCTCGATCGCTTCGTTGATCACCACGCGCGGCGGCACATCATCGCGACGGGTCAGCTCGTAGGTCGCCAGACGCAGGATCGCCTTGTCCACCATGTCCACTTCTTCCAGCGGACGGGAGAGGAAAGGTGCAAACACCTTGTCCAGCTCGTTGCAGTGGAGGGCTACCCCGAACAGCAGATCGCGGAAATAGTTCAGGTCCACACCCTTGGTGTCCTGATCGATCTTGAACTGCTCTTCAATGTCGCCCACGTTGGCCTGGGTCATCTGCCACTGGTAGATGGCCTGGGTGGCGCAATGACGGGCCTTACGGCGCTCGGACGGTTTCAATGTTTTATTCCTTAAAGCTGTTTCAGGACGTTGATCATTTCGAGCGCGCTCAGCGCAGCCTCTGCACCCTTGTTACCCGCCTTGGTACCGGCACGCTCGATGGCTTGTTCGATGTTTTCTGTGGTCAGCACGCCGAAGGCGACGGGAATGTCATACTCCATCATCACCTGGGCCAGGCCCTTGCCGTTCTCGCTCGCCACCAGTTCGAAGTGGTAGGTGCCGCCACGGATGACGGTGCCGAGGGCGACGATGGCGTCGTATTGACCACTCTTGGCCAGCTTCTTGGCCGCCAGGGGGATCTCAACGGCACCCGGTACGCGCACCAGGGTCAGATTGCTCTCCTGGACCTGGCCTTGACGCTTGAGCACGTCCAGCGCGCCATTCACCAAGCTGTCATTGATGAAGCTGTTGAAACGGGCAACGACAATAGCAACACGCGCCTCGGGAGCGGCGATATTTCCTTCGATAATCTTCATTGGAAATCCTGTCTCTGTGCAATCAATGGGGCCGTCAATGGGGCCGCGGCCAAAAGTGCGCACATTCTAGCACAACAGACCCGCGACAAAAAACCATGCCCGCACAAGGCGGGCAGGCATTGAAGGTTTTATCCGTTCGCGGCGCTCATCCCGTGATTCACCGCCCCATCCCGCCCCTTCCGGCTGATGCTCGGCACAGGGCTGGGCATCGGCGAATCGCCAACGCGCTTATTCGCCGACGTATTCCACCACTTCCAGGCCGAAGCCACCGAGGGCGTGATACTTCTTCGGTGAGCTCAGCAGGCGCATCTTGCCGACGCCGAGGGTCTTCAAGATCTGGGAACCCACGCCGACCCGACGCGAGGTGCCCTGCCACCTGGCCCCTTCCGGTGCCAGTCCCTTGTCGGCGGCTTCGAACGCCTTGACCCGGGCCAGCAGCTCGTTGCCATCGGCCTCCGCCCCCAGGATCACCAGCACCCCGCCCTCGTCGGCGATGCGGGCCATGGATTTCGCCAACGGCCAGCTGCGGGCGCTGTGGCGATCGGTCAGCAGCAGATCGCTCAGCACGTCGTGCAGGTGCACCCGCACCAGGGTCGGCTCATCGGCCTGGATCTCCCCCTTCTTCAGGGCGAAATGGACCTGGTTGTCGATGGTGTCGCGGAAGGTGATGAGGTCAAACTCGCCGTGTTCGGTGGGCAGCTTGCACTCGGCCACCTTCTCCACCGTGGTCTCGTGCTGATTGCGATACTCGATGAGATCCGCGATGGTGCCGAGCTTGATGCCGTGCTGCTCGGCAAACACTTCCAGATCCGGGCGACGGGCCATGGTGCCGTCTTCGTTGAGGATCTCGACGATGACGGAGGCCGCCTCGTAACCGGCCAGACGCGCCAGATCGCAGCCCGCCTCGGTGTGGCCGGCCCGGGTCAGCACGCCGCCATCCTGCGCCATCAGCGGGAAGATGTGGCCAGGCTGCACCAGATCGGCGGCCTTGGCATCGGGCGCCACTGCCGCCTGCACGGTCACCGCGCGATCGGCAGCGGAGATGCCGGTGGTCACCCCTTCGGCCGCTTCGATGGTCACGGTGAAGGCGGTGGAGAACTGGGCATTGTTGCGGTCCACCATCAGCGGCAGCGCCAGCTGCTTGCAGCGATCCCGGGTCAGGGTCAGGCAGATGAGGCCACGGCCGTAGCGGGCCATGAAGTTGATATCCTCGGGGCGGACACAGGAGGCGGCCATGATGAGGTCCCCTTCATTCTCCCTGTCTTCGTCATCCATCAGGATCACCATCTTGCCAGCCTTGATATCGGCAATGATTTCCTGGGTTGTGCTCAGCGCCATGGGCTACTCCATCAACATGCTTCGGGATTGAGCCTGCGGGCTCGATTTGATTCGGGTAATGCTGCTCTAGATGGGGGCACCGGCCCCCGTTTCAACCTGAGCGGGATCACAGAAAACCGTTTTGACCCATCAATCAGCAAGGTGTGCCGGTGCATGAGCGGCCGGGCTCCCTGCCAAGGCCCTCCAGCCCCACTGAATCGCCGCCATCAAGCAGCAACTTCAACTGCAAAACAGAGAATCCATAGCAAAGTACAACTGTCATTTTCAACCAGACAGAGACTTGCACTGCCTACAAGAAGCCGGATTGGGCCAGTTTTTCTAGGGTCAGGGTCGAGCCGCTCTGTTCCTGGGCCCTGCCCTGCATCAGCCGCTCCAGATAGCGGGCTATCTGATCCACCTCGAGGTTCACCTTATGGCCCGGCTTCCAGTTCGCGATCGTGGTCTCCTGGGCGGTGTGGGGCACTATGGTAAGGCGAAACAGATTGCCCTCTACCGCGTTGACCGTGAGGCTGATGCCATCCACCGCGATGGAGCCCTTCTCGGCGATGTAGCGGGCAAGATCGGTCGGTGCCGCAATCCAGTATTCGATGGCGCGGCCGCTGCCGGACTTGCTCTTCACCTCGCCGATGCCATCCACGTGGCCCGAGACCAGATGGCCACCGAGGCGGGAGGTCGGCATCAGGGCTTTTTCCAGGTTGACCGCATCCCCCACCTTGGCCTCGGCAAAACCGGTGCGGGACAGGGTTTCCAGCGACACGTCGGCGGTATAGCTCTTGTCGCCGAGGGCCACCACGGTCAGGCAGACGCCGTTGGTGGCGATGGAGTCGCCCAGCTTGACGTCACTGAAGTCCAGGGTCGGGGCATGCACGGTGAGGGCCATGTCCTCCCCCTGACGGCGCAGGGCAGCCAGGGTCCCCATGGCTTCGATAATTCCGGTAAACATGCAGATCACCTTGATGACGGGGCCTGCCCCCGTCTCTGAAAATGTGGAAAGTGCGCCTCGCAGGCCCTGGTGGTCGTGGGGCGGATGTTGCCCTCACACGGCCACCCAGCCTTGAAGCGCGTGGCTAGGCAATCTTGCCCGTGATGCGGATTGCCTGGTTCAATCGGCCACCCGCCGCACCTTTTTGAGCCGGCACCAGGCGGCTGGTTAAGCAATTTTGGCCGTGATGCGGATATCCTGCCCCACCAGCCGCACATCCTTGAGGTTGAGCTTGGGCGCCTGGAACAGCCGGGTCAACTCGGGCAGGTGGAACAGACCACGTCCCTCGTCACCCAGGAGCTTGGGCGCCTGATAGAGTACCAATTCATCCACCAGCCCCTTGCCGAGCAGGGCGCCGCACAGGCGCGGCCCCGCCTCCACCAGCACGGAGTTGATGTTGCGCTTGGCCAGCAGCATGAACAGGCTCACCAGATCCAGCTTGCCGTCGAGCAGCGGCAGCTCCAGCTGCTGCACCCACTCGGGCCAGTCCCCGTCCACCTTGTGACGGGCCAGCAGCACGGGACCCGTGGTCTTGAACAGAGGCAAGTCCGGGGTCAGCCGGTTCTGGGAATCGATAACCACCCGCAGGGGCTGGCGCAGGGTTTCCTTCGGGTAGACCGCCTTCACCGAGGGGGGCAGCTCGTCCCAGCGCACGTTGAGCGAGGCGCCATCGGTCAGCACCGTCTCGGCACTCGACAAGACGGCGTCGTGGCGGGCACGCAGGCGCTGCACGTCGGCGCGGGCCAGGGGGCCGGTTATCCACTGGCTCTCGCCGCTCGCCATGGCGGTGCGACCATCGAGACTCGCACCCAGCTTCACCGTCACCTGGGGGAAAGCGGTGCGCATCCGCTTGAAGAAGCCGGGATTGAGGGCCTCGGCCTCGGCGCTCAGCAGGCCGAAGTCCGCCTTGATGCCCGCCTCGGAGAGCATGCGCAGGCCGCGCCCGCCCACCTGGGGATTGGGATCCACCATGGCGGCGACCACCCGGGTCACCCCGGCCTTGATCAGCGCCTCGGCACAAGGCGGGGTGCGACCGTGATGGGAGCAGGGTTCCAGGGTCACGTAGGCGGTGGCGCCACGGGCCTCTTCCCCGGCGGCATGCAGGGCATATACCTCGGCGTGGGGTTCACCGGCACGCTGGTGCCAGCCCTCTCCCACCACCACGCCCGCCTTGACCAGCACGGCGCCGACGCAGGGGTTGGGGGCCGTGGTATAGCGACCACGGCGGGCCAGCTCGAGGGCCCGGTTCATCCATTGATAATCGTCTTGACTAAACATCTGGGCTCCCGTTCAACGCGAGAAAATAGGGGTTCTAACACAATCTGTGGGTGGCTGGCTTATTTCTCCAGCTTGGCAAGCTCTTCGCCGCTTCTTGTCACAAACAAGGCGGATATCCTCGCGTCTTGAGGTAGAGAGTGGCGAAGCGGATATTGCCTTGCTCACCCTCGTTACTTCTCCAGCTTGGCAATCTCTTCGCCAAATTCGCGGATATCTTCGAAGCTGCGATAGACGGAGGCGAAACGGATATAGGCCACCTTGTCGAGGCTCTTGAGCTCGTCCATCACCAGGTTGCCCAGCAACTGGGAGGCCACTTCCCGCTCGCCGGTGGCGCGCAGGCGGGACTTGATGTGATTCACCCCCTTCTCGATCGCCTCCATGCTCACGGGTCGCTTCTCCAGCGCCCGCAGAATGCCGCCCCTGAGCTTCTCCTCGTTGAAGGGCTCGCGGGAGCCGTTTGATTTGATGATGCGGGGCATCACCAGCTCGGCCATCTCGAAGGTGGTGAAGCGCTCGTGACAGAGCAGACACTCGCGGCGGCGGCGCACCTGATGGCCTTCCGCCACCAGACGGGAATCGATCACCTTGGTATCAACGGCACTACAGAACGGGCAATGCATCAGACCTCCGGCGCACACTCCAGGAAACTAAGGGACACCTGCCACTCGGGTCAGGATCTTGGCCTGCCAGTGTAACACGGCCACCTAAAACCGGTAAAAGCCCAGAAAAAACAATGCCACCCGAGGGTGGCATTGGCATGTTCGAGGCACTCAGTCGTCATAGGGCAGGCTGTCGGGATCACAATCCACATAATCGGGCGCCGGATCCTGCGCAAACTGCACCGCGTGGATGTGCGTGTTCCCCAGCATCAACGCCTTGCCGACCCGATGCATGCCATCCATGACCCGGCCTTCGCTGTCGAGGATGATGGGATAGGCGAGATCGGCGGCCAGCATCAGCTGGCAATGCTCCACTATGCTGCGCACCGTGGGCGCCTCGCTGCCGTGACCGTACCAGTGCTCCTTGTCCAGCTCCGCTATCAGAGCCAGCGGCAGGGCTCGCACCGGCAACCCGCGGCCGACCCTGATCAGCCGGCGCACATCCCAGGCCATCAACCCCTCGGGGCTTGGGCGAAAGTGATATTGGGCGCGGACGGACGAGACAAGGTCGTCATCGCTGAGCGAGGTCTGATTGGGCATACGCTGATTCTCTTGGCTGGCTGAGGCGGCGCCCAGGTGACGCCCCCCTATCAACAACAATGCCACCCGAGGGTGGCATTGTTTTATACCAGAAGCTCTGACTTATCAGGCATAGACCGGCAGACGACGGCAGATATCCAGCACCTGCTCGCGCACGTTGGCCAGCACTTCGTCGTTGTCGTGGTTGTCCAGTACATCGCAGATCCAATGGGTCAGCTGGATGGACTCGGCTTCCTTGAAACCGCGACGGGTGATGGCCGGGGTACCGATACGCACACCCGAGGTCACGAAGGGAGAGCGCGGATCGTTCGGCACCGCGTTCTTGTTGACGGTGATGTTGGCTTTGCCGAGGGCCGCATCGGCCTCTTTGCCGGTCAGCTCGCGACCGATCAGATCCACCAGCATCAGATGGTTGTCGGTGCCGCCGGAGACGATCTTGTAGCCGCGCTCGATGAAGGTCGCGGCCATCGCCTTGGCGTTCTTCACCACCTGGGCCTGGTAGGTCTTGAACTCGGGCTCGAGGGCTTCCTTGAAGGCCACGGCCTTGCCGGCGATGACGTGCATCAGCGGGCCGCCCTGACCACCTGGGAAGACGGCGGAGTTCAGCTTCTTGTACAGATCTTCGTCGTCGGTGGCGGAGAGGATCAGGCCACCACGGGGACCGGCCAGGGTCTTGTGGGTGGTGGAGGTGACCACGTGGGCATGGGGCACCGGGTTCGGGTAGACACCAGCGGCGATGAGGCCGGCCACGTGAGCCATGTCGACGAACAGATAAGCACCGACCTTGTCGGCGATCTCGCGCATCTTGGCCCAGTCAACCACGCCGGAGTAGGCGGAGAAGCCGCCGATCATCATCTTCGGCTTGTGTTCAACCGCCAGACGCTCCATCTCGACGTAGTCGATCTTGCCGGACTCATCGATGCCGTAGGGAATGATGTTGTACAGCTTGCCGGAGAAGTTCACCGGGGCGCCGTGGGTCAGGTGACCGCCGTGGGCCAGGTTCATGCCGAGCACGGTATCACCCGGTTGCAGCAGGGCCATGTAGACGGCGCTGTTGGCCTGGGAGCCGGAGTGCGGCTGCACGTTGGCATAGGTGGCGCCGAACAGTTCCTTGGCGCGCTCGATGGCCAGGGTCTCGACCACGTCCACATACTCGCAACCACCGTAGTAACGCTTGGCCGGGTAGCCTTCGGCGTACTTGTTGGTCAGCTGGGAGCCCTGGGCTTCCATGACGCGGGGGCTGGTGTAGTTCTCAGACGCGATCAGCTCGATATGCTCTTCCTGACGACGGGTCTCGTCTGTGATGGCCTGCCACAGCTCTGGATCATAGCCGGCGATGGTCATGTCACGTTTCAACATCCGTATATCTCCTGAAAATCGTTTGCGCGATAGGTGAAGTGGGCCGCGGCATTGTAACGTGAGCGGGATCAAAGAGACAGTCCAACCACCTAAAAAAATGTTGAATCCATGTTACTAAAGGCGAATTTCATCCCTCGGTGGCCCCCGCTTTCGCCATCAGCCAGCGCCGCAATCCCTGGATCGCCGCCTCGAATGCCGGGGTCAGTGAGCGCGGATCCCCCTCCCCCGCTTCCAGCTCGGCGCAGCGCTTCGCAAACTCGGTCAATCCCAGCGCCAGGGCGCTGCCCTTGAGCTTGTGGGCCAACTGGCGACGTACCTCACCGGGTTCACTCGTGGTCAGTTCGGCCACCAGTTCGGCGCCTTGCGACTCGAACAGGGCGACCAGTTGGCGAATGCGCGGCAGACCCAGCACCGGCAGATCCGCCTCCAGCACCCCATTGTCCGAAGCGAGGTCTGTCTCCCTTGCTGGCTCGCCGGAGCCTGCCTTGCATTGACGGGCGATGGCGCTGGCCAGGGTTGCCAACCGCATGGGCTTGCCCACGAAGTCGGCGAAACCGGCAGCCAGGCAGTGGCGAATATCTTCGGGATACATCTGGGCCGAGACCGCGATGGCAGGCAGGGGGCGTCCATGGACCTCCTCGCTGATGGCATCGAGATCCTCCCGCAGACTGATGCCGTCCATGTCCGGCAGGTTGATGTCGAGCAGGGCCAGATCGAAGGGGCGCTCACTGATCCAGGCCAGCGCCGTGCGCCCATCCTCCGCCAGGGTGACTCTGTGGCCGAGGCGTGCCAGCATGCCCTGGGCCACCAGGCGATTGATCTCGTTGTCCTCCACCAGCAGGATCTGCCGGGGCTGACTCAGCATGACGGGTTGGGGCTCGGCGGGCAGCAGGGCCGCCGAGCGTTGCAGCGGCAGACTGAAGCTGAACCGGCAACCTTCCCCCGGCTGGCTGCTCAGTTGCAATTCCCCTCCCATGGCGCTCACCAGCCGTCGGCTGATGGCAAGACCCAGCCCCGTGCCCCCCTGATGGCCGAGATCCCGCTTGCGCTGGCGGAACGCCTCGAACACCGCCTGCTGCTCCTCTGCCGGGATACCGGGGCCGGTATCCTCGACCACGAACTCGATGCAGGGCTCGGCACAGGGGCCGGCGCACCCCAGCGGCATCACGGACAGGGTGATGCGCCCCGTGCGGGTGAATTTGACCCCGTTGCCAAGCAGGTTCCCGATCACCTGGCGCAGCTTGCCCATGTCCCCCTCCACCACGGCAGGCAGGGTGTCACCGTAATTCAGTTCGAGGCACAGCCCCTTGGCCTCGGCCTTCGGCCGAAACAGGGTGCAGAGATCCTCCGCCAGTTGCCGCAGCGGGAAGGGCTCCCGGCGTGCCTCCACGTGCCCCGCCTCAATCTTGGAGTAATCGAGGATGTCGTTGAGGATCTCCAGCAAGGATTCACCGCTGTGGCCGATGGCGGCCAGATAGCGCTGCTGCTCCAGGTTTAAGTGGGTATCTTCCAGCAGGCTGAGCCCCCCCAGAATGCCGTTCATGGGAGTGCGGATCTCGTGGCTCATGGTGGCGAGGAAGACCGACTTGGCCCGGTTGGCCTGCTCCGCCTCATCCCTGGCCTGGCGCTGCTTCTCCACCTCCTCGTTGAGGCGCTGGTTGGCATGGCTGAGCTGGCCGGTGCGCTCCTCGACCCGGGACTCCAGCTCCCGCTGATAGCGGCCTAGCTCGATGGCGTTGTCGCGAAACACCTGCAAGGCTCGGCCGAGTTCGGCCAGCTCGTCCTGGCCCTGGTGCATGCCGGTTGCCTGGGGGGTCAGATCCCCGTGCGCCAGCCGGCTCATCCCCTCCACCGCGTGTTGCAGTGGCCAGACGATGCGGCCGTAGACCATGCGCCACATCAGCAGGATCAGCAGGCCCAGGGTGAGCAGGCCGATCAGTACCAGGGCGCTGGCCAGCAGTTGCAACTGCTCGCGCAGCACTTGCTGACTCTGGCTGAGGGCCTCCCGGGTTCCCGCCACCAGGCTGTCGACCTGGCGGTTGAGGCTACTCATCATCACCTCGTTGGCCGAGGCCAGCACTCGCAGCGCCTCCCCTTTGCCAATCCAGTCGCTGCGCAGTTGCACCAGCTTGTCACTCTGTGCCAGCAAGGCCAGCGCCTGCTCCACCGAGGCCCGGCGGCCGGGATCCGTCACCGCGCCCGCTCGCAGTTGCAAGATGGCCAGGGCCTTGCGGCTCTCCTGTTGCAGCTCCTGCAAGGCGGGTTGCTGTTCGCTGCGCCAGATCTCCTCGATGCGCTGCTGCTGCATCAGGGTGCGGTGACGCAGCTCCGTCATCTGCTCCAGCCAGTCGAGATCCTGCTCCAGCAGCCGATCCAGCGCGGCATCCGCCTGCTTGCCCCGCAACCGATAGAGGGAGCCCATGCCCGCCACCATCACGGTTTCGGCGTTCTCCATCTGGCTGCGGGCGAGCTCCGCCGCCTCCCCTGCGGCCTCCACCAACCGGGTACGCAGTGCCCCGCCTTCGGCCATGAGCGTGAGCCGCTCCCCCACCAGCCAGCCCTGCTGGCCGAGATTGCCGATGATGGTCTGGCTGAGGCGATGCAACTGCGCCAGCTCCCCCTCGGTGCCAAGTTGCTCCAGTCCCTGCTGCATCTGTTGGCCCAGCAGGGTCAGCAGGCGTCCCTGATGTTCCCGTTCCGCTTCGCTGCCCGCCATGGCCAGCAGGTGGGAGGCGTTCTGGATCTCGCCGCCAAGGCGCGCCAGAGTGCGGGCGCTCTCCTGGCCCGCCAGGGTCTGCTGCACCCCCTGCTCCAGCTGGCGCAGACGATTGAGGCCGACCCAGCCGAGCAGGGAGGCACTCAGGGTCAACATGGCCATCAGGGAGAAGGCCAGCAGCAGTTTGCCACCCAGGCCGGAAAACATTCTCACGGGGGATCCCTTGGTTATGGTCGATTTTGTCCGGATAATACGGCCTCACACTTTAACAAAACCCTCTGCCATGCGAAGCCTCTCTCTGTGCATTCTGCTCGTCCTGCTGGTCCGCCCCGCCGTCGCCTTCGAGGTGGATCACTGGCCGGATGGCGCCTTCACCGGCCAGCCGACCAGACTGAGCTGGTCGGCACCGGCCCCGCTGGCCAGGCCCTTGACCTTGTGCGCCCTCTACCCCCATCTGCGGGATGCCTACTGGCTGTCGGTCAACCAGGGCATGGTGGAGGAAGCCAAGCGGCTCGGCGCCCGGCTGCGGATCCACGAGGCGGGCGGTTACGGCGCCCTGGCCGAGCAGCGCAAACAGTTGCAACAGTGCGTGGATGAGGGGAGCGATGCCATCTTGCTCGGCGCGGTCAGTTACGACGGCCTTGCCAATGCCATCAAGCAGACCCCGCTGCCGGTGTTCGGGCTGGTCAACGATCTCGCCCCCGGCCTCGCCATCGCCCAGGTCGGCGTGCCCTGGTACCAGATGGGCTGGCGCATCGGCCACTGGCTGGCAGAGCGCCACCCGGCAGATAGCGCTCCCGTCACCGTCGCCCTCTTCCCGGGCCCGGACGCGAGGGGCGGCACCTCCTTCATCGAATCCGGCTTCATCGACGCCATCCGCGGCAGCGCCATCCGGCTGGTGACCACGGCGCGCGGCGACAACAGCCGCGAGATCCAGCGTACCCTGGTGCAGCAGACGCTGGCCCACCATCCCGACCTCGACTACCTGGTCGGGGGCGCCATCGCCGCCGAGGTGGCGGTCAACGAGCTGGCCCAGCACCATGCCGACCATCCCAAAGTGCTCTCCATCTACTTCAGCCATGGGGTGCAGCGCGCCCTGCTGCGGGGCAAGATCCTCGCCGCCAACAGCGATCAGATGCGCGAACAGGGTCGCCTCGCGGTGGCCCAGGCTCTCTGCCTGCTCCGCCAGCCGGATGCCAGTGAAACCCGATGTCCACGCGTCATGGGTCCGCCCATTCTGACCCTGAGCGCCCCCCTGAGCGCGCCGGAGCACTCCCTGTCGGATGGGGATTTTCGCCCCGTCTACCGGGTCGGGCTGACCCCCTGACCCCGGTCCAAAACCCGAAGCGGATCACAATTCCCCCCTGCCGGTTCTTATAAGATATTCATTCGAATCATTTTTTATCCGAAGACCACGACGGCAAACGGGGGAATTGTGATGGATCATCTGCTGACTTTTATCATCCTGACCGTGTTCTTTCTGTTCTACTGGGTCTACTACAGCCACCAGCGCAAGCGTGTCCCCACCACCCAGTGGGAAGAGGTCCCGACCCGGGCCCAGTACCTGAGCGCCCACCCGGAGGCGGTGGACGGAGAGATCCTGTTTTGCCACCATTGCGGCCATCACAAGCAACTGGAAGTCGGGCTGGTGCACCTTGCCGACTTCAGGCGCGAGTGGGCCTGTGCCAGATGCAAGCAGGTGCTGTTTCGCGCCGAAGATGACCAGCTGGCCTGAGAGACTGCCGAGAGACGAGGGAAAGGGATGAGAATGCTGCATGCGAGCTGCCTGTGCGGCGCCGTCAAGCTGCGCCTGCCGGACAGCTTCGATTACATGGGCAACTGCCACTGCGGCGAGTGCCGCAAATTCTCCGGCTCGGATTACGCCTCCGTGGGCGGGCTGGATGGGGACAAGGTGGAAATAGTGAAGGGCGGCGATGCCATCGCCCGCTTCCAGAAATCAGAAGAGACCAGCCTCGCCTTCTGCCGCCACTGCGGCGCCAGCCTGTTCAGCCAGAAGCGCAGCAGCGGCAAGATCAACCTGCGGCTCGGGGTATTGGACGAGGCGCCGAGCCAGCGGCCGGGCTTTCACATCTTCGTCGGCTCCAAGGCCCCCTGGCACCAGATAGGGGACGACTGCCCGCAATTTGAGACCCGACCACCAGTCTGATGGCAGAATAACTCGCTATTTATAAATAATTTTATTATTAAATAATTCACAAATTTAATTTAAAACAGCTCAATTCACTGCCTAGGGGGCTATCTGACCGGCAAACAGATACCCCTCGCCATGGACGGTGACAAACAGCCGGGGATCCCGCGGATCCTCTTCCAGCTTGCCCCGCAGCCGGCGGATCAGCACATCTATGGTGCGATCGCTCGGCCCATCCCCGCGATGGCTGGTGAGCGCCAGGATCCGCTCCCGACTCAGCACCCGACCCGCGTGGGCGACGAACACCACCAGCACCTCGTATTCGGCCTTGGTGAGGCGCACCGGCACCCCGTCCTTGGTGAGCTGACGGCGGGGAATGTCGAAGCGCCAGGGGCCGAAGCAGACCGCATCGTCATCGGGCTCGCGCGCCTGCGCAGCCGGGGCCGCCAGCGAGATGCGCCACAGCAGGTTCTTGACCCGCACCAGCAGTTCCCGAAGCTCGAACGGCTTGGTGACATAGTCATCGGCCCCCATCTCGAGCCCCACGATCCGGTCCACCGCATCGCTGCGCCCGGTCACCAGGATAATGCCCACCGTGCTGCGGGCTCTGAGCTCCCGGGTCAGCAGCAGGCCATCTTCCCCCGGCAGGTTGATGTCCAGCATCACCAGGTCGATATCCTGCTCCGCCAGGGCGGTGCGCATCCCCTGCCCGTCTTCCACCGCGGTCACGGCATAGCCCTCCCGTTCGAAATAGCCAGTCAGCTTCTCGCGGGTCACGACATCATCTTCGACGACCAGAATGTGGTGGCGCATGGCAGGGCTCGCAGCAGGGACAGGGGGGAACATTCTATTCATATTTTTTCATAAATACCCCTATTTCATTAATTTTTACCGGCAACCCTGTTCACAGCCGCTCCCTATCATGGCTCCCATCAAAAAAGCGATGTGAGAGACCTTCCATGAAAAAACTGTGGCACTTCCTGCGCACACCCAGCCGCCGCTGGTCGGTGCTGGCGCTGATCCTGGTCGGGGTCGGCGTGACCCTGGCCGGTACCGTCGGCCTGCACTATGGCTTCGAGAAGACCAGCTCCCTGGAGTTCTGCATCTCCTGTCACTCCATGGAGAGCACCGTCTACCCGGAGTACAAGGAGTCCGTTCACTTCAAGAACGCCTCCGGAGTGCAGGCGGTCTGTACCGATTGTCACCAGCCCAAGGACTTCGTCGGCAAGGTGGCCCGCAAGATGGAGGCCGCCAACGACCTCTATCAGGAGTACATAGGCCACAGCATCGACACCCAGGAGAAGTTTGAGGACAGGCGATTGCACCTGGCCGAGAAGGTCTGGGCCCGCATGAGCAGCCAGAACTCCAAGACCTGCAAGTCCTGCCACAGCTACGACAACATGGATCACGCCAAGCAGTCCCCCGCCGCCGCCCTGGCCATGAAGGATGCCGCCGCCAAGAACATGAACTGCATCGAGTGTCACAAGGGCATCGCCCACGAGCTGCCGAACATGGCCGGCGGTTTCCGCGCCACCTTCGCCAACCTCAAGGCGGCAGCCCAGGAAGCCCCGGCCGCCGAGACCCTCTACACCCTGGCCGAGAAAGATCTCTATGCCAGCGAGCAAGGTACCGCAGCCGTCGGCAAGCTGCTGCCCGCCTCGCGCATCGAGGTGCTGGCCCGCAGCGGCGATCGTCTCCAGGTGTCGGTCGAAGGCTGGCGCGAGCGTGACGGCAAGGGTCGGGTACTGAGCGAATACATGGGCAAGCGGGTCTTCGTCGCCACTTTGCGCGACGAACTCAAGGCGGGCGAGCAAGTGCTCAAACAGGAGATGGACGAAGCCACCCAGATCCCCTGGGAGCAGGTCCGGGTTCAGGCCTGGGTCGATGGCAAGGGGCTCGAGCCCTCGCTGCAGCCCATCTGGGACTACGCCGGCGAGATGTACAAGTCCACCTGCAACTCCTGCCACGCGGCACCGGATCCTGCTCACTTCACCGCCAACGGCTGGATCTCGGGGCTCAAGGCGATGTCCGCCTACTACCGCCTGAGCAAGGAAGAGGAGCGCACCCTGCTCAAATACCTGCAGAACCACGCCGCCGATACCGGCGGTCAGGGTAGCCACTAAGGATTCGAAAGAGGAATAACATCATGATCAACATTTCCCGCCGTGGTTTCCTGGGTGGCCTGCTGGCCAGCGGTGCCAGCGCCCTCATCGGTCCCTCCCTGCTCGGCCGCGCCGTCATGGCCGCCGAGTCCGGCGACAAGCTGGTGCAATCGGGCTCCCACTGGGGCGCCTTCCGCGCCCGGGTGGTGGACGGCCGCTGGGTCGAGACCCTGCCGTTCGAGCACGACAAGCACCCGACCGACATGCTCAAGGGGCTCAGCGAGGTGGTCTACAACCCCTCCCGCATCCGCTATCCCATGGTGCGCCTGGACTGGCTGCGCAAGGGCCATCAGTCCGACACCCGCGAGCGCGGCCAGAACCGCTTCGTACGGGTGACCTGGTCCCAGGCGCTGGACTTCTTCTATCACGAGCTGGAACGGGTGCAGAAAACCCACGGTCCGAGCGCCCTCTACGCCGGTCACTCCGGCTGGCAGTCGGTGGGCAAGCTGCACTCCGCCGGTGCCATGCTGGGCCGCGCCATGAACCTGCACGGCACCTATCTGGCCAAGGCCGGTGACTACTCCACCGGCGCCGCCCAGGTGATCCTGCCCCACGTGGCGGGCGCCATGGAGGTGTACGAGCAGCAGACCTCCTGGCCCCTGCTGCTGGAGCACAGCAAGACCATCGTCATCTGGGGATCCGATCCCATCAAGAACCTGCAGGTGGGCTGGCTGGTGCCGGATCACAGCGTCTACGACTACTGGGCGCAGCTCAAGGAGAAGGTGGCCAGGGGGGAGATCCGGGTCATCAGCGTCGATCCGGTCAAGTCCAAGACCCAGAAATACCTGGGCTGCGAGCAGGTAGCGCTGAATCCCCAGACCGATCTGCCCCTGATGCTGGGGATTGCCCATACCCTCTACAGCGAGAAGCTGCACGACGAGAAGTTCCTCAAGGACTACACCACCGGCTTTGACAAGTTCCTGCCTTATCTGCTCGGCACGAGCGATGGTCAGGTGAAGGATGCCGAGTGGGCGGCCAAACTGTGCGGCGTGCCCGCCGACCGTATCCGCGAGCTGGCCCGCACCATGGCCGGCGGCCGTACCCAGCTCATCGGCGGCTGGTGCGTGCAGCGCATGCACCACGGCGAGCAATACGCCTGGATGCTGGTGGTACTGGCCTCCATGCTGGGCCAGATCGGCCTGCCGGGGGGCGGCTATGGCTTTGGCTGGCACTACAACGGCGCCGGTACTCTCACCAGCACGGGCCCCATCATGTCCGGTTTCAGCTCCGTCATCCCCGGGGTCAAGCCCATTCACAACGGTGACTGGAAGGGCTACTCCAAGTTCATCCCGGTGGCGCGCTTCGTGGATTGCATCCTGAACCCGGGCAAGAAGATCGCCTTCAACGGCCAGACCATCACCTATCCAGAGATGAAGATGGCGGTGTTCTGCGGCAACAACCCCTTCCACCACCAGCAGGATCGCAACAAGATGGTGGCGGCCTGGCGCAAGCTGGAAACCGTGGTGAGCGTGGATCACCAGTGGACCGCGAGCTGCCGCTTCGCCGACATCGTGCTGCCGGCCACCACCACCTACGAGCGGGATGACATCGAGCAGTGGGGCTCCCACTCCAACGCCGGCATCCTGGCCATGCGCAAGGTGGTGGAACCGCTGTTCGAGGCCCGTGACGACTACGACATCTTCGCCGATCTCTGCCGCCGCTTCGGTCGCGAGGCCGAGTTCACCGGTGGCAAGAGCAAGCTGGAATGGATCCAGAGCATCTATGACGATGCCCGCCTGCAGGGCCGGGGGATCGGCATCCGTCTGCCTCGCTTCAGCCAGTTCTGGCAAGGTGAAGGCTTCGTCACCTTCCCCGCCGGCCAGCCCTGGGTACGCCACGAATCGTTCCGTCAGGAGCCGGATCTGGAACCGCTGGGTACCCCATCCGGTCTCATCGAGATCTTCTCCCAGACCATCGCCAACTACGACTATGCGGATTGCCCCGGCCATCCGGTCTGGATTGAACCCTTCGAGCGCTCCCACGGCGGCCCGGGCAGCCAGCAGTATCCGCTGCACCTGCAATCCTGCCACCCGGACAAGCGTCTGCACAGCCAGCTCTGCTCCTCGGACGCCTACCGCGCCACCTACACGGTGCAGGGCCGCGAGCCCGTCTACATGAGTCCGCAGGACGCCAAGGCGCGGGGCCTCAAGGACGGGGATCTGGTGCGGGTGTTCAACGGCCGCGGTCAGGTACTGGCGGGGCTGGTGGTCTCCGATGACTACGCCCCCGGCGTGGTGCGCATCCAGGAGGGGGCCTGGTACGGTCCGCTGGAAGGGGGCAAGGTGGGCACCCTCTGTACCTATGGGGACCCCAACGTGCTGACCGCCGACATCGGCTCCTCCAGCCTGGCCCAGGCCACCACGGCCCACACCACCCTGGTAGAGATCGAGAAATTCCAGGGCCAGGCCCCTGCGGTCACCGCCTTTGGCGCACCGGAATCCGCGGCCGGCATCGACCCCATGTTCCCGGCACTGTGAGCGGGGCGGCCAAAACCGCCCCTTGAGTTTCCTTTATTTTTAAAGTCGTTAGAATCGGGGGCCATCAAGGCTCCCGATTGTCATCCACGGAGGAAAAATGCAGGAATTTATGGCTACCAGCGAACGCCGGGCCGAACTTTACTGGTGGTTTTCCACCCTGTTTGCCGCCGAACTCAGCGACGCCCAGATTGCCGAGTACGACAGCTATGACGTGCGCAGCTTCCTGAAGAGTCTCTCCACGCTGGATCCCATGCGTGACGCGGTGGGCGAACTCAATAACGCCATCGCTCGCCTGCTGGTGCGCCCGGATCGCCAGCTGGAACTGGCCGCCGACTTCGCCGGTCTGTTCCTGGTGGATCCCAAGCAGGGCGCCCTGCCCTACGAATCCCTCTATCGCGGGGAGGCCAAACTGCTGATGCAGGCCCCCATGGCCGAGATGCAGGCGCGCCTCGCACGCCTTGGCATCGATGTCAGCGACAAATACAAGGAGCCCGCCGATCACCTGGCCATCGAGCTGGATCTGATGGGCAATCTCATCATTCGCGCCGCCGAGGCAAGTACCGCCAGCGAGCGGGAACAGTGGCTCAAGGAGCAGGAAGAGCTGTTGCATCATCACCTGCTCGGCTGGTTCACCGATTTCGAGCAGGCTTGCCGCAAGGCCGACAAGTTCGGCTTCTACGGCGCCAGCGCCCGCCTGCTGGGGGTCTTCCTCCACATGGACGCCAACTACCTGAATCTGGTCAAACCGGCACAAGCCGCCGACTGATCCCATGAAGACGGCCCTGCTGCTGATCACTTGCTGGCTGCTCACCTTCATTCCGACCGAGCAGGGCCTGCTCCCGCTGGCGGCCCTGTTGTTCAATCCGGACAGGGCTCTGTACGGGGGCGCCCAGCTCACCGGCTTCGCCGGCATACTGCTCACCCTCTACCTCGCGAACCTGGGGGTAGAGGTGGTGCTGCGCCGCCGCTTCCAGATAGCCGGCATGCTGGCCCTGCTGGTAGCCTGGATAGACTTCATCCACAGCAGCAACAGCCAGGCACACTGGCTGCCGCTGATGGCCTTCGCCCTCCCCTTCCTCGCCTTGGCCATGCTGGTACTGGTGCGCGGCCTGCAAGCCTTCGGCCGCCAGAAGGGCTGAGCCGCCCCTCCATTCCCGACACCTTTCCCTCCGACGACTTCCTGCCATACTGACAAACACGCCAAATTGATAAACAAATCAATTCAGGATCTACCCATGACAAAAGCGCTACCCGGATCGGTCAAGGCCCCCCTGTTGTCCAGCCCCCTGCCTCCCCAGCAACTGCTACGCCTGTTCGACATGACGCCCTTCGGCATAGGAGTATTCGATCGGGAGTTCCGGTGTCGCAGCGTCAATGGCCCCTTCGCCGAGATCTGTGGCGTTCCCCTCGCCCTTGGTCAAAGCCTGCTTGAACTGGATGAAACCGAGCTTCCCCTGCTGACCCCGCTGCTCGGTACACTGATCCATCGCGGGATCCCCCAGACAAAATGGGACCTTGGCCATTTCATCACCGGCCATCCTGCGCAACCCAGACACTGGCAGGCAATCTGCAGCCCCATTCTGGACGCCAGCGGCGCGCCGGATGGTCTCTTGCTTATCGTGCGAGACATCGCTGAAGAACGCCTATCCCATCATCAGGCCGATCGACTGCAACTGGCGGAGGCACGACTCCACCACCTCGCCTACCACGACCCCCTCACGGATCTCGGCAATCGCGCCTTGCTGCAGGAGCGACTCCTGCAGGAAATCGCGCACTCCTGCCACCATGATGATGGCTTTGCCCTGCTGTTCATCGATCTCGACGGCTTCAAATTGATCAACGACACCCTGGGCCACGAGAGCGGCGATCTCCTGCTCAAGCTGCTGGCCGGGCGCATTCGCCACCATCTTCGTCCCCGGGATCTCGCCGCCCGGCTCGGCGCCGACGAATTCTTGGTGCTGATCCCGGGCCTTCTTCAACCACAATCGCTGGCCGAGCGGATCGCGCAACTGCTGCAGGCATTGCACGAGCCCGCCGAGCTTGGTCAGGAGCGGGTCACCCTCTCCGCCAGCATAGGTGTCGCCCTCTATCCGGAGCACGGTCAGACCCCGGACAGCCTCATCAGTGCGGCCAACAGCGCCATGCTGGCGGCCAAGCGACTCGGTCGCAATGGCCATCTGATCTATGCCCCCGACATGGCCGAGCCGACACGGGAACGCATGCTGCTGGAGCAGGGATTGATCGAGGCGGTGGCGCAGCAGCAGTTTCGCGTCCTCTACCAACCCATGACCGATCTCACCAGCAACCGGCTGAGCGGGCTGGAGGCCCTGCTGCGCTGGCAGCACCCGCGCGAGGGGGTGATCTCCCCCGCCCGCTTCATCCCGGTGGCCGAGCGATGCGGCCTCATCGAGCAGATAGGGGAGTGGGTCATGCGTACCGCCTGCCAGCAGGGACAGCGCTGGCTGGCGCAGGGGCTGGACGTGCCCAGGCTCTCTGTCAACGTGTCGGTCAGGGAGATGTGCGCCCCCGATTACGTGGAGCGGGTGGCGGCCATCTTGTCGGAAACGGGGTTCCCGGCAGAGCGGCTGGAAATCGAGGTCACCGAGAGCATCATCCAGAGCGTGGATCAGAGCCTGCGCCTGTTCACCCGCCTCAAGGCGCTGGGAGTCCAGATCGCCATCGATGACTTTGGTACCGGCTTCTCCTCCCTCGGCCTGCTCAAGACCCTGCCCATCGATCGCATCAAGATAGACAGATCCTTCGTGCAGGCCCTGCCCGACGACAAGCACAGCCGGGAGCTGTGCCGCACCATAGTCCATCTGGCGGAGAGTCTCGGCATGGCAGTCACCGCCGAGGGGATAGAGACCCAGCCCCAGCGCCGGTTTTTGCAGTCCCTGCGCTGCGAGGAGGGGCAGGGCTATCTGTTCAGCCACCCCCTCTCCAAATCCCATCTGGCCAGCAAACTCGTCCCCCGGCACGGCGCCTGGTGCTGAGCCCGCCTGTCCCATAGAGAAAGGGAGCCATCGGCTCCCTTTCTCGTTCCAGATACCTTCCTTTCCTGCCGGCAGAGGCCGCGGCTCATCGCTATCCAAAAGTCTAATTGCCCTCGGGCACCAAAGGTATAAGTTGTTACTCAAACATTACAAGAATGTATTCAAAGGAGTGACAGATGAGCGAGAGCAAGGTCTACCCGGTCAAGGCCCACATCGGTAAGAACGCCCTGCTGGACAAGGCAGGCTATGAGGCCATGTATCAGGCATCGGTGCAGGATCCCGAGGCCTTCTGGGGTGAGCAGGGTAAAATCATCGACTGGATGAAACCCTACACCCGGGTCAAGAATACCTCCTACGATCCGGGCCATGTCTCCATCAAGTGGTATGAAGATGGCCTGCTCAACGTCTCTGCCAACTGCCTGGATCGCCATCTGGCCGAGCGCGGCGACAAGGTCGCCATCATCTGGGAAGGGGACAACCCGGCCGAGGATCGCAAGCTGACCTACCGCGAGCTGCACACCGAGGTGTGCAAGTTCGCCAACGTGCTCAAGGCCCAGGGGGTCAGACGCGGTGACATGGTCTGTCTCTACATGCCCATGGTGCCGGAAGCCGCCATCGCCATGCTGGCCTGTACCCGCATCGGCGCCGTTCACAGCATCGTCTTCGGTGGCTTCTCGCCGGAAGCCCTGGCCGGTCGCATCATCGACTCCGGTTCCTCCATCGTCATCACCGCCGATGAGGGCTTGCGTGGCGGTCGCCCCATCCCCCTCAAGAAGAACGTGGATGAGGCCCTCACCAACCCCGAGACCCGGGTCAACAAGGTCATCGTCCTCAAGCGCACCGGCGGCCAGGTTGCCTGGCACAGCCATCGCGATCTCTGGTGGCACGACGCCGTCGCGAGCGTCAGTACGGATTGCCCTCCCGAAGCCATGGGCGCCGAGGATCCGCTGTTCGTGCTCTACACCTCAGGCTCCACCGGCAAGCCCAAGGGGGTGCTGCACACCACGGGCGGTTACCTGGTCTATGCCAGCCTCACCTTCAAGTACGTGTTCGACTATCACGAGGAGGACATCTACTGGTGTACCGCCGACGTGGGTTGGGTCACCGGCCACTCCTATCTGGTTTACGGGCCGCTCGCCAACGGCGCCACCACCCTCATGTTCGAAGGGGTGCCGAACTACCCGGCCACCAACCGCATGAGCCAGGTGGTGGACAAACATAACGTCAGCATCCTCTACACGGCGCCGACCGCCATCCGCGCCCTGATGGCCAAGGGTAAAGAAGCAGTGGAAGGCACCTCCCGTTCCAGCCTGCGCATCATGGGATCCGTGGGCGAGCCCATCAACCCGGAAGCCTGGGAGTGGTACTACCGCACCATAGGGGACGAGCGTTGCCCCATCGTCGATACCTGGTGGCAGACCGAGACCGGCGGCATCCTCATCAGCCCCCTGCCCGGCGTCACCGACTTGAAACCCGGCTCCGCCACTCGCCCCTTCTTCGGGGTGCAGCCGGCCCTGGTGGACAACCTGGGCGAACCGCTGGACGGCGCCACCGAGGGCAACCTGGTGATCACCGACTCCTGGCCCGGCCAGATGCGCACCGTGTTCGGCGATCACGAGCGCTTCGAGCAGACCTACTTCTCCACCTTCCCCGGTCGCTACTTCACCGGCGACGGTGCCCGTCGCGACAACGATGGCTACTACTGGATCACCGGTCGGGTGGATGATGTACTGAACGTCTCCGGTCACCGCATGGGCACCGCCGAGATCGAATCGGCCTTGGTGGCCCATCCGAAGATCGCCGAAGCGGCGGTGGTGGGTGTGCCCCACGAGATCAAGGGCCAGGGCATCTATGCCTATGTCACCCTGATCGCCGGGGAAGAACCGAGCCGCGAGCTGCATAAAGAGGTGAAGGAGTGGGTGCGCAAGGAGATCGGCGCCATCGCCACGCCGGACGTGATCCACTGGGCCGAGGGGCTGCCCAAGACCCGCTCCGGCAAGATCATGCGCCGCATCTTGCGCAAGATAGCCACCGGCGAGACCGACAGCCTGGGGGATATCTCCACCCTGGCGGATCCGGGGGTCGTGGACAAGCTTATCCGCGAGAAGTCAGAGGCGGCTTGAGTCCGCTCCTGACGTCCCACAAAGCCGGCCTCGCGCCGGCTTTGTCGTCTCTGTCACCCGGCTTTCGCAACAGGGTCTAGATAGGACAAAAAACAAACAGATGTAGAGATTAGACCAGTAAAATGCTGCGATTTTTCACGAAATCAATATAATTGCGAAATCTGTGTGCCAGGGCACATCGAATTGCGCAGAAAATGGCTAGATTTCTGATAGTCCACAGATAGCCGACAGATGGCAGCATTATCATCGAGGATGTACACAATATGTCGCAACATCACCGAATTCTCCTGCTCAATGGCCCCAACCTGAATCTGTTGGGCAAGCGGGAGCCGGGTATCTACGGCAGCAAGACGCTCGATGAGATCGTCGCCGATCTGCAGCAGAGCGCTGGCGAACTCGGTGTCACGCTGGAACATCTGCAATCCAACGCCGAACATGAGTTGATAGGCCGTATCCATCAGGCCATGGGCCAGGTGGACTACATCATCATCAACCCGGCCGCCTTCACCCACACCAGCGTCGCCTTGCGCGATGCCCTGCTGGGTGTTGCCATCCCCTTCATCGAGGTTCACCTGTCAAATGTTCATGCCAGGGAGCCTTTCCGTCATCACTCCTATCTGTCCGATGTGGCCAAGGGCGTGATCTGTGGGCTGGGTGCCGATGGCTACCAATTCGCTTTAACCGCGGCCGTGCACCAGTTGCGCGCGGCTTGATAATCACTGATCAGATAAAGAAGAAAGAGAATGCTAATGGATATCCGCAAAATCAAGAAGCTGATTGAACTGGTTGAAGAGTCCGGCATCGCCGAGCTGGAAATCTCCGAAGGGGAAGAGTCCGTTCGCATCAGCCGCAATTTCTCCGGCCAGGTTAGCGTTGCCCCGCAGATGATGATGCCGGCTCCGGCTCAGCAAGTGGCCGCCCCGGTTGCCGCCGTTGCACCGACCGCAACCCCTGCCGCCGATGCCGCCCCGAGCGGTCATCTGATGCGCTCCCCCATGGTGGGCTCCTTCTACCGCTCCTCCAGCCCGGAAGCCAAGCCGTTCGTGGAAGTGGGTCAGCACGTCAATGTCGGCGATACCCTGTGCATCGTCGAAGCCATGAAAATGATGAACCAAATCGAGTCTGACAAGGCCGGTGTGATCAAAGCGATCCTGGTTGAAAATGGTCAGGCCGTCGAATTCGACGAGCCGCTGTTCATCATCGAATAAGGGAAAACGCCACCCATGTTGGACAAAGTAGTCATCGCCAACCGAGGTGAAATTGCCCTGCGGATCCTGCGCGCCTGCAAAGAGCTCGGGATCAAGACAGTGGCCGTTCACTCCACCGCCGACCGGGAACTCAAGCATGTGCTCCTGGCCGATGAAACCATCTGCATCGGCAAGCCTGCCAGCGGCGAATCCTACCTCAACGTGCCGGCCATCATCGCCGCCGCCGAGGTGACCGGTGCCGTCGCCATCCACCCGGGCTACGGCTTCCTCTCCGAGAATGCCGATTTTGCCGAAGTGGTCGAGAAATCCGGCTTCATCTTCATCGGTCCCCGCGCCGAGACCATTCGCCTGATGGGTGACAAGGTCTCCGCCATCGAGGCGATGAAGAAGGCAGGCGTCCCCTGCGTACCCGGCTCCGACGGCCCGGTGGACAACGATGCCAAGCGCAACGCCACCATCGCCAAGCGGATCGGTTACCCCGTGATCATCAAGGCCGCCGGTGGCGGTGGTGGTCGTGGCATGCGTGTGGTGCGCAACGAGGCCGAACTGGCCGGTGCCATCGCCCTGACCAAGTCCGAAGCAGGCCAGTTCTTCAAGAACGACATGGTCTACATGGAGAAGTACCTGGAGAACCCGCGCCACATCGAGATCCAGGTGTTGGCAGACGGCCAGGGTACCGCCCTCTATCTGGGTGAGCGGGACTGCTCCATGCAGCGTCGCCACCAGAAAGTCGTGGAAGAAGCGCCGGCCCCCGGCATCACCGAAGAGATGCGCAAGTTCATCGGCGAGCGCTGCGTACGCGCCTGTCTGGAGATCGGCTACCGCGGTGCGGGCACCTTCGAGTTCCTGTACGAAAACGGCGAGTTCTACTTCATCGAGATGAACACCCGGATCCAGGTCGAGCACCCGGTCACCGAGATGGTCACCGGTGTGGATCTCATCAAGGAGCAGCTACGCATCGCCGCCGGCCAGCCCCTGTCCATCACCCAGCAGGACATCCGCCTGCGTGGCCACGCCATCGAGTGCCGGATCAATGCCGAGGATCCGGCCACCTTCATGCCGTCTCCGGGCCTCATCCAGCGCTTCCATGCGCCGGGTGGTCTGGGTGTGCGCTGGGAGTCCCACATCTATGCGGGCTACAAGGTGCCACCCTACTACGACTCCATGATCGGCAAGCTGATCTGTTACGGTGAGAACCGCGACGTCGCCATCGCCCGCATGCGTCACGCCCTCGACGAGCTGGTGGTGGAAGGGATCAAGACCAACATCGCCCTGCAAAAAGAGATCATGAAGGACGAGAACTTCCAGCACGGTGGCACCAACATCCACTACCTGCACAAGAAGTTGGGTCTGTAACCGACACGTTATACAGGGATTGCCTGATCCCCCGGGATCGGCAATGCAAAAAGGGCCATGGCGACATGGCCCTTTTTTGTTATTCTTGCGCCCCGCTCACTCGTCGGAGGCCAAGGTGAACCGTTTCGCACTCGCCCGTCGGGAAGCAGCCCTCTGTCTGCTGCTCACCCTGCTCTATTTTGCCGCCTGGTACGGCTCTGCCTATTTCATCCCCGAGGAGATGGAACTCTGGGATATGCCACTCTGGTTTGTACTCAGCTGCATCCTGATGCCGTTGCTGTTCATCGGCCTGTGCGCCCTCATGGTGGATCGCCTCTTCGTCGACATCCCCCTGGATACCGAAGAGCCGGTCGACGCCCCTCAGCAGGGTACCGGCACTCAGGGCCCAGCCATGGGCCAAGCACCCCACGAGTCCTCATCCGACAGCAAGGAGCCCCGCCGCCATGAATCTTGAGTTGATGCTGCCGCTCATCGTCTACCTGGTCCTGGTACTGGGGGTCGGCTACTGGGCCAGCCGCCATCGCGTCGGCGGCGACTTCGTGCAGGAGTACTTCATCGGCAATCGCAGCATGGGCGGCCTGGTGCTGGCCATGACGCTGGTGGCGACCTATACGTCCGCATCGTCCTTTATCGGCGGGCCGGGCGCCGCCTACAAGATTGGCCTCGGCTGGGTGTTGCTGGCGATGATCCAGCTGCCCACCGTCTGGCTCACCCTGGGGGTGCTTGGCAAGAAGTTCGCCATCATCGCCCGCCGGGTCAATGCGGTGACCATCAACGACATGTTGTGGGCCCGTTATCGCAGCAAGTGGGTGGTGGTGCTGGGCTCGGTCACCATCATCCTCGCCTTTATCGCCACCATGGTGGTGCAGTTCATCGGCGGGGCACGCCTGCTGGAGACCGCGACAGGCCTCAGTTATCAGCAGGGTCTGCTACTTTTTGCCAGCTGCGTACTACTTTATACCGTCATAGGCGGGTTCAGGGCCGTGGTCATGACGGATGCCCTGCAGGGGATCATCATGCTGATCGGCACCGGCGCCCTGCTGGCAGGGATCCTGGTGGCCGGTGACGGCCTGCCAAACCTCATCCATCAGCTCAAGGAGATCGATCCCAAGCTGGTGAGCCCGCAAGGGGCTGGCGACATGCTGACCCAGCCCTTCATGCTGAGCTTCTGGGTACTGGTCTGCATCGGGGTGGTGGGGTTGCCCCACTCCGCCCTGCGCTGCTTCGGCTACCGGGACAGCAAGGCGCTGCACCGTGGCATCTTCATCGGCACCGTCGTCAGCGCCCTGCTGATGTTCGGCATGCACCTGGCTGGGGCGCTCGGTCGTGCCATCCTGCCCGGCATGGACAGCCCGGACAAGATCATGCCCTCCCTGATGATGGAGGTGCTGCCTCCCTGGCTCGCCGGGGTCTTCCTGGCTGCCCCCATGGCGGCCATCATGTCTACCATCGACTCCCAGCTCATCCAGGCCTCGGCAACCCTGGTCAAGGATCTCTACCTCAACTATCTCAGTCCTAAAAATGAACGGCAGGAGAAACTGGAAGTACGGGTGCCGCGCCTCTCCCTGCTCTGCACCCTGATCCTCGGCACCCTGGTGCTGGTGGCGGCCCTGCAGCCCCCCGAGATGATCATCTGGCTCAATCTGCTCGCCTTTGGCGGCCTGCAGGCGGTGTTCCTCTGGCCCCTGGTGCTCGGCCTCTACTGGTCCAGGGCCAATGGCCCCGGCGCCCTGGCCAGCATGGTGAGCGGCATTCTCTGCTACGGAGTCCTGAGCCAATGGGGGATCAAGCTGGCCGGTCTGCACGCCATCGTCCCGAGCCTGACCCTCGGGCTCATCGCCTTCATTCTGGTCAGCCTGTTGACGCCCCCCCCGGATCAAAGCGTGCGGCGCTTATTTGATCAGAAATAACAAAGCGCGCAATAAAGAGCACATTTTCTATCCCCAAATGGGTGCAAGGCGGGTAAACTGTGCGCCATGTCACAAAACAGCCAGTTCACATGCCTGCACCGACAGCCAGACAAACCCTGACCCAGGCCCTGCAACGGCTCGGCTATGCCCTGCTGTTGCCGGTCTCCATCCTGCCCCTGGCCGCCTTGCTGCACCGGCTCGGCCAGCCGGATGTGCTGGATCTCGCCGTGCTCTCCCTCGCCGGTCAGGCCCTGTTCGGCCAGATGCCCCTCATCTATGCTGTGGCCATCGCCTTTGGCCTGAGCAGGCAGGGGCAGGGGATCCAGGCGCTGGCGGGGGCGATCAACTTCCTGCTGCTGAGTTCGGCATTCAACACACTCTCTCCCGGCCTGCATGCGGACATGATCTGCGGCATCCTCGCCGGGCTCACCACGGCACTCATCTTCTCCTGGTCCCGCACCCTGCGCCTGCCTGGCTGGCTGCGCCCGCTGCAGGAAGATCTCCCCGGCCTGCTGATCTCGGCCCTCGCCTGCCTGCTGCTGGTGATCCCGCTGTTTCTGTTCTGGCCCATGCTGGAAGCGGGCATAAGCCAGGTTGACACCCACCTGCTCACCACCCCCTTTGGCGCCTTCTGTTACGGCGTGCTGAACCGGCTGCTGATCCCCCTCGGTCTGCACCAGGTGCTGGGCAGCCTGGTGGGACTGGGTGAGAGCAACCTGCAGGCACTGGCCAGCGCCCAGCCCCTGCACGAGGGCTACTTCGCCGGTCTCTACCCCGTCATCATGTTCGGCCTGCCGGGGGCCTGTTTCGCCATCTGGGTCCATCGCAAACGCCTGCAACGTCTGCCGCAGGGGGGCATGCTGCTCACCCTGGCCCTCACCTCGGCGCTGGTGGGGATCACCGAGCCCATCGAATTTCTGTTTGCCTTCACCGCCCCCTGGCTGTTCCTGGCCCACACCCTGCTGACCGGGATCTCCTTCGCGGTCTGCAGCGGCCTTGGCATCAAGGTGGGCAGTTACTTCTCCGCCGGGCTGCTGGATCTGGTGTTGAGCTACGCAGCCGGGGAGCACAGCTTCTGGCTCATTCCCCTCGGCATCCTCTTCTTCGTCGCCTATGCCCTGCTCTTCTCCCTGCTGCTGGAGCGCTCCCCACTCAGCCTGCCAAGCCGCACCCTGGCCGAGGATCTGCCCCAACTCGCCAATGTCACCCCCACGGATCCCCAGATGCTGGCCATCCAGTTTCTCAAGGTGCTGGGAGGCATGGACAACCTGCAGGCCATGAGTGTCTGTCTGACTCGCCTGAGCCTGAGAGTCGGCGACATGGCCCTGGTGGATCAGAGCCGCCTCACCGCCCTTGGCAGCCTGTCGTGGATAGTGCTCAACGACCACCAGCTGGTGCTGGTGCTAGGTCCCAACGCGGGGCTCATCGAGGGGCAGATCCGCATGCTGGCAGAGCGCCAGTCCGTCCCCCTCGGCCTCGAACCGGGCAAGGCCCAGCCCTAACCCTGCTGGCGCCAGCTTTCAGGCGAAGGGCAGGCGATCGGCCACGAAGTCCATCAGGGTGCGCAGGGCCGGTGCCAGGTGCTCCCGGCTCGGGTAGATGAGATAGAAGGGATTGGGGGGAATGGCCAAGTCCGGCAGAACTTTCTGCAGTCGCCCGGCCGCCAGATCCCCCCGGCAGACATGGTCAGGCAAGAGAGCAATGCCCCCGCCATGGAGGGCCAGCTCCCGCAGTGCCAGCAGGCTGTTGCTGATGCAGGCCCCCCGTACGCGCCATCCCCCTTCCTGCAGTGGCCATATCGGCAGCGCCGTGTGCACCAGGCAGGCGTGTAACCCCAGTTCAGAGAGCTGCTGCGGCGCCCCCCGTTCACCCAGATAGGCCGGCGCCGCCACCAGATGGCGTGCCACCTGACCGATACGCCGGCAGATGAGGCTGGAATCCTTGAGAGGCGCGGCCCGCAGTGCCAGATCGTACCCCTCTCCCACCAGATCCAGTTGCTCGTCACTCAGGGTCAGCTCCAGCACCACATCCGGATAGAGGGCACGAAACTCCGCCAGGATCTTGCCGAGCAGCAGGGTGCCGGTCGCCTCCGGGGCTGTGATGCGCACCCGACCAGCGGGGGCACTGCGCAGCCTCGCCATCGCCAGATTGGCGCTGCGGGCCAGCACCAGCAACCCCTTGCAGTGCTCCACATAGAGCTCCCCTTGCGGCGTCAGGCTGAGTCTGCGGGTGGTGCGCTGCAGCAGCCGGACCCCGAGCTGGGACTCGAGGCGCGAGATCTTCTGGCTCACCGATGACTTGGGCATGCCGAGCAGCTCCGCCGCCCGGGTGAAACTCCCCTGCTCGACCACAGTCGCAAACAAGCCCATCAATTCCAGTTCGACATTGTTCATATATACAAACAGTCTTTCCAAATTACTCATCTTAATCTGGATAATCCACCGAGCTAGACTGCTTGGCAATCCCACTCATGCCGAATTGAAAGGAATAGCCATGAAAGCCATCGCCCTGACCCACTACCTGCCAAGCGATCACCCCCACTGCTTCATCGAGGCCGAACTCCCCACCCCGACGCCGGGCTCGCGGGATCTGCTGGTCAAGGTGAACGCCACCTCCATCAACCCGGTCGACACCAAGGTGCGCGCCCCCAAGGCCAAGGTGGAGTCCAGCCCCCGCGTGCTCGGCTGGGACGCGGTCGGGGAAGTGGTGGCCGTCGGCAGTGAAGTGACCCTGTTCAAGGCCGGCGACAGAGTCTGGTACGCCGGTGACATCAGCCGCCCGGGCAGCAACAGCGCTCTGCAACTGGTGGATGAGCGCATCGTCGCCCTGGCCCCGGCCTCGTTGACCGATCTGGAGGCTGCCGCCCTCCCCCTCACCGCCATCACCGTCTGGGAAGCCTTGTTCGAGCGTATTGGCCTGCATCGTGAAAGCGAAGGGCGCCTGCTCATCATCGGCGGCGCCGGCGGGGTGGGCTCCATCGCCATCCAGCTCGCCCGCCAGCTCACCAATATGGAGGTGATCGCCACCGCCTCCCGGCCAGAGACCCGGGCGTGGTGCCTCGAACTGGGTGCCCATCAGGTGGTCAGCCACCACAACCTGCAAGGGGATCTTGCGGCGCTCGGCATCAGCCAGCTCGACGCCATCTTCTGCACCAACGCCACCGAACAACACTGGAATGCCATGGCAAGCCTCATTCGCCCCTTTGGCCACATCTGCACCATCGCCGAGTCGAGCGAACCCTGGGACCTCGGTCTGCTCAAGTCCAAGAGCGTCACCTTCAGCCAGGAGTTCATGTTCACCCGCTCTCTGTTCCATACCCCGGACATGATCGAGCAACACAAGTTGCTGGGTCGGGTTGCGGCGCTGGTAGATGAAGGAGTGATCAAGACCACCCTCAGCAAGACCCTGCCCGCGCTGACGCCGACCAGCCTGGCAAACGCCCACGCCGAGGTGGAGGCGGGCCGCATGGTGGGCAAGCTGGTGATCGACATGAGCCAGTTCGGCAACTAATCCCTTATAGGTAAAAAACTGCACCATGATGGGGTGACTTCACCAGTGACAAGCCCCATCAGTGCACAGCGCTCCCCGCACCGCCAACGATCATCACGCAGCTTCACCCCCAAAAAACATAAAAAAGGGGCCATCCCGTCGGGATGGCCCTAAATACCTGAACGTTGGGGGTAACAATCACACACACGTCCTTCTGCAGGACAGAGTAACCTTTGCAGCTAGCATGCCAAGTCGCCATTTCCCTGCAAAATTCACTGTTTTCCCCGCCATTTTCGTCCATTCAAAAAAAAGCCACCCGAAGGTGGCTGAAAAAGATGACGGAACTTTCATAGAGCAAAGCATTCAGCGGGAACAAGTTGCTTCCCGTCACCCAAGGAGGAATACATTAACCGTGCCAACTTGGCAGAGTGGTGTTCCTCCGGCCTGCACCATGGGCAAACCACGACAGCACAGGCCCATGATGATAGAATCCCGCGGTTTCACATTTATGAAGAGTCGACCCCATGCCCTGGATACAAATTCGAATCAACGCCACCGCCAAGACGGCGGACAAGGTGAGCAACATGCTGCTGGGGCGTGGAGCCCAGGCGGTGACCTTTATGGATGCCAAGGATGTGCCCGTCTACGAACCCATGCCAGGCGAGACTCCGCTCTGGGGTGAGACCGAGGTGATGGGGCTGTTCGACGCCGAAACCGATCCTGCCCCCACCATCGCCTTCTTCCAGCAGATCTTCGGTGAAGATGTCGGCTACAAGGTCGAGCAGCTGGAAGACAAGGACTGGGTGCGGGAATGGATGGATCACTTCCACCCCATGCAGTTCGGCAAACGGCTCTGGATCTGCCCGAGCTGGCGCGACGTGCCCCATCCCGAGGCAGTCAACGTCATGCTGGATCCCGGCCTGGCGTTCGGCACCGGCACCCACCCCACCACGGCCCTCTGCCTGCAGTGGCTGGACGGGCTGGATCTGGCCGGTAAAACCGTGGTCGACTTCGGTTGCGGCTCCGGCATCCTCGGCATCGCCGCCCTGAAACTGGGCGCCGCCCGGGTCATCGGCATCGACATCGATCCCCAGGCCATCCAGGCCAGCCATGACAACGCCGAGCGCAATGGCGTTGCCGGTCAGATTGAGCTCTACCTGCCGGCAGATCAGCCGCAAGGGGTGGAGGCGGACGTGGTGGTGGCCAACATCCTGGCCGGCCCCCTGCGCGAGCTGGCGCCGCTCATCGCAGGCCATGGCAAGCCCGGCAGCCTGATGGCCCTGTCCGGCGTGCTCGAAAGCCAGGCGCCGGAACTGGAGACCATCTACGGCCAGTGGTTCGACATGGACCCGACCGCCGTGAAAGAGGAGTGGTGCCGCCTCTCCGGTCGCAAGCACGGCTAAGTCCCCCATGGCCGCACACACAAGGGCACCTTCGGGTGCCCTTGTGGTTTCTACGTGCCTTGCGGCCCTGCCATTTCCAGCTGAAATGCCGGCCCTGGGCCCGGGCTCACGCTTCCTGGATGACGAAGGCAGTAAGATGGCACGCTTTACACAAGCCGCCGCGACACGACAACAAGAGATGACCCATGAGTGACTACCAGAAGATGATCGCCAGCCAGCCCTATGACTGCATGGCGGCGGAGCTCGATGCCCTGCGCCGGGAGACGGCCCGGCTCTATCGCCGCTTCAACCGGGCCGATGAGGAGGACGAACAGCAGATCCTGCTGAAAGCACTGGTGGGCGAGCTGGCGGAGGGGGCCTTCATCTGCCCGCCGTTCTACTGCACCTATGGTCGCCATATCAGCCTGGGAGCTGGCTCCTTCATCAACATGGGAGCCACGATACTGGACAATGCCCCGGTGCGTATCGGGGCCGGGGTCATGGTAGGGCCGAACGTGCAGATCTATACCGCCGCCCATGCCCTGGAGGCCGATGAGCGCCTCAAGGGAGTGGAGACGGCGCTGCCGGTCTCGGTCGAGGACAGGGTCTGGATAGGGGGCGGCGCCATCCTCCTGCCCGGCGTCACCATTGGGCGGGAAGCCATCGTCGGGGCGGGTTCGGTCGTGACCAAAGACGTGCCGGCCGGTGCCCGGGTGGTGGGCAATCCGGCCAGAATATTACCCGGGAAGAAGACGCAGCCCACCCCTTGAGTACGGGTTCCGCAACGAGGCGATGACGGGGGGTCAGGGATGAAAGCAGGGCCACCGCGACGCCGCAGCCCCAAATAAAAAATGAAGCCCAATGTCATCAAGACGTTGGGCTGTAAAAAGGTGCTACGGAATTGCGACTCTCATCGCAGAATATTAGAAGGGGTTACCTTCTAAACTGGCAGGAGGGATAATAACGGGGCGCAAACGTTTTACGTAGCGTAATCGACCAGGATTGAGAACAACCTCTCACTATTTGAAAAATTTCTGGCCAACCCCTTTCACCCTCTTGGCAAACCCGCATTTATCAGTACAGCCTGACAAAACTGTCACCAAAGAAAAAAGCCCTGATGTATCAGGGCTTTTTATCAAAAACAGGTCGTTAGAAGTGGCGTACGAAGTCGTCAATGGGCAGCTCGCGCAGCTTGCGAGCCTCCAGCATGGGGGTGCCCAGGTAGAGGAAGCCCACCAGCTGATCCCCCTCCGCCAGCCCGAGCCCTGCGTTGATCTGCTCGTCAAAGATAAACCAGCCCGAGCGCCAGATGCCGTTGAAGCCCTGGGCCTGCGCCGCCATCTGCATCGCCATCAAGGCGCAACCGGCAGAGAGCTCCTGCTCCAGCCTGGGCACCTTTGGATGAGCCTGATAACGGGTCGCCACCGCCACCAGCAGGGGCGCACGCAGCGGCGCGGCGCGGCTCTTCTCGATGCTCTCCTCATCCTCGCCACGGGCACGGGCCGCCTGTGCCAGCAAGCTGCCCAACCGCTCCCGCCCTTCCCCTTCGAACAGAATGAACTGCCAGGGCGTCAGGGTACCGTGATCCGGAGCCCGCAATCCCGCCTTGAGAATGTTGTCGAGTACCTCGCCGCTCGGGGCGGGTTCGGTCAAACGACCGCAGGAGTGACGGTTCAGTAACAGGTTGAGGGCATCCATGGGCAACTCCATTGTTCTGCGAAAAGTTCTGCGAAAGGGTCACAAAAACACAAGGTCATGATGGCGCTACCCTAGCACAGCGGGCTGGCAGCGCAAAGAGAGCCGACATGCCGTCTTTGGCCCGGATTCAATAGCATAAACCCCTGACAAGCAGGGGTTTATCACTATATCCATTGTATTTTGGATTAAATGACAGCAGCGAGCTCTGCCCCCTGACGGATGGCGCGCTTGGCGTCCAACTCGGCGGCCACATCGGCCCCGCCGATGATGTGCACCGGCTTGCCCGCCGCCTGCAGACCCGCCTGCAGCTCCCGCAAAGGCTCCTGCCCGGCGCAGATGATCACCTGATCCACCGGCAGGCACTGCTGCTGCCCGCCTACCTCGATGTGGAGCCCCTCGTCGTCGATGCGTTGGTACTGCACCCCGGAGAGCATCTGCACCTTGCGGTTCTTGAGCACGGTTCTGTGGATCCAGCCGGTGGTCTTGCCGAGGCCATCCCCCACCTTGCTCTCCTTGCGCTGGAGCAGCCAGATCTGGCGCTCGGGGGCGTCTATCTCGGGTTTCATCAGGCCGCCGCGCTCGCCGAGCCCCTTGTCGATGCCCCACTCCTTGAGCCAGTGGTCGCGGTGACGATCCGCATCCGCGGTCGACTGTTGAGCCGCCCGTTTTTCCACCAGGAATTCCGCCACGTCAAAACCGATGCCACCGGCGCCGATCACCGCCACCTTCTGGCCCACCGGCTTGCCGTCACGCAGCACGTCGAGATAGCTCAGCACCTTGGGATGTTCGATCCCCGGGATATTGGGCGTACGCGGACGGATGCCGGTGGCGAGGATCACCTCGTCAAACCCACCGCCAAGCAGGCTCTCGGCGCTCTGGCGCTGACCGAGATAGAGCTCGACACCGCACTTCTCCAGCCGCCTGGCGAAGTAGCGCAGGGTCTCGTGGAACTCCTCCTTGCCCGGTATCTGCTTGGCAAAGTTGAACTGGCCGCCGATGGTTTGCGCCTGATCGAACAGGCTCACCTGATGGCCGCGCTCGGCGGCGTAGCAGGCAAACGCGAGCCCGGCAGGGCCCGCCCCCACCACGGCGAGCTTCTTGGGCTGAGGCACTCGGCCGAAGGTGAGTTCGGTCTCGAAACAGGCCCTGGGGTTCACCAGGCAGGAGGCGCGCTTTTGCTTGAACACATGGTCGAGGCAAGCCTGGTTGCAGGCGATGCAGGTGTTGATCTCGTCCGCCCTGTCCTCCGCCGCCTTGATGACGAACTCGGGATCCGCCAGGAAGGGGCGCGCCATGGAGACCATGTCGGCCTCCCCTGCTGCCAGGATGCGCTCCGCCACCTCCGGGGTGTTGATGCGGTTGGTGGTGATGAGGGGTACCTTGAGATGCTTTTTCAGCTCGGCGGTGACCCAGCTGAAGGCACCACGCGGCACGCTGGTGGCGATGGTGGGGATGCGCGCCTCATGCCAGCCGATGCCGGTGTTGATGAGGGTCACCCCAGCCTGCTCCAGCGCCTGACCCAAGGCGATCACCTCCTCCAGGGAGGAACCCTTCTCCACCAGATCCAGCATGGAAAGGCGGAAGATGATGATGAAATCGGTGCCCACTCGCTCGCGAATGGCCCGCACGATGGCCAGCGGGAAGCGCATGCGCTTCTCGGCACTGCCGCCCCACTCGTCGGTGCGCTGGTTGGTGCGCTCGCAGATGAACTGGTTGATGAGATATCCCTCCGAACCCATCACTTCCACCCCGTCGTAACCGGCTGCCCTGGCCAGGGCGGCGGTGGCGGCGAAGTCGCGGATGGTGCCCCGGATCTGGCGCTCGCTCATGGGGCGAGGCTTGAACGGAGAGATGGGGGCCTTGAGGGCGCTCGGCGCCAGGCTGAAAGGGTGGTAGGCATAACGGCCAGCATGGAGGATCTGCAGCGCTATCTTGCCCCCCTCCTGATGGACGGCGGCGGTCACCTTCTTGTGCTTGGCCACCTGCCAGGGGAAGCTGAGCTGGGAGCCGTGAGGCACCAGCCTGCCCCGCAAATTGGGGGCGATGCCACCGGTGACGATGAGGCCGACGCCCCCCCGTGCCCGTTCGGCATAGAAGGCGGCCAACTTGTCAAAGCCCCCCTTCTCCTCCTCGAGGCCGGTGTGCATGGAGCCCATCAGCACTCTGTTGCGAAGCTGGGTAAACCCGAGGTCAAGGGGGGTCAGCAGGGTCGGATAGCGGCTCACAAAGCCTCCAGTTAATTTTTTGTTATCAAATTGAGGCTAGAGTAAAGAATCGAATATCCTTTTTCAAACAAATGTTTGGACATTTTTTCGGCGAACAGGCGTGTTGCGAAGGGCCAGGGCAGGAGTGCCCCCCAAGCGGAAATGGCAATTGGCGGGACAAGTGGTTAATAATGGCCTCTCTCTTCCGATCAACAGGGCGATAACGGGACTATGTCTATTTTCAAGGGTCTGGGATGGCTGTTTCGCAGCCTCTGGCGTCTGCTCAATTTCACCCGGCTGATGCTGGTCAACCTCGTCTTCATCATCGTCGTGCTGGCCATCGTCTTCGCCTTTAGCCAGAAAGAGGCGCCCACTCCCCCCATCGAAGGGGCGCTCACCCTCAATCTCTCCGGCGTGCTGGTGGAACAGCGCACCCAGACCGACCCCACGGTACAGTTGCTGCGCCAGGTGGACAGCAGCGACGATCAGCCGAGCGAGATAGTGCTGTCGGATCTGCTGTGGGCCATCAGGAGCGCCAAGGATGACGATCGCATCAAGGCGCTGGTGATCAAGCCCCAGGGGCTGCAGGGGGCCAACTTCTCCAAGCTGCAGGAGGTGACCGACGCCATCGACGAATTCAAGGAGAGCGGCAAGCCGGTCATCGCCATGGCGGATTACTACAATCAGGGCCCCTACCTGCTGGCCGCCCACGCCGATCATGTGCTGCTCAACCAGAGCGGCGCCGTGCTGATCGAGGGGCTCGGGGTCTATCAGACCTACTTCAAGTCAGCCCTGGAAAAACTCAACGTCACGCCGCACGTGTTCAAGGTTGGCACCTACAAGTCCTTCGTCGAGCCCTACACCCGGGACGAGATGTCCCCCGAGAGCAAGATGGCGAACCAGCGCTGGCTGGATCAGCTGTGGCTCTCCTACGTGAATGACGTGGCTGCCGAACGGGAGATCGAACCCGATGCCGTCGCCCCGGGCAAGGATCAGTTCCTCAGCCTGCTGCGCGCATCCGGCGGCAATGCCGCCAACTATGCCCTCGAGAACGGCCTGGTGGATCAGCTTGCCACCCGTGACGAGATGACCCAGGCGGTCATCAAGGAAGTAGGGGAAGCCGAGGATCATGGCTGGAAGGGTGTGGGCTTGAAAGAGTATCTGGCCGCCATTCCCGAGCAATATCCCCAGAGCGGCAAGGATGAGGTGGGCCTCATCACCGCCAGCGGCGCCATCATGGACGGCGTTCAGCCCGCCGGTACCATAGGGGGCGACAGCCTCTCCGATCTGCTGGCCGATGCCCGCCGCGACGACAAGGTGAAGGCCGTGGTCTTGCGAGTCGACAGCCCGGGGGGCAGCGCCTTCGCCGCCGAGCAGATCCGCGCCGAGCTGCTGGCCCTGAAACAGGCCGGCAAGCCGGTGGTCATCTCCATGGGCAGCTACGCCGCCTCCGGTGGTTACTGGATCTCCGCCGATGCGGACAAGATCTTCGCCTCCCCCACCACCCTCACCGGCTCCATCGGGGTGTTCGGCATGTTTGCCACCATCGACAAGGCGCTCTCCCAGTACGGAGTCCATACCGATGGCGTCGGCACCACCGACTTCGTCGGTGTCGGCCTGACCCGGGCCCTGCCGGAGCACGTCGGTCAGGCCATCCAGCTCGGGGTGGAAGACACCTACCAGCGCTTCGTCGGCTTGGTCAGCAAGGGCCGTGGCCTGAGCCCGGAAGAGGCCGAGAAGGCGGCCGAAGGTCGGGTCTGGACCGGTCAGGATGCCAAGGATCTGGGGCTGGTGGACGAATTTGGCAACCTGGATGACGCCCTCAAGGCGGCCGCCAGTCTCGCCAATCTCAAGAGCTGGCAGGTGACCCCCATCGAGCAGGAAGAGTCCGCTCGGGACAAATTCCTGCGAGAGCTGTTCGACAGCAGCGCCCAGGTGTTGGCCCCCTATGCACAGAGCAAGATGCAGAGCTGGCTGCCCGCCAATGTTGGCAAGGCGCTGGTCGAGGTGAACAAGAGCCTCGACCCCCTGGTTCGCTTCAACGACCCCCAGGGCACCTATGCCTTCTGTCCGGTCTGCACGCTCTAGGTTCATTAAACCCATCCGGCGTAAATGCAGCCCCAAAACAAAAAACCGCCCGAGGGCGGTTTTTTCATGGCAAGGGCGTCAGCTTCAATCCAGCAGGCCGGCGTCGAACCACTGTTGCAGCTGAGCCAGCACCCGGGTCTCGCGCACCGTCCACTGGGGACAGGGACCTGCCAGCTGGGTCTTGTTGGTCTGCAGCGCCTCATCCAGGGCGAACCAGCCGGGGGTGAAACCGAGGCGCACCTCGTAGGGCTGGGGACGGGGTTCGCTCCAGGCATCCCCCAGCTGGCAGAGGTAGTAAAAGGAGTGAATGCAGTAGGCGTCATACTCCGCCTCGCGGGCCGGACGGTACTCCCGGGTCTGTCCAAGCAGGGCCCCCACCGTCCCGAGCTCGGCGCCGCACTCCTCCCTCAGCTCCCGGGCCAGCGCCTTCTGATGGCACTCCCCCGCCTCTATGCCCCCACCCGGGAACATGAGATCGCCATTGACCCGGGAGTGCACCATCAATAACTCGTCGCCCCGCAGCACCACGGCCCGCACCGTGGTGCGCTCCAGTACCCGGCCGTCACATCGGGCCTGGCCATGCAGCAGACGGATGTCGAAGGGCTCGCCCCAGTGAGGCGGCGGGGGGATCAGGGGATCCATCATGGCCGATACTCCCCGAGCCTGAGTTGCTGGACGATGGCGGCTGCCGCCTTGTCCCAGGACTCCTGCTCCCCCTTGCTGATGTTGTGGTAGAGGGCGAGGCGGCTGGCGGAGACTTCGTTTTCCTGCTGGAACGCCTCGCTCACCTTGCCCCACTGATAAGCCAGACCGAACTCCTTCTGGCCCATGTAGAGGGTACTGAGAGAGGTGAGGATGCGGCTGTTGATCTCGTCCCCCTCACCGTAGAGAGAGAGGGCGTGGTGCATCAGGGCGATGGCTTTGTGCGGTTCACGCCTGGCATAGACCCCTCCGAGGGCCAGTTGCAGCTCGGGCTCCTCCAGCTCAGGCGTCCCTTCCAGCGCGAGGAAGCTGGCACGGGCGGCCGGATTGGTATTGTTAGTCCAGTGCCAGAGCAGCAGGTAGGGATCCCGGGAAGCCAGGGTCTGCCTGTCCAGCTGTTCCAACTGGCTGCCGGCGGCCAGCATGCCCTCCACCCGGGGGCTCTTCTGCTCTTTGGCCCGCTTGTATTCAAGGTTGGTGGAGTGCTCGGCGCACTGCAGATACCCCTCGAGGCTTCGCATCAGGGCGTACTTGCGCCTGTCGGTCTGCTCCCCCTGCAGGTAGTAACGTGCCCGGATCACGTCGCTGCGCTCATAGCGGCACCAACCATCGTCCACCAGATCCGCACACAGCTGGGGATGATTGGCGCAGATGTTGTGGATCTTGTCGTCGTCACAGGCCGCCAGCGTCAGGACACAGGAGAGGGCAAGCAGGGAGGGGCGCAGTGGAGAAATGGTCATGGTTCCCATCAAGTCGGTAACAATCAGCACTCGCGTCGGACACCGCCAACTAGCAAACGAGCTACATATCCATTACAATGCGCGCGCCTTACAAGGCCGCGACTGCAGAATAATATAACGAAACCATCAGCCCTACACTGATCTGCATTCGACGGATTTCATTTTGCCCCGGCAATTTGCTTCAACAACGTGAAATAAAGGATCTGGTTAATGACCCACGAGCACTACTTGCAGGCGTGGCAGGAGAGCCAGGAGCTCGCCGAAGCCATGCAACCCTTGATCGGTCGCCTCTACCGCCAACAGGGGATAGAGATCACCATCTTTGGACGCCCCCTGCAAAACGCCTCCACCATCGACATCCTCAAGGCCCATCGGGTCGTTCGCCGCCATCAGGGCGCACCGCTCCCCATCCAGCAAAGCTTCCCCCTGTTGTGCGCCATCGTCGCACTCAATCCCGTCGCGGCCGAAGTGGATCTCGGCAAGCTGGCGGTGGGTTACTGGCAGGATCATGAGGATGAGTCCGGCATCGAGGATTACCTGCGTGCCAAGCTGGCACCGGCTCTGAGCCAGGGCGCCGTGCCCGCTCCCACCGATGTGGTGCTCTACGGCTTTGGCCGCATCGGCCGCCTGCTGGCCCGATTGCTCATCGAGCGCACCGGCGCCGCCAACTCCCTGCGTCTGCGCGCCATCGTGGTGCGCGGCGGGCGGGAGGGGGATCTGGAAAAGCGCGCCAGCCTGCTGCGCCGCGACTCGGTGCACGGCCCCTTCAACGGCTCCATCGAGGTGGATCTGGAGCGCAGCGCCATCATCGCCAACGGCACCTTCATCCAGGTGATCTACGCAAACAGCCCGGCGGACATCGACTACACCGCTCATGGCATCCAGAACGCCCTCATCGTCGACAACACCGGCGTCTGGCGTGACGAGGCGGGTCTGAGCGAACACCTCAAGGCCCGTGGCGCCGCCCGGGTACTGCTGACCGCTCCCGGCAAGGGGGAGATGAAGAACGTGGTGTTCGGGGTCAACCACGAGGTCATCGGCCCGGATGACAAGATAGTCTCCGCCGCCTCCTGCACCACCAACGCCATCACCCCGGTGCTCAAGGTGATGCAGGACAAGTACGGCATTCGCCACGGCCACGTGGAGACGGTGCACTCCTACACCAACGATCAGAACCTGATCGACAACTATCACAAGGGGGAGCGGCGCGGTCGCAGCGCCGCCCTCAACATGGTGATGACCAGCACCGGTGCCGCCAAGGCGGTGGCCAAGGCGCTGCCCGAACTCAAGGGCAAGCTGACCGGCAACGCCATCCGGGTACCGACCCCCAATGTGTCCCTGGCCATCATCAACCTGTCGCTGGAACAAACCACTGACCGGGAGAGCCTCAACGCCTATCTGCAACAGATGGCCCTGAGCTCGGCCCTGCATCGCCAGATAGACTTCAGCGCCAGCACCGAGCTGGTCTCCTCCGACATGGTCGGCTCCCGCTTTGCGGGCATAGTGGACTCCCAGGCCACCATCGCCGAGGAAGATCACTGCGTGCTGTACGTGTGGTATGACAACGAGTTCGGGTACAGTTGTCAGGTAGTGCGGGTGATGGAACAGATGGCCGGCGTAGTCCGTCAGGACTTACCGGCGTAGTCCGTCAGGACTTACCGGCGTAGTCCGTCAGGACTTATCCGTACAGTCCGCCAGGATCTGCCCGCCAGATCCCCTCATGGCTCAACGTTTTCAAGGAGAAGCCGGATGTCGTTTCAACAGGTGATAGGGCAGATGCCCAGGGAAGTGTACGAGCGGCTCAAGACCGCGGTCGAGCTCGGCAAATGGCCCGATGGCCAGCCCCTCACCGAGGAGCAGAAGGCCACCTCGCTGCAGGCGGTGATGGCCTGGCAGGCGATGCACCTTGCAAACCCCGAGCACATGAACATAGGGGCGGACGGCGAGATCGTGATGAAGAGCAAGAGCGAGCTCAAGCGTCAGTATCGTGATGAGGAAGAGATAGTCCGTATCAATCCTCATCACTGAGCCTTGCCGCCAGACAAGCCATAGCAAAGAGGGGAACCATCGCGGCTCCCCTCTTTTTTCTCTCTGTCTGCCAGATCAGGATATACCCCTCATCCCCACCCCTTCTCCCGCAAGGGGAGAAGGGAGCAGAGCGGCTGCCTGCGCTGAGTGCATTGACACCCTGCCAGCGCTCGCCATGACGAGCCTGGCTGCCAACAGCCACTCGCTCTATCCCCTCTCCCCCTGGGAGAGGGCCAGGGGGAGGGCACTCCTCAGGGAGTCAGCTCACCACGCAGAGACTGCTGCATCAGCTCGCGGATGCGCGGCGCCGGCAAGTCCTGGCTCAGCAGGAAGTGCAGCTTGGTGAGGGCTGCCTCGGCGGTCATGTCAAAGCCCGAGATGACCCCGGCGCGGGAGAGTGCATTGCCGGTGGCATAGCCCCCCATGTTGACCTTGCCGTGCAGACACTGGCTCAGGTTGACTATGATGACGCCGCGGGCCGACGCCTCGGAGAGCAGCGCCAGCATGGCCGGGTTCTGCGGCGCATTGCCCACCCCGAAGGAGAGCAGGATCAGCGCCCGCACCGGCTGTTGCAATATGTTCGCGATCACCTCAGCCGAGATACCGGGGTAGAGGGTCACCACGCCGATGGGCTGGGGAGTGATGTCATGCAGCACCAAGGCCCGCTCGGACGGCACACCCAGCTCCCCCGCCTCTAGGGAGATGGCGATACCGGCGTTGAGCAACGGCGGGTAGTTCGGCGAGTCGAAGGCGTGGAAGCCGTCCGCGTGTACCTTCTTGCTGCGGTTGCCGCGATAGAGCTGGTTGTTGAAGAACAGCGTCACCTCGTGGATCGGGTAGTTGGCCGCGATATAGAGGGCGTTGAGCAGGTTCTGCTGGCCATCCGAGCGCAGCTCGGCCAGCGGGATCTGGGAGCCCGTGATGATCACCGGCTTGTGCAGGTCTTCCAGCATGAAGGAGAGCGCCGAGGCGGTGAACGACATGGTGTCGGTACCGTGTAGGATCACGAAACCATCGTACTTGTCGTAGTTGTCGCGGATATCCTCGGCGATGCGCTGCCAGTCCGCCGGCGTCATGTCGGAGGAGTCGATGAGGGGATCGTATTCGTGAATGTGGTAGGACGGCATCTCGGGTCGATGAAACTCGGGCATCCGTGCCAGACAGTCTTCCATAAAGCCCGCCATCGGCACATAGCCGTGATCGGAACGCTGCATCCCTATGGTGCCGCCTGTGTAGGCGATGTAGATAGACTTCTTCACACCCTCTCCTCTCGTTGACCGAAAACCGGCAAATCCTGAATCACAGTCTCCCGCACTCCGCCATGTCCTGCGGATGGGAAGCCGGCGAATTATAAAGACTGGGCGACCAAATGACAGCCGCGACATCACGATTCCTGGTCGAAATGAGACATTCGGCGATAGTTTTAAATGTCGAAAAAACATACATAAACCACCATTAATCTGATGAACATGGATATAAGCGGTGCTTTTTGCTACTATCCGCCGGATTTTTCCTAAATCTCACCTGGATACCTGAACTAAACAGGTGACCACAGACCCCATTTTTACGTGGGATGGGAGCCCTGGCCCCCTCTTGAACTGGCCCCTGAGCCACACTGTCTTTATCCCGGCTGAATCTGTGCGTCTTTCTCGCCAAAGACACGGCCAATCAACATGGGAGAACCGAATGATACAATTTGATTCCTACACCACTCTGGTCGCCGCCACCCTGGTGTTGCTGCTCGGTCGCCTGCTGGTGAACCGGGTAAGCTTCCTGCGAACCTTCAACATTCCCAAACCGGTCGCAGGCGGTCTGGTGGTCGCGCTGGTCCTGCTGCTGCTGCGCGCCGGCATGGGGATGGAGCTGCAATTTGACACCACCCTGCAGACGCCGCTGATGCTGACCTTCTTCGCCTCCATCGGTCTCTCCGCCGATCTGGGCAGCCTCAAACGCGGCGGCAAGGCGGTGATCACCTTCCTGTTGGTGGTCACCGGCCTGCTGCTGGTGCAGAACACCCTGGGGGTCGGCCTCGCCACCCTGCTCGGTCTGGATCCCCACATGGGGCTGCTGGCCGGCTCCATCACCCTCTCCGGCGGCCACGGTACCGGCGCGGCCTGGGGTTCCATCTTCACCGAGAAATACGGCGTACAGTCCGCCGCCGAGCTCGCCATCGCCTGTGCCACCTTCGGCCTGGTGCTGGGTGGCCTCATCGGCGGCCCGGTCGCCCGCTACCTGGTGAAAAAGGTGCAGGTGCCCGGTGAAGAGCACAACCGCGACGACGCCCCCCAGGGCTTCGAGATGCCGGACATGGAGCGCCCCCTCACCCCCTTCAGCGTGATCGAGACCCTGGCCCTCATCGCCATCAGCCTCAAGGGGGGGGAGATGTTTTCCCTCTATCTCAAGGGCAGCGCCCTCGAGCTGCCGGTGTTCGTCTGCGTGCTGTTCGTCGGCGTGCTGCTGCGCAACCTGCTGACCCTGTTCAACTGGCACGAGGTGAGCGATCGGGAGGTCTCCCTGCTCGGCAACGTCAGCCTCTCCCTGTTCCTTGCCATGGCGCTGATGAGCCTGAAGCTCTGGGATCTGGCGAGCCTGGCCCTGCCCATCTTCCTGCTGCTGGCCGCCCAGACGGTGGCGATGGCGCTCTACGCCATCTTCGTCACCTTCCGGGTCATGGGCAGCAACTATGACGCGGCCGTGCTGGCGGCGGGACACTGCGGCTTCGGCCTCGGTGCCACCCCGACCGCCATCGCCAACATGCAGGCCATCACCCAGCGTTTCGGCCCCTCCCACCTGGCCTTCCTGGTGGTGCCCATGGTCGGTGCCTTCTTCATCGACATCATCAACGCCATGGTGATCAAGCTGTTCCTGGCCCTGCCCTTCCTGTAAGACGAAGACGCCAGACGACAAGACGAAGAGCCCACCTGATGGTGGGCTCTTTGCTTTCTGGCTGTTGCCAAGGGCGGGACCCGGTGGATGTGCAATCTGCTTACCCCGCGCTGCAAAACGCCTTATGCCCTTTTCCCTGATGAAACAAGCACAATGGACTCCCGCAACCGACCAATAAAAAGCCCCGCACAAGAGTGCAGGGCTTTGGTGTTGTGTGGCTGTCGATATGACCGTCACTTGGTCCTTAGAGGATAAAGGTCGCCACCTGCTGGTTCAGGTTGGTAGCACGACCCTTGAGGCCCTGAGCCTGATCCAGGTCGCGCATGGCGGCGGCGGTGATTTCGTCGCTCACATCCTTGATGGCGGTGGTGTTCTGGGTGATCTCCCCGGTCACCTGGGTCTGCTCCTCGGCGGCGGTGGCGATCTGGCCCGCCATGTCGGAAATCAGCGATACCGCCTGGGTGATCTCCTCGAGCGCGGCAGCGGCGGCATCGGCGTCCTTCACGCTGTTGTCCGCCAGCCCCTGGCTGGTCTGCATCAGGCTCACCGCCCGGGCCGTGGTCTGTTGCAGGGTCTCGATGGTGGCCTGGATCTCCTGGGTGGAATCCTGGGTGCGGCGCGACAGCACCCGCACCTCGTCCGCCACCACGGCGAAGCCGCGACCCTGTTCACCGGCCCGGGCCGCTTCGATGGCCGCGTTCAGCGCCAGCAGGTTGGTCTGCTCGGCAATGCCCTGGATGGTGGAGAGAATGCCGGAGATGGCCTGGGCATGGCGGCTCAGCTCGCCGATGACACCGGTGGCCTGACCCACCTCTTCCGCCAGGTTGTTGATGGAGGCACGGGTCTGGTTCACCAGCATCTTGCCCTGCTCACTGCTCTGGGCGGATTGCTGTGCGGCGGCGGCGGTGTTCTCGGCGTTGCCGGCGATCTCCATGGTGGCGCTCGCCATCTCGGTGACGGCGGTGGCGACCATGGTCACCTCCTGCTGCTGGCGCTGCAGCTCTTCCACCGCGGCCTGGTTGGTCACCAGGCTGCGCTCGGCATCGGCGTTCAGCTCGTTGGCCAGCTGGCGGATGTTGCCGATCAGCTGATGCTGGCTGCCGACGAAGCGGTTGAAACTGCCCGCCAGCTGCCCCACCTCGTCGTTGGCGTCGATCTTGATGCGCTGGGTCAGATCGCCGTTACCGTCGGCGATACGGGCCAGGGCCTGGGAGACCTTGCCGAGCGGCCCGAGCAGCAGGCTGACCAGCCAGGAGATGGCGAGGATGCTGCCCACCAGCACCAGCAGGGCCAGGCCGAGCTGGGTCAGCAGCAAGGAGGAGAGCGGCGCCTCCAGAGTGGCCTTGTCCAGCACCAGCACCAGTTCCCAGTCGGTGTTCGGAATGTCCACCGCCCACAGCAGCTTGTCACGGCCCTCGGTATCGAAGTAGGCAGGCTCCAGCTGGTTGCTGCTCTTGCTCTGCTCGATCAGGGCGTTGGTCAGGTCGTTGTCTATCTCGCTCGCCGGCTTCATCGCCTTGGCAGCGTCTTTATAGGCGATGACGGTACCGTCCTTGTGCATCAGGATGGCGAAGCCATCCGCCGGCAAAGCCATCTTGGTGACATCCTCCACCAGGGATGCGATGGAAAGGTCACCGCCGACCACGCCGCCCTGAGCCGGCTGGGCCAGGGTCACCACCATGACGTTGTAGGCCACGTCGAGGTAAGGCTTGGTCACCACCATGCCAGCCTTGGCCATGGCTTCCTGATACCAGCCACGGGAGCGGGGATCATAGCCATCGCGATTGATGGAAGGGTCGGAGTCGTGCATCTTGCCGCTGCCTTCACCGAAATAGGTGAGCTGGAAGCGGCCGGAAACTTGCGCCTGCTGCAGGGCGTTGAGGGGCTCAGGACCGGCCTTGTTGCCGAGCGCCTGAATGACGTCACGACGGGCGGTGAGCCAGTCGCTGATCCGCTCGGCCTGCTGGCTGCCGAGGCGTTGCACCTGCTCCTGGCTGCCTTCCAGCAGCAGTGATTTCTGGCTGGTATAGCTCTGCCAGGAGAGCAACAGGATCACCAGTGACAGGGCGATGACCACAGACAACAGTATCTTCTGTTTGAGTGAGAGGTTCTTCATCGTGCTTCTTCTTGTTGGTCGGGAACAGGATTGCTCGGCGTGGGCATGGCCCTCTTGCATGCCGATCAATAGCGGCCAGTGGGCTCAAAACTGAAGCGACAAATGCCGTCGCCGGCGATATTTTCCCCTGAAACCTTGCCGATAGCATCAGAAATCGCGACGGGATGGCGCGCCGGGGCAGCCAACCCTGTCTATTCCTTCCACAATTGGCTAGAATGTCCCGTTTTTAAATCACATCGACCTCGAGAGTTTTCACGATGTTTGAAGTCAATCCTGTATTAAACAAGCTTAAGGAGCTGTCTGAGAGGACCGAGCTGCTTAGGGGGTACCTTTGACTATGACGCCAAGAAAGAGCGTCTAGAAGAGGTCAACGCCGAGCTGGAACAGCCGGACGTCTGGAACGAGCCGGAGCGCGCACAGGCGCTCGGCAAAGAGCGCGTGGCGCTGGAAAACGTGGTCGGCACCATCGACACCCTGACCCAGGGCGTTGATGACGTTGAGATGCTGGTGAGCCTGGCGGTCGAGGGGGAGGACGAAGAGACCTTCAACGAAGCCATCGTCGAGGCCGACGAGCTGGAAGCCAAGCTGGTCGAGCTGGAATTCCGCCGCATGTTCTCCGGTCAGCACGACGGTTCCGACTGCTACATCGACATCCAGTCCGGTTCCGGCGGCACCGAGGCCCAGGACTGGGCCAACATGGTGCTGCGCATGTACCTGCGCTGGGGCGATGCCCACGGCTACAAGCCCGAGCTCATCGAATGTTCCGAAGGGGACGTGGCCGGCATCAAGTCCGCCACCGTCAAATTCACCGGCGAATACGCATTCGGCTGGCTGCGCACCGAGACCGGCGTGCACCGTCTGGTTCGCAAGTCGCCCTTCGACTCCGGTGGCCGCCGCCATACCTCGTTCTGCTCCGTGTTCGTCTATCCCGAGATCGATGATGACATCGAGATCGACATCAACCCGGCGGATCTTCGCATCGACGTTTACCGCGCCTCCGGTGCCGGTGGTCAGCACGTCAACCGGACCGAGTCCGCGGTGCGTATCACCCACGTCCCGACCGGCGTCGTGGTGCAGTGCCAGAACGACCGTTCCCAGCACAAGAACAAAGATCAGTGTATGAAGCAGCTGAAGGCCAAGCTCTATGAGCTGGAAATTCAGAAGCAGAATGCCGAGAAGCAAGCGCTCGAAGAGACCAAGTCCGATATCGGCTGGGGTAGCCAGATCCGCTCCTATGTACTGGATGATTCCCGTATCAAGGATCTGCGTACCGGCGTCGAGACCCGCAACACCCAATCGGTGCTTGACGGCGACTTGGACAAGTTTATTGAAGCCAGCCTGAAATCAGGCCTGTAAATAAAGCAGCAGGAATCACCATGTCTGAACAAACCACCACTCCGGAAATCGACCAGACTCTCGACCTCAACAACGAGATGCTTGAGCGTCGTTCCAAGCTGGCCGCCCTGCGCGCCCAGGGCAATCCCTTCCCCAACGACTTCCGTCGTGACAGCCTGTCCGGCGATCTGCATGCCGAGTTTGGCGACAAGAGCGCCGACGAGCTGGCTGCCCTGGGTAAACGGGTGAAGATTGCCGGTCGCATCATGACCCGCCGGATCATGGGCAAGGCATCCTTCGCGACCCTGCAGGACATGGCTGGCAAGATCCAGGTCTACGTCACCCGTGACGACCTGCCGGAAGGCTTCTACAACGAGCAGTTCAAGAAGTGGGATCTGGGTGACATCGTCGGCGTGGAAGGAACCCTGTTCCGCACCAACACCGGTGAGCTCTCCGTTCATGTTTCCGACATCCGTCTGCTGACCAAGGCACTGCGTCCGCTGCCCGAGAAGCACAAGGGTCTGACCGATCAGGAAGCCCGCTGCCGTCAGCGCTACCTGGATCTCATCGCCAACGAAGAGTCCCGCAAGACCTTCATGATCCGCACCCAGGTGGTCGCCGGCATCCGCAAGTTCTTCAACGAGAAGCGCTTCATGGAAGTGGAAACCCCCATGATGCAGGTCATCCCGGGCGGTGCCTCCGCACGTCCGTTCGTCACTCACCACAATGCGCTGGACATCGACATGTACCTGCGTATCGCCCCCGAGCTCTATCTGAAGCGTCTGGTGGTCGGTGGTTTCGAGCGCGTGTACGAGATCAACCGCAACTTCCGTAACGAAGGCATCTCGGTGCGTCACAACCCCGAGTTCACCATGATCGAGTTCTATATGGCCTATGCCGATTACATCGATCTGATGGATCTCACCGAGGAGCTGCTGCGCACCCTGGCCCAGGACATCCTGGGTGACACCAAGATCCGTTACGCCAAAGAGGGCGAAGAGGGCCTGACCATCGATTTCGGTCAGCCGTTCCAGCGCCTCACCATGGTCGAGTCCATCCTGAAGTTCAACCCGGATGTGACCCTGGATGATCTGGCCACCCTGGAGAGCGCCAAGGCCGTCGCCAAGCGCATGCACATCGAGCTGATGAAGGGCTGGGAGCTGGGTCACGTGATCACCGCCATCTTCGAAGAGACCGTGGAGCACATGCTGCTGCAACCGACCTTCATCACCGAGTACCCGGCTGCCGTCTCCCCGCTGGCCCGCCGCAACGACGTGAACCCGGACGTGACCGACCGCTTCGAATTCTTCATCGGCGGCCGCGAGCTGGCCAACGGCTTCTCCGAGCTGAACGATGCGGAAGATCAGGCCAAGCGCTTCCAGGATCAGGTGGATCAGAAAGCCGCTGGTGACGACGAAGCCATGTTCTACGACGCTGACTTCGTCACCGCGCTGGAACACGGTCTGCCGCCCACAGCCGGTCAGGGCATCGGTATCGACCGTCTGGTCATGCTGTTCACCAACAGCCACACCATTCGCGACGTCATCCTGTTCCCGGCCCTGCGCCCGCAGAAGTAAACGCTGCCAAAAGGCAGATGCAACAGCAGCCTGACTGCCTTGCATCGACATCAAAACGCCCCGCTACTGCGGGGCGTTTTTTTATGGTGTTTTGTATTGGCAAAATGTCTCGGGAAAAGGCTGGTGCAAGCGAGCGCCTATGCGTGCGAAGGCAGCAACCACTCCCCTAGCCACAGAGTCAGTCCCTGACCCGCCATCCGCACCCTGTCCCCCTGCAGGGAGAGGCGAAGCTCGCCGCCCCGCGCCGAGATCTGGCGGGCCTTGAGCTCCGTCTTGCCGAGCCGCTCGGCCCAGAACGGCACCAGGGCACAGTGGTTGGAGCCGGTGACTGGATCCTCGTCTACCCCGACCCAGGGGGCGAAGTAGCGGGAGACGAAGTCATCCTCCCCACTGCTGGAAGGCGCCGTCACCATCAGGCCGCGCCCCGGCAAGGCGCGCAGGGCGTGGAAGTCCGGTTTGAGCGCCCGCACCTCCTCCTCGCTGCCCAGCTCCAGCAGGAACTTGGCGCCAGCGGCCAGGGTCTGCAACGGCTGACAGCCGAGGGCGGCGGCATAGGCGGGATCAAGCGCAAGAGGGGAGAGCGGGATGCGCGGGAAGTCGAGCCAGATCCAGTTCCCTTCCCGCGCCGCGGTCAGGACGCCGCTGTGGGTCTCGAAACGCAGCGCCTCGTCAGGCTGCGCCAATCCGGCCTCCCAGAGCACGTGGGCTGCCGCCAGGGTGCCGTGACCGCAGAGATCCACCTCCACTTCTGGAGTAAACCAGCGCAGCCGGTAGTGAGCGTTTCCTAACGGGGTGAGGAAGGCGGTCTCCGAGAGATTGAACTCGGCGGCCATGGTTTGCAGCTCGGCATCGGGCCGTGCGTCCCCCAGCACCACCACGGCCGGGTTGCCACCGAAGGGGCGAGCACTGAAGGCGTTGACGTGAAACAATCTGGTCATGAATATCCCCGTGAGGCAGCAAGAAGGCATGGTCGAGGGCCTTTATACCACGGGTCAAGGGGCCCCAGCGCCGAATCCCGACTTTATAAATTCACAAATCGCATAAAGAAGATATTTTTATTCTTTGTTGTTATTCACCACAGCCCTTACCCTGACCAAAAATCAGACCATGGAAGACGTGTGTGATGCAATTGACAGCCCCCATACCCAACATCAGCCCCCTCTCTGACGAGCAACAGCGACAGCTGAACCAGGTTCTCACCACCCTCAACACCCAGCAACTGGCCTGGGTGAGCGGCTATCTCTACGGACTCTCCCAATCCGGCCAGCAACCGGTGGCCACCGTTGCCGCCGGCGCAGCCCCGGGTGGCAGCCTGACCATTCTCTATGGTTCCCAGACCGGCAACGCCAAGGGCGCGGCGGCGGCCATCCAGAAACAGGCGCAGGCGCTGGGCCTGCCGGTGACTCTCATCTCCATGGCGGACTACAAACCCAAGCAGCTCAAGAAAGAGAGCCACCTGCTGGTGGTAGTGAGCACTTACGGGGAGGGTGAACCGCCGGAAGCGGCGGTCGATCTGTTCGAGCAGCTCAAGAAGGGCAAGATTGGCAAACTGGAGGGGCTCAAGTTCGCGGTGCTGGGTCTGGGTGACAGCTCCTACGAGTTCTTCTGCCAGACCGGCAAGGACTTCGACGGCTTCCTGTCAAAAGCGGGGGCCGAGCGCATTCATGAACTCGCGAGCCTTGACGTGGATTACCAGGAGGCCGCCAAGGCCTGGGGCGAGCAGGCGGTGAAAGCCATCGCCGCCACGCTCTCTGCTGGCGGATCGGCCGGAGCCACCACAGTGGCGGGGGCCGTGCAGTCGGCCGTCGGCCACAGCCAGTACCACAAGGAGAACCCCTTCCCGGCCCGGCTCTCGGTCAACCAGAAGGTCACTGGTCGCGACTCCACCAAGGATATCCGCCACATCGAGATCAACTTGGAAGAGTCCGGCCTCACCTATCAACCGGGGGATGCCCTCGGCATCTGGTTCGACAACGATGTCGCCCTGGTCGCCGAAGTGCTGGCCCTGACCGGCCTCTCCGGCGACGAACCCAGCCCCCATGGCAACCTGCGCGAGGCGTTGACCCGCCACTTCGAGCTGACCCGGCTGCACGGCGGCTTTATCACGGGTCTTGCCGAGCTGACCGACAACGCGGCGCTCAAAGATCTGGCCGGCGACAAGGCCCAGGTCAACGCCCTCGTCGCCTCCGCCCAGGTGGTGGATGTCCTGAAACGCTTCCCGGCCAAGCTCGGCGCCGATCAGCTCACCGGCCTGCTGCGACCCCTCACCCCCCGCCTCTACTCCATCGCCTCCGCCCAGAGCGAGGTGGAAGAGGAGGTGCACCTCACCGTCGGCGTAGTGCGCTACCCGCAAGAAGATGGCACTGTGCGATCCGGCGGCGCCTCCTCCTATCTGGCAGACAGATTGGCGGAAGAGGCCGAGGTACGGGTGTTCGTGGAGCACAACGACAACTTCCGCCTGCCGCACAACCCGGAAACCCCCGTCATCATGGTGGGCCCGGGCACCGGCATCGCCCCCTTCCGCGCCTTCATGCAGGAGCGGGAAGCCCAGGGTGCAGAGGGCAAGAACTGGCTCTTCTTCGGCAACCCGCACTTCACCCAGGACTTCCTCTATCAGGTGGAGTGGCAGCGCTATGTGAAATCCGGCCTGCTGTCGAAGATTTCCCTGGCATTCAGCCGGGATCAGGCTCACAAGATCTATGTGCAGGACAGACTGCGCGAAGCGGGCCTTGAGCTTTACCAGTGGCTTGAGGCCGGCGCCCACTTCTATGTGTGTGGCGACGCCAACCACATGGCCAAGGATGTGCAGCAAGCGCTGCTGGATGTGATTGCCGAACACGGCCACAAGAGTCGTGAGGAAGCAGAAGAGTATTTGAGCGAATTGCGTCGTGCCAAACGTTATCAAAGGGATGTCTATTGATGAGCAAACAAGCTATTCCGGGACCGGTAGAAGGACCGCTTTCCGACAACGAACGCCTCAAGCGCGAGAGCAACTTCCTGCGCGGCACCATAGAGCAGGATCTGCAGGATCCCCTCACCGGCGGCTTCAACGGCGACAACTTCCAGCTGATCCGTTTCCACGGCATGTATCAACAGGATGACCGCGACATCCGCCCGGAGCGCGCCGCCCAGAAGCTCGAACCCCTGCACAACGTCATGCTGCGGGCCCGCCTGCCTGGCGGCATCATCACTCCGGCCCAGTGGCAGGTGATCGACAAGTTTGCCGAAGAGCACAGCCTCTACGGCAGCATCCGCCTCACCACTCGCCAGACCTTCCAGTTCCACGGGGTATTGAAGCGCGACATCAAGCTGATGCACCAGACCCTCAACAGCACCGGCATCGACTCCATCGCCACCGCCGGGGACGTGAACCGCAACGTGCTCTGCACCAGCAACCCGGTGGAGTCCGAGCTGCATCAGGAGGCCTACGAGTGGGCCAAGCAGATCTCCGAGCACCTGCTGCCCAAGACCCGCGCCTACGTGGAGATCTGGCTGGACGGCGAGAAGCTGGGTGGCGATGAGGAGCCGATTCTCGGCTCCAACTACCTGCCGCGCAAATTCAAGACGACCGTGGTGATCCCGCCCCACAACGACATCGACGTGCACGCCAACGATCTCAACTTCGTGGCCATCGCCGACGGCGGCAAGCTGGTGGGCTTCAACGTGCTGGTCGGCGGCGGGCTCGCCATGACCCACGGCGACACCAGCACCTACCCGCGCAAGGCGAGCGACTTTGGCTTCATCCCCCTCTCTCACGTGCTGGAGGTGGCGGCCGCCGTGGTCAGCACCCAGCGTGACTGGGGCAACCGGGTCAACCGCAAGAATGCCAAGACCAAGTACACCCTCGAACGGGTCGGGGTCGAGGCCTTCAAGGCCGAGGTGGAGAGCCGCGCTGGCATCGCCTTCGCCCCGAGCCGCCCCTATGAGTTCACCAGCCGTGGCGATCGCTTCGGCTGGGTGGAAGGGATCGACGGCAAGCACCACCTGACCCTGTTCATCGAGAATGGCCGCCTGCTGGACTTCCCGGGCAAACCGCTCAAGACCGGCATGCTGGAAATCGCCAAAATCCATCAGGGGGACTTCCGCCTGACCGCCAACCAGAACCTCATCATCGCCGGCGTCCCCGCCAAGGAGAAGGCCCGCATCGAGAAGCTGGCCCGCCAGTACGGCCTGCTGGATGACGGCGTGAGCGAGCAGCGCAAGCAGTCCATGGCCTGCGTGGCTCTGCCCACCTGCCCGCTGGCCATGGCCGAGGCCGAGCGCATGCTGCCGGCCTTCGTCACCGACATCGAAGGGCTGCTGACCAAACATGGACTGGCGGATGACGCCATCATCTTCCGGGTCACCGGCTGCCCCAACGGCTGTGGCCGCGCCATGCTGGCGGAGGTGGGTCTGGTGGGCAAGGCGCCGGGTCGCTACAACCTGCACCTGGGCGGCAACCTGGAAGGGACGCGGATCCCGCGCCTGCACCTTGAGAACATCACCGAGCCGCAGATCCTGGCGGAGCTCGACAGCCTGATCGGCCGCTGGGCCGCCGAGCGCAACCAGAACGAGTGCTTCGGCGACTTCGTGATCCGGGTGGGAGTCATCGCCCCCGTCATCGATTCCGCGAGGGATTTCTATGCAGCCTGAAATCACCGATAACGTGCTGCCGGCGCGCACCGCCGACGGGCGGCTCGATCTGCAAGCCCTGCTGGCCCTCGGCCGCGAAGAACAGGCTGAGGCGCTGGCCCCCCTGAACCGGGCGCTGGACGCCATGAGCGCCCCCGAGCGGGTGCGCTGGGCCCTGGCCAACCTGCCGGGAGAGCACGTGCTGTCATCGAGTTTCGGCATCCAGGCGGCACTGATGCTGCACCTGGTGAGCCAGGCGCGAGGCGATGTGCCCGTGGTGCTCACTGACACCGGTTATCTCTTCCCGGAGACTTATCGCTTCATCGACGAGCTGACCGAGCGCCTCGCCCTCAACCTCAAGATCTACCGGGCCGCCCTCTCGCCAGCCTGGCAGGAGGCGCGCTTCGGCCTCTTGTGGGAGCAGGGGGTGGAGGGGATCACCCGCTACAACCAGCTCAACAAGGTCGAACCCATGGACCGTGCCCTGCAGGAGCTCGGCGCCCAGACCTGGTTCTCCGGCCTTCGCCGTGAGCAGTCCGGCAGCCGTGGCAAGCTGCCGGTGCTCGGTATCCAGCGCGGCCGCTTCAAGTTCCTGCCGGTCATCGACTGGAGCAACAAGGACGTCTTCTACTACTTCAAGGAGTTCGACCTGCCCTATCACCCTCTCTGGGATCAGGGCTACCTCTCCGTCGGGGATGTGCACACCACCACCAAGTGGGAGCCGGGCATGAGCGAGGAGCAGACCCGCTTCTTCGGCCTCAAGCGCGAGTGCGGCCTGCACGAGGAGAACGGCGAGAACGATGGCTCCGGGATCTGATCCCACCAATCTGTCCCCATAAAAAAACGCCCGGCATCGCCGGGCGTTTTGCTTGTCATGAATGGGCAGGTGTCAGCCTATCCACCCGCTTATTTTGCGGCGGCGCGCGCCTCGGCCAGCCAGCCGTTGACCTCGGCCTCATACCCCTTGAGCCAGGCGTCCGCATGACGCTCCACATCCGCCGGCTTGTTCTGTCCCTTGTTCATCAGGCCATTCTGGATGTTGATGTCATTGAGCGGCAACTTGACGATGGAGAACAGCTTGGCCGCCGCCGGGTTCGCCTCGGCAAAGGCCTTGTTCGCCACTATGTGCATGCTGTTGACGGCAAAGCCGTAGTTCTTGCCGTTTGGCAGCCGGGTCTTGGCCGCATCCTTGGCATCGGCGGGCGTCTCCAGCCAGACCACATCCCGCCCCGGCACCAGCTCGCTGCTGAGCCAGTACGGCGTCCAGGTGTAGTAGAGCACCGGCTTGCCGCTCTGGTAGCGGGCCAGGGTATCGGCGATCAGGGCCGCATAATTGCCCTGCTTGTGGGTGATGGTCGGGGTCAATCCGAACTCGTCGAGATGATGGTTGATCGCCTCTTCACAGCCCCAGCCCGGGTTGCAGCCGATGAGGTCGGCCTTGCCGCCCCCGTCGCTGTCAAACAGCGCCGCCAGCTTGGGATCCTTGAGCTGACCCAGGTTGGTGATGCCGTACTGGGTCGCCGTCTTCTTGTCGATGAGATAACCCTGGGCCGCACCGCTCACATAGGTGCCCTGGCGGAAGAACACCTTGTCTCCCCCGACCTGCTCATACTTGCCATCCTGCAACGGCACCCAGTTGAAGGCGAGGAAGGTGCCATCCCCCTGGGCGACCGAGGCATAGGCCACGTTGTAATCCACCTCTTGCGCCGGCTGGACATCATAGCCGAGCCGTTCCATCAGTTTGCTGACAAGCACGCTTTGGAACGCCTCTTCCGGCAGGGAGCTTTGCAAGGGTTGCACCTTGACCCCCTCCCCCGGCATCTCGGGACTGGCCACGGCGACCGAACTCAGTAGCAGGGCACCCAGGGTCAGACTGGTGGTGATGGGTCTCATGAGGTAACTCCTTTACGATGAATGGATGGGCTGCGACCGCACAGTCGCAGCAGCAGGGCCACCGGGCCCCGTTGATACCAGCGGCCACTCCGGCCGCGATCCGGCTGCCCCATGGCCTGGGTCAGACGATCCAGCACGATGGCCAGCAACACGATGCCGAGGCCGCCGATGGAGGCGAGCCCCATGTCGAGGCGGCCTATGCCCCGCAACACCATCTGACCGAGACCGCCGACCGCGATCATGGAGGCGATGACCACCATGGAGAGGGCCAGCATCAGGGTCTGGTTGACCCCGGCCATGATGGTAGGCATGGCCAGCGGCAGTTGTACCTTGAACAGCAGCTGGGAGGGGCTGGCCCCGAAGGAGTGGGCTGCCTCCACCAGATCCGCAGGCACCTGGCGAATGCCCAGCATGGTCAACCGGATCATCGGCGGCAGGGCGAAGATGACGGTCACCACCACCCCGGGCACGTTGCCGATGCCAAACAGCATGACGATGGGGATGAGATAGACAAACGCCGGGGTGGTCTGCATGGCATCCAGCAGGGGCCGGGTCCAGCTCGACAGCCGTTCGCTGCGCGCCAGCAGAATGCCGACCGGCAAGCCTATCAGAATGCAGAAGAAGAGCGAGGTCAGCACCAGGGAGAGGGTCACCATGGCGTCAGACCAGGCACCGATGAGGCCTATCCCGATCAGCGAGACCAGCGTGCCCAGCGCCATGCGCCCGTTGACCAGTTGCCAGGCCACCAGGGTCAGCAAACCGATCATCAGGGCCGAGGGCACGGATTGCAGCAGGTGCGTCATGCCATTGAGCGTCAGCTCCACCGGGGCACGAATGAGCTGGAACAGGGGACGCAGGTTAGCCACCAGCCAGCCGATGGCACCCTCGACCCAGGTATCCAGTGGTACCAGGGCCTGCTGGAAAGGATCCAGCCAGTCGATGGACGCCTCGACCTGCGGGCTGGCGATCTGGGTTTGCCAATCGGCAGCGTCGGTGGCGGTATCGCCCCAGGGATCGCTCGCGGCCTCCGTGGTCACCTCGGTGGTCCCCCAGGGATCGGTTGCGGCTTCATCAGCCAGGGCCGGGGTACTTGCCAGGCACAGCAGGGCCAGCAAGGCGGCCAGCAGATGACGGAAAGGGATGAGATTCATGCCGGGGTACTCCTGTCCAGGGTGTTGAGCAGATTGGCCTTGGAGATGAGCCCCAGATAGCGGCCATCCGATTCGACCACGGGCACCTGGCAGGGAGCGGCGGCCACCTGGCTGATGAGTTCATTGAGGGGGGTATCAGCCAGGATGGGCTGGATGTCCGCCAGCAGGGCCTGCTCCAGGCTGCCCTTGCTGCTGACCGCCTGACTTAAGGACTCCACCGAAACGACGCCGAGGAAGTGGCGGCTGCGATCCACCACATAGCCGAACTCCCGCTCCAGCTCCTTGAGCTGTCGCAGGGCATTGCCCGGCCCGTCCGTGGTGTGCTTCTTGATGAGGGGCACCTGCTTGCGGCTCGCCACATCCCGGGCGCTGAACACATTGGCCAGATCCACCCCGCGAAAGAAGGCGCGGACATAGTCGTTGGCGGGCTGGTTCAGGATCTCGTCCGGGGTGCCGACCTGCACCACCTGACCGTCCTGCATTATGGCGATGCGATCGCCGATGCGCATCGCTTCGTCCAGATCGTGGGAGATGAAGACGATGGTTCTCTGCTGACTTCCCTGCAGTTTCAGCAGTTCATCCTGCATTTCTGTGCGGATCAATGGATCCAGCGCAGAGAAAGCCTCATCCATCAGCAATATATCCGGATCGTTCGCCAGGGCTCTGGCCAGCCCGACCCGCTGTTTCATGCCGCCGGAGAGGGCATCGGGATAGGCATCAATCCACTGCCCCAGCCCGACCTGGTGAAGCGCCTGGCGGGCGCTCTGCTGGCGCTCGGCCAGCGGCACCCCGGCCAACTCCAGCCCGAAGGCGGTATTTTCCAGCACGCTCAGGTGGGGCATCAGGGCGAAGGACTGGAATACCATGCTGATCTTCTTGCGCCGCACCTGGCGCAGATCCGCATCCGAGATGGCGGCGATGTCTTCACCGTCGATGAGTACCTGGCCGCGGGTCGGTTCGATCAACCGGTTGAAGAGCCGCACCAGGGTGGACTTGCCCGAGCCGGACAGACCCATCACCACGAAGATCTCCCCCTCCTGGATGGCAAGATTGACATCCTGCACCCCCAGGGTCTGGCCGGTCTTTCGTAAAATGCTGGCGCGGTCATGCCCTTTCGCCAGCAACTTGAATACCTTTTCCGGGTGTTCACCAAAGATTTTATAGAGTGATTTGACCTCAAGCTTGACTGTCATACTGTCCTTTTTTTATGGCCGGCCGTTTGCTGTTCCTGTAGCCGGGCGGGAATTAATTACTTTCAACACTAAACAAAAACAGAGAAACAAAAAAGAACCATAAGAGTCTCAACTAAAAATCATATGTTCAAGCCATTGATTTAAAACAGTTATTTTATGAAACAAAAATTCAACAGACAGGAACTAATCTGGGTGTAAAAACGATTAATTAACAATAAAATCAATTATCACACTGATAAAACTGGGGAAAACTCCACTGTTTTCTTGAAAATCGAGCAAGCACAGGAGAATGCCGTCAGGCTGGTCGCCGCCGACAAATTTAGTTACATGACGAATCATTTTTTGACGACAATGAGCATGTATTTGTGGTGACACATGTGCCTTGGCTGCAAGGCTTGCACCAGGTTCAGGACCGGGCCCGATGAGAGGCGCTCTGGAGCGGGGTGACAGGCGAAAAAAAGCCCCTCGCACGGGGAGGGGCTGATCAGGTTCGACGCGGGCTAGCGGCGCTGCCAGGTCTCGAAGCAGTAGGGGTGGGGATTCTTCTCATCGGGATCATGAGGCTCGCTCTCCAGTCTTACCCAGTCGGCATCCGAGAAGGTCGGGAAACAGGTGTCCCCCTCCACGACCAGATCGATGCGGGTCAGGTAGAGGCGATCCGCCCTGGGCAGCAGCTGGCCATAGAGATAGCCTCCCCCGATCACCATCAGCTCCTCGATTCCCTCTTCCTGAAGACGACTCAGGGCCGCCTCCACCGAATCCACCATCTCCACCCCGTCGGCGCGATAGTCGGGATTGCGGCTGATCACCAGGTTGCGGCGCCCTGGCAGGGGGCGACCGATGGACTCGAAGGTCTTGCGCCCCATCAGCACCGGCTTGCCGAGGGTCACCCGCTTGAAGTGAGCCAGATCGGCGGGCATGTGCCAGGGCATCTGGTTGTCCTTGCCGATCACCTGGTCCCGGGCCATGGCGGCAATCATGGAAATCTTCATGGAGTTGGTTCCTCGCAACCTGTCTCAGACGATGGGCCGGTTACGGTACACGACCAGAGAAGGGATCGCCAAACCGAAACTGAGGGCTCCCACGATAAACAGCACCTTGAGGCCGTTCGTCACCGCATGGTGGATAAGCTCGGTGGTCACCCCGGAGATATTGAGCTCCACCACGGCGATCATGGTCTTGAACGCATAGGTCCCCGGGATCATGGGGATGATGGAGGCGACGCTGAACACCGGCCGGGGGGCCAGCAGGCGCTTCGACCAGTAGACGCAGACAAAGCCCACCGTGGTGGAAGCCGCCAGGGTGGCCCACTCGATGGGCATGCCGTGGTGGATGAGCAGGGTGCGCAGGCTGTGGGCAAGCGCTCCCCCCATGGCGCAGTATTTCAGCATCCGCGTCGGCACGTTGAACATCATGGCAAAGCCCACCGCCGGGATGGCCGACCAGAATGCATCCCGCAACAGCAGCAACAACAGATCCATCATGATGTCTCCCCCCTCTGAGCCTGCTGAAGGGCGACACGGGCAGGTCTGTTCTGGTGAGATCTCATATGGAATCCCACCACAGCTTCCAGCCCCAGATACCGGTCACCGACATGGCCAGCACTATGCCAATCACGGCGCTGACGGTGAGCAGGGTCGCCATGCCCCAACGGGCCAGCCCCATGTTGAAGTAGCCCTTCACCATGTCGGAGACGGCGTTGATCAAGGGGAAACCCGGCACCAGCAGCAGCACGCTGGCCGCCATGGCAAGGTAGGGTTGATCCCCCCAGCCGAAGTAGGTGGCGCTGGAGGCGAGCAGGGTGGCGACGAAGCCGGTCACGGCAAAGTTGATGAGGGGGCTGTGATGGTGATGGGCCATCAGCTGACGCACCCGCATCGCCACCGCGGAGGCAAGGAAGGTCACCAGGAAGATGGGCCAGTCTCCCCCGAACAGCAGGCTGAAGGCCCCGCAGGAGAGCCCCACCATGGGGACCACCAGCCAGGGGTGATAGTGGAACGGCTTGATGGCATCGAGCCGCTGGCGCACTTCCCGTGCACCGATCAGCTCCTTCTCCGCCAGGATGCACAGGCGCTGCACCTCGCACACCACCTGCATGTTGATGCCCCGATCCAGCACCCGGCGGGTGGTGGTGACACAGTGCCCCTGATAGAGGCTGGTCAGGACGATGGCACCGGCGGAGAGCGCCATCTCCACGCTCTCGAGCCCCAGTGCCAGGCCGAGTCGCACCGTGGTCTGCTCGATGAGCCGCGCCTCGGCACCATGCTGGCCCATCAACTGGCCCACCTTGACGATAATGCGGGTGATCTCTGTCTGCTGTTCCGGCGACAACACCCGTCTTGGTGTAATACTTCTCATCATTCCCTTGAGTCGTAGAAAATTAACCGAACCCTCATCTTACTCCAGCGACTTGTTTCATCCATATATATCCACCCGCGAAACCGTTATCGGCTTATTTATTTCAACGGCGCAGCCTGTTTGCAGCAAATAACAAACAAGCCATCACCTTGATTAACATGTGATGGCTTGCGGGATTAAATAAAATGAGATGAATAATGAAAATATCGATGTGTTATTTATCCCGGCGATATTCGGCGAGCCGGATGACATTATTCGCCGGTTTTTCATATTCACCGGTCAATAATGACTCTTCCTGCAGATGATTGATCTGGCTGCGCATGGCATAGAAGGATTCATGCATCATGTTGGCAATCCGGATGCAGCTGTCCAGATTGTTCTTCGCCAGCTTGCGCTGGCAATCGATGCGAAATTGCAGACCCCGCAACCGCCGCTGCCGATCGGGCCCTACCTGTTCGATCAGGGTGTCTATCTGCTGGTGCAGCAGGGCATCGAGCCGCTCCGGCTCCACGAGGGCCCAGTGTTTCAGGGTATCGAAATCTGGCAGCTCCATATGCTCTCCTGGCCAGAGGCCTCATGTGTGACACATCCAAACTACGCTCAGCACATAAATTCACTGTCCGTAAGAAAGGTTATATAAGAGCGGCGGGTTCCTGGTTCAGTTTGCACCGAGTCACAGGAGTCCGATTGCGGATAAAAATGCGGAGAAGAAGGGGAAGTAATTCATTTATTCGTTAGGATTCAGGCAATTACCCATACCTGACTAAATTGCTTTTTTTTAGAAATTTTGCACCCGTTTGTCTGCCGGCTTATTACTGAATGGCCGGTACGAGAGACACTGTTTTCATTCGAATCGGCCAATGCCCTCGCGTGGTCACATCCGGGAGGATTTAACATATCCCACTGATTATGTTATTTTATTTACCACTTTACACAGCACGAAGGGCAGACCATGAGCAAGGCACGCATAGGCATAGTCACCGTCAGCGATCGCGCCAGCGCAGGCATATATGAAGATCTCTCCGGCAAGGCCATCATCGAGACCCTGGGTGCCTATCTGACCTCGGAGTGGGAGCCTGTCTATCGCCTCATCCCGGACGAACAGCCAGAGATAGAGGCGACCCTGAGCCAGCTGGCCGACGAGGAGTCCTGCTGCCTCATCGTCACCACGGGGGGCACTGGCCCGGCCAAGCGGGATGTGACCCCGGAAGCCACGGAGGCGGTGTGCGATCGCATGATGCCGGGCTTTGGCGAGCTGATGCGGGCGGAATCCCTCAAATTCGTGCCGACCACCATTCTCTCCCGCCAGACCGCCGGCCTGCGCGGCAGCACCCTCATCGTCAATCTGCCGGGCAAACCCAAGTCCATCCGCGAGTGTCTGGATGCGGTCTTCCCCGCCATCCCCTACTGCATCGATCTGATGGACGGCCCCTATCTCGAATGCGACGAGAGCATCATCAAGCCATTTAGACCCAAGAAATAAAGACCCTCACTCCATATGAACAAGGCGCCTCGAGGCGCCTTTTTCATGGACTCATCACCGCTGTCTCGGTCAGGCCCAGCGCTTGAAGATGAGGGAGGTATTGATGCCGCCAAAGGCGAAGTTGTTGGACATCAGATACTCCACATCCAGCACCCGGCCGCCGCTGCGAACGTGATCCAGCGGGGCGCAGGCGGGGTCCGGCTCGTTCAGGTTGAGGGTCGGGGCGAACCAGCCCTCCGCCATCATCTCCAGCGACAACCAGGCCTCGATGGCGCCGCAGGCCCCGAGCGTATGGCCGAAGTAGCTCTTGAGAGAAGAGATGGGGGTGCTATCGCCAAACAGGGCCGATGTGGCATGGCTCTCGGCGATGTCGCCCCGCTCGGTGGCGGTGCCGTGAGCGCTGATGTAGCCGATGTCCTGGGGGGCGAGACCCGCATCCGCCAGCGCCAGCGCCATGCAGAGCTGCATGGTCTCCTGCTGGGGCTGGGTCACGTGGGCCGCATCACAGTTGGTGGCAAAGCCCACCAGCTCGGCGATGATGTGGGCCCCGCGCGCCCTGGCATGCTCCAGCTCCTCCAGGACAAGGGTCCCCGCCCCTTCCCCGATCACCAGTCCATCCCTGTCCTTGTCAAAGGGCTTGGGACTCAGGGAGGGGCTGTCGTTCATCAGGCTGGTGGCGAACAGGGTATCGAACACCACGGCCTCGGACGGGCAGAGCTCCTCGGCTCCCCCTGCCACCATCACGTCCTGATAGCCGTGCTTGATCGCCTCATAGGCGTAGCCGATGCCCTGGCTGCCCGAGGTGCAGGCGCTGGAGGTGGGGATGACCCGGCCCCGCAGGCCAAAGAAGAGGCCGGTGTTCACCGCCGCCGTGTGGGGCATCATCTGCACATAGGTGGTGGCCGTGATGTTGGCGGTGGTCTTGTCGTTGAGCATGGCGCCAAAGGCGCTGATGGGGGCCGTGCTGCCGATGGAGGAGCCATAGGCGATGCCGGTACGCCCGCCGGCCAGCACCGGATGATCGATGAGACCGGCCCGTGTCAGGGCCAGCTCGGTGGCCACGGTCGCGAGCTCGGAGACCCGCCCCATGGCCCGGGTCTTCTTGCGCGGGTAGTGGGTCGGCAGGGAGAAGTCCGGGATCGGGGCTGCCAGCCGGGTATTGAGCCCCTCATAGACGCCCCACTCGGGCATCTCCCGCACGGCGTTGCGCTCATCCTTGAGGCGAGGCCCTACGCTTTGCCAATCGTTGCCAAAGGCGGTCACCCCGGCCATGCCGGTGACGACGACACGCTTCATACTGCTCTCCCTTCCTGCTGTTTCCGATGATCCACGGTGTTGATGTTTCCACTCATATCAGGCCACCGTTGATCGAGATGACCTGGCGGGTGACATAGCCTGCGATGTCCGACATCAGGTAGGAGACCAGGCCCGCGACTTCGTCGGCCTGCCCCATCCGTTTGAGCGGGATCATCTTCAAAGCCTCGGCCTCCACCTCGGCGTTGACCATGCCGGTATCGATGAGGCCGGGGGCCACGCAGTTGACGGTGATCTTGCGTTTGGCCAGCTCCAGGGCCAGGGCCTTGCTGGCCCCGATGATACCCGCCTTGGCGGCGCTGTAATTGACCTGTCCCCGGTTGCCCATGATGCCGGAGACCGACGACAGGGTGACGATGCGACCACCCCGGCGCAGCCCTATCATCGGCATGATGCAGGGTTTGAGCAGGTTGTAGAAGCCATCGAGATTGGTGTGCAGCACGCCGTCCCAATCGTCGTCGGTCAGGGCCGGGAAGGCCCCATCCCGGATCACCCCGGCGTTGGAGACCACCCCGTAGTAGGCGCCATGCACCTCGATGTCGGACTCGAGGCGGCTGCGGCACTGCTCCCTGTCCGAGATATCGAACTGGATGAGCCGCCCCTGCCCCCCCGCCGCCAGGATCTCGGCCAGGGTCTGCTCGGCGCCGCCCCGATCCCCGTGATAGTGCACCACGATGTGAAAACCATCGGCGGCCAGCTTCAGGGCGATGGCGCGACCTATGCCCTTGCTGGCCCCGGTCACCAATACGGTGGAATTCATGTTCAATCCTTCTTTAAAAAACAGAGATTCCGACTGCCTTTGCCTATCTCTACAGCGAAAGCGATCAGAGAAACATCAACCAAGCAGCGCCTTCAGCTCCGCCTCACTCGGCAGATAGGTGCTGAGCCTCGCCTCGGCGTAGCGTTGCTCCCCATTTCCGATCCGGCACTCGAAACTGGCCATGCCGTTATCTTCCAGCAGGCACTCCGCCTCGATGACGAGGCATTCACCGGCGGCAAACCGGGCCAGCGGGCACTGATACTGACGACTGCCGAGCAACATGCCGATGCGCACCGGCTCCCCGCGCTCCCGCCCCCGCATCCCCGCCCAGGCGGCGATGGTCTGGGCCATCAGCTCCAGGCCGACCCAGGCGGGCAGATTGCCCTGCTCGTCGAGCAGCAGCGCCTGACGCTCACCGACCCGGGTCTCGCAGCGTACCCGGTTGCCCTGATACTCGAGCAGTCGATCCAGCAGCAACATGGGGGCCTGATGGGGCAGCAGTGCTGCCAGGGTGATGTCACTCATGATGGACTCCCTTCGTGTGGTTCGATAAGGCCCAGCAGCAGGCTGACGTTGTTGCCGCCGAAGGCAAAGGAGTTGGACAGCACCCGGGTGAGCGGCCTGGACGCAGGATCTCCCTGCGCCAGCCGGATCGGCGTCAGGGCCGGATCCTGCGCCTCCCCCTGCCGGGGCGCCGGCAGCCCCTGCTCCATCAACAGGCAACAGAGCGCCGCCTCGATGGCCCCCGCCGCCCCCAGGGTGTGGCCGGTCAGCATCTTGGTGGAGCTGCAGAGGACTGTTTCCTCCTCCCCGAACAAGCGGGCCAGCGCCTTGCTCTCCATCTCGTCATTGAGACGGGTCGCAGTGCCGTGCAGGTTGACGTAATCGAGCGTCCGGGGCGCCATCCCCCCCTGCTGCAAGGCCATCCGCATCGCGGCCTCGGCCCCCGTTCCCTCCGGGTGGGGCGCCGAGATATGCCAGGCATCGGAAGATTCGCCGGCCCCGAGCAGGGCGAGCCCGGCCCGCTCCCGGGTCAGCAGGAAGAGGGCGGCCCCCTCCCCGATGTTGATGCCCCGCCGCTCTGCCCCAAAGGGGCGGCAACGCTCGAGGCTCAGGGATTCCAGACTGTCGAAACCGTTCAGGGTCAGGCCGCACAGGCTGTCCGCCCCGCCGACGATGACCATGTCCGCGAGCCCCGCGGCCAGCAGGCGCTGCCCGCTGATGAAGGCGCGCGCGCTCGATGAGCAGGCGGTGGAGAGGGTGTAGGCAGGCCCCGTGATGGCCAGATGGCGAGCCAGGAATTCGCTCGGCGAGCCCAGCTCCTGCTGACGGTAATCGAACGCCCCCGGCAGGGGCTCGGCGGCCTGATGGGCGGCTACCGCCTCCTGCGCCTCGGCGATCCCCGAGGTGCTGGTGCCGAGCACGATGGCGATGCGCTCCGGCGCCAGTCCGGCCCTCAGTGCATCGAGGGCAGGCCGGATCTGTGCAAGGGCCGCCAGCAGCAGACGGTTGTTGCGAGAATCATAGGCCGATAGCGCCTGGGAGATGGCGGGCAGCGTGGCCCCGACCCGACCGACGGGCGTGAGCCGGCCATCGCCGAGGGCACACCGCTCGTCATCCAGCGGAGTGAGGCCGGCGTGCTGCCAGGCGGCCAGCGCCGCACCGACCTCGGCCTTCCCCTCCCCCAGGGCGCAGACAAGGCCATAGGCCTGGATATGACAGGGGGCGGCCGACGGTGCGGGGTTCGCGTTCGGACTCATGGTGTCAGCCTCTGCATCTGCAATTGATAATCGAAGGCGTGCTGGATGAGCTGCACCGGTTCGCGCTCCCCCGCCACCAGGCGATAGTGGATCTCGCTCACCAGCCGGCCATCGGGGTCGGTCAGACGCCGCACCATGCCCTCATCCGCCAGTTGCCACCCCTTGGGCAGTTGTGCGTGCCAGGCGGCGACGGGCCAATAACTCATCATCACGTCGGCGAGCACCTGGGCCACCGGCGGCAGGGCGGCGCCACCGAGCAGGCTGGAGAGCTGCTCGGTGTGGATGGTCTTGCCATCATAACTCAGTCGAAACAGCCGGATCCCGCTCGGGGCCAGCCCCACCAAGGTGAGCCTGTGGCCATCCGCCTCCAGCACGGTCAGCAGCTGGTGCTCCCCGCCCTTGCCGTGGGTGCTCAGCAGTTGCTGGCGATAGAGGGGCTGGTCACGCTGCGGCGTCGGCAGCACCAGGCTGGTGTCCGGAGTCAGGTAGGCGCGATTCTCGGGCACAGGGGGGCTGGCGCAGGCGCCGAGCAGGAGAGCAAACAGCAGGGGCAGAAACGTCTTCATCGTGGCTCCCATGGGTTGTAAAAGGGGACTCATCGGCGCTCCAGCACCAGGGGTGAGAGCAGGAAGGCGGTGAAGATGCCGCCGCTCAGCACCAGACCGAAACCGGCGATGGCCGGGGTGTGGCTCAGGGCCAGCAGACCGAACGAGAGCTGGGTGGTCAGATTGGCGAGCAGGATGGCAAACAGGGTCGAGCGCTGACGCCCTGGCTCTTCGCCGCTGTGGGCAAAAAACAGCCCGTAGTCGATGCCGATCCCGAAGATGAGGCTGAGCGCCAGCACCCCGAACAGGGTCAGGGGCTGGCCGCAGGCGGCGAGCAGCGCCAGTCCGGCCCCCAGGGCCAGTGCGTTGACCAGCAGGATCCGGGCGCTCTTGCGCCAGCCGAGCCGCCACCAGAGCAGCAACCCCACCAGGGCGATGGCCGCAAACAGCAGCTCGGCCAGCTTGATGCGATAGTGGGCGAACAGCTGGCTCCACTGGCTGCGCTGATCCTGCCAGAAGACACCGTTCTCAGTGCTGGCCAGCCCCGCCACGGCGGCGCTCTCCGTCACCCCGTGCACCGGCAGCCAGAGCGCTACCCGGCCATCCGGCAGGGTGTGCCACAGCAACCGGCTGCCCTCGCTGACCGGGCTGGTCAGCCAGAACTCCGGGGTCAGGGGATGCCAGGGGCGAGGCTCGGCCTTGACCGGTACCCCGGCCTGGTTGAGCCGCGCCACCACCTGGGGCTGCAAGGCGGTGAGGGCGGCATGATCCGCCCGCTGCTGCGCCAGAGAGGGCAACCACTGCGCCAGGGAGACGAACCCCGTCAGCTTCCCCTCGGCCTTGGCCTGTGTCAGTTGCCCGGTCAGGGCCTCCAGCCGCTGCAGCGCTGTCTCCCCGTCAGCCGCCGTCACCAGAAAACCCGACATGCCGCCCTGCTGACCGGTGAGACGCTGGATCGCCCGCTCCTGCCCCTGCAACTCGACGGGCAGGGGTTGCAAGCGGGCGATATCGTCATCGATCTGCAACCGACCGAGCCCCGCCACGACCAGCGCCAGCACGAGCAGCGGCAGACCCCAGCGCAGGCCGGGGCGCTCACGCCACCCGTCGAGCCAGCGTCCCATCAGCGCCAGGCTGCGGGGCTCACGAGCAGGCAGCTCCCCCAGCCAGAGCGGGAACAGACAGAGCACTGTGATGAGGGCAGCCAGGAGGCCCGCGAGGGCGCACAGCGCCATCTGCTGCAACCCTGGGAAGGGGGCCAGCCAGAGCAGCCCGTATCCGACCAGCGTGGTCAGCAGGGCCATCCAGAGGCTAGGCAGCAGCTTGGCACGGGTCTGGTGGGGACGCTCGCTGCCTCCGTGCAGGCGGCGCTCGGTCAGGAAGTGGATGCCGTAGTCGATGGCGATGCCGATGAGGCTGGTGCTGATGACCAGGGTGAAGAGGTGCACCTCCCCAAACCAGAGCAGCACGGCCAGCACACCCCAGCCGAGGCCGATGACGATGGGCAGCAAGGAGAGGGCGATCGCCCGCAGGGAACGAAACGCCAGCCACATCAGCAGCACGACCCCGACCATGGAGCCTACCCCTATGGTGGAGATATCCGCCTGGGCCAGCTGGCTGGCGTGCTGGCTATAGAAGAGGGTGCCGCGACGCAGCAACTCCAGCCCGGGATAGCGGGCCTTGAGGCTCTGCTCCGCCGCCCCGAGGCGGGCGAGCAGGTCGGCGTTGCGGGAGAGATCGAAGGCCGACAGATCCAGCTCGGCCCGCACCATGAACCACTGCCGCCCGTCCTCACCCTGGCTCATCAGCCAGTCGTGATCGAGGCGCATGGCGCTCCCCCCCAGCCCCTGCACACCGGCGCGGGTCAACAACAGGGGGTCGGCCTGCCACTCGGTACGGGAGACTCCCCCGAAGGGGCTGTAGATCTGGCCGAGCACCCACTGGCTCCAGCCGTCGGACCCCGCCGCCAGGCGGGCCCGGCTCTGCTCATCGAGGCGCTGCCAGGCATAGTCGTAGGTGAAATGTTGCCAGGCCGGGGCCAGCTCGGGTTGAGCGCCACGCACCGCGCCGAGTTCGGGCAGGGCGGCCAGGGCCTGGACCCACTCCTGCGCCGCGGCGCGCCCCTCCTGCCCCGCCGGCAGGCTCAGCATCCAGACCAGTTGCTTGTCGAGCTGGCGCAGCAAGCCCCCGCGCAGGGCCGGATCCAGCGTGGATCGCTCCTCGTGGGGCAGCAGATCCATCAGGCTGGTGTTGATGCGATTGTGGGAGAGTTGCCAGCCGAGCAGCCCCAGCGCCAGCAGGCTGAGCAGCAGCCAGCCATGGGAGAGCCTGCGCCAGGTCGATTCACGCCAGCCCGTCACAGGCCCCGTGCGGGCATCGGCTTGCGGCTCAGGGGACAAAATGGGCTTGCTCCTCGGCAGACAGGGGCAGCGTCACCCGCTGCCAGTCTGAGAAGTGGATGCGGGTCTCGTCCCCCTGCCGATCGGCGATCACCAGGCGGTCCAGCTGCTGGCCACCGCTCAGGGTGAGACTGGCAAAGACCTTGTCGAGAGGGGCGGACAAGGGGGTCAGGACCAGAGTCCAGCCCTGTTCATCAGACTGGAAATCGAGGGAGAAATAGCGGGCGAGCTCCTGCTCATCCGAGCCGAACAAGGCCAGCATCATGCCGCTGAATTCGAGCAACTGGGGATTGTCGATCACCTGGACCGGTCCCTGACCGACCTGCTGGCTCATGCGTTGGTCAGTCAGGCTCAGTGCCAGTTCGAAGGGCTGCTGCTGATGCCACCAGAGCCCCTGCCCCCGTACCAGCAGCAGCTTACCGCTGGATTTCAGGGGCTGGGCCAGCCCGGCCACCTGCTTCTCCTGCGCGAAATGTGCGCGCTGGGCGGGCTCCGCACTCAGCAGCTCACGCACCTCTGCCTGGGTCATGACATAGGTCTGGGTCATGGAAGCGGCCTGCGCCATCCCCGTCAACAGCAGCAGACAGGCCCAGAGCCCGCCTCGCACGCCCTGCATCCAGCGAGCCCTCACTCCGTCACCCCCAGCTTGTCCAGCAGGACCCGCGGGGAGGCGAGGCACATCTCGCCGCTCTCCTTGTTCACCGCCACCTGGATGCTGTAGCCCTTGCTGGTGCGCACGCCGCTTGCCACATCGAACAGCTGGTACTCGATCTTGAGGCGGTTCTGGTATTCGCACAGCCGCGCCTCGACCCGTACCTTCTGGCCAAAACGCAGGGGGGCCATGTACTTGAGGCGCAGATCGATGATGGGCCAGTGATAACCGGACGCCTCCATCTGCGGGTAGTTGTAGTCGATCTGCTCGAGCAGGGCGCAGCGGGCCAGCTCGATGTAGCGTACATAGTGGCCATGCCAGGCCACCCTCATCATGTCCACGTCGTGGAACGGGATCTCCACCTCTATGCTGTGGCTGATCATCCAGGGTTCACTCTGCATCTGAGGTCTCCTTGTAGAGATCGTAATGACGGGCCTGCAGCCGGACGATCAGGGCCCTGAGCTCCTGCTCCAGCGGCCTGTCTTCCACCAGGGCCGGGTGATCTTCCCGCACCGCCAGCACCATCTCTCTCAGGGACGGGCTCAGGGTATCCAGGGCGCACCGCTGCAAGCCGAGGCGCAGCTCCGCCCCCTGCACCGCCGCCAGCAGGCAGGCGGCGCCCACCTGCTCGGTCAGGGTCAGCACCCGCAACGCATCCCGCGCCGCTATGGTGCCCATGCTCACCTTGTCCTGGTTGTGACACTCGGTGGAGCGGGAGAAAACGCTGGCGGGCATGGTTAATTTGAGGGCCTCTGCGGTCCAGGCGGAGACGCCGATCTGCACCGCCTTGAAGCCGTGGTTGATCATGCGCCGCTCGCCGCTGGCGCCGGAGAGGTTGCTCGGCAGACCGCCGTTGAACTTGGTATCCACCAGCTGGGCCAGCTGGCGGTCGAGCAGATCGGCGAGGTTCGCCACCGCCGTCTTCATGCTGTCCATGGCCATGGCGATGTGGCCGCCGTAGAAGTGACCGCCGTGCATCACGTGCTCGAAGTCGCCATCGATGAGGGGATTGTCGTTGGCGCTGTTGAGTTCGTTTTCGATGAGCTGACGCCACCAGGGCAGGCTGTCGGCCACCACGCCGATGACGTGGGGGGCGCAGCGCAGGGAGTAGCGGTCTTGCAAGCGGTCGCTGTGGCGCGGCAGCTCACCGCTTTGCAGATCGGCGCGCAGCCAGGCGGCAACCTCCTGCATCCCGGGGTGGGGCTTGACCGCGAATAGCCGCTCGTCGAAGTGGAAGGCATTGCCCTCCATGGCGACGCTCACCAGGGCGGTGATCCGGGTCGCCAGCTTCATCAGGTATTCGGTGCGGGCGTAGGCGAGGCAGGCCAGCGCCGTCATGACCGAGGTGCCGTTCATCAGGGCCAGCCCCTCTTTCGGGCGCAGTCGCAGGGGGGTCACGCCGAGCGCGTCATAGACGTCGGCGGTACTGGCGAGCTGGCCGTCCCGATAGAGTTCCCGCTCCCCCACCAGCACGGCGGCCACGTAGGAGAGCGGGGTGAGATCGCCGCTGGCGCCGACCGACCCCTCCTCCGGAATGCGCGGGATGAGATCCTGCTCCAGCAGCCAGCAGAGCCGCTCCAGGAGGGCCGGACTGACCCCGGAGACCCCCTGCGCCAGGGAGCAGAGGCGCGTGGCCAGCACGGCGCGGCCCGCCTCAAGACTCAGGTCGTTGCCGAGGCCACAGCCGTGGAAACGGGTCAGATGCAGGGGCAGCTCGGCCACCAGGGCGGGCGGCACGGCCCGGGTCACGGAGTCGCCATACCCCGTGGTCACCCCGTAGATGACCCCCTCTTCCGCCAACAGGCGATCGAGGAAGTCGGCACCGCGCTGCACCCGGGCCATGAAGGCGGGATCCGGGTTGAGAACGGGACGGGCACGCCCCTCGGCCAGGGCCACCACCTGTTCTATGGTGAGCCTGTCTGCGCCGAAGGTGACCTGGGGGGAAGGAGTATCACTGTTCATCATGGGTTAGCTGCCAAAAATCGAAGAAATTGAACCAGTCCAGCGGCGCATGCAGGCAGTGGTGCTGCAGGCGGTCGGCATAGGCCTGCACCCAGTGGCGCAGTGCCGCCTCCCGCGTGGCGCGGGGTAGCGACAGCCGCTCGGCGAAGGGCTCGAAATGGACGCGAAAGCGCCCCTGCTCCTTGAGGCCGAACATCAGGTAGACGGGACAGGCCAGGACGCTTGCCAGGGCGAAGGGCCCCAGCGGGAAGGGGGCGGGAGCCCCGAGAAAATCGGCCCAGACCACCCGCTTCTCCCGGGTCACCGAGGTGCGATCCCCGACGATCACCACCCACTCCCCCGCCTCTATCTTCTCCTTGAGCAGGATGGCGGTGTCGGCCCCCATCTCCTGCACCTGAATGAGGTTGATGCCGGAGTCCGGATTGACCTGCTTGAGCAGGGCGTTGAAGCGGGCCGCATGGCGGGTGAACACCAGAGCATTGATGGGCACCTGCCCCCCCTGGGTGCCGAGCGCCCGGCACAGCTCCAGGTCCCCGAGGTGGGAGCCGAGCAGCAGCAGGCCGCGTCCGCTGGCGAGCGCCGCCTCGTGGTGCTCGCGCCCCACCAGTTCGATCTCCTCACGGGGAATGTCGCCGCGCCAGCCCGCCAGCTTGTCCAGCGCCGCCTCCCCAAAACGCAGGAAGTGGCGAAAGCTGGACCTAGGCTCGGAGGGCAGGCTCACGCCCTGCGTGGCGGCGAAGGCTTCGAGCCGCGCCAGATATTGCTCGGAGGCCGCCCGCTGGCGGCGGCCGGTCAGCCAGAAATAGCCGATGACCGGGTAGAGCAGCGCTTTGAAACCCCGTCGACCCAGCAGCCGATAGCTGGCCAGCATGATCTGAAGACCCAGCAGCGAGCCCCGCTCCGGGGTGCGCGACCAGTGCCGCCTGCCCTGTTGCCAGAGCCGGGCCGGGAGGCCTGGCAGCTTGCACAATCCATCCCAGAGCAGGCGGCACACCAGTCGGGTGTGCATCCAGGAGATGTCGAGATTGTCCCGCCAGAGCCGAAAGTGGGAACTGCCGTCCGCCGGATAGATGACCCGGGTCGGCACGAAGCGCATGGGCACCCCGCGCCAGTAGAGACGCACCATCACCTCGGTGTCGAAATCCATGCGCCGGCCAAGGCGCACCTCATCGAGCAGGGCGCAACTGGCCGCCAGAGGGTAGACCCGAAAGCCGCACATGCTGTCCGCGATGGTGAACGAGAGGGTCTCTATCCAGACCCAGACATGGGTGATGTAACGGCCATAGAGGCGCCCCTTGGGGACGGAGTCGTCATAGATGGGGCGTCCCGAGACGAGGGCATCGGGCTGGCGGGCGGCTTCGGCCAGCAGGCGCGGCACATCGGACAGGTCGTGCTGGCCGTCGGCATCTATCTGCACGCCATGACTGAAGCCCCGCGCCTTCGCGGCCATGAGCCCTGTGGTCACGGCGACCCCCTTGCCCTGATTCCGGTCATGGCGCAGCAGACTGACCCAGTCGCCGTGAGTGGCGGCCAGGGCATCCAGCGCGACGGCGGCGGCGGGCTCGCTGCCATCGTCGACAAGCAGGCAGGGCAACCCCAGGGATTTGAGCCCCGCCAGCACGCCGGCCAGGGGGGCCGAATGGTTGTAGCAGGGGATGATGAGGCAGGGATTCAAGGACATAGCTTCACCCGGCCGCTGCTGGCGACCTCATCCCCGAGCCGGTAGCTGAACACCAGCTGGCCCTTGTCCGCCAGCCAGCAGAGATGCAGCTCGCACTTCTGACCGGGGCGCAGCGGGCGCTGGAACTTCAGCTGGCTCATGCCACCGAACTCGCCGACCAGGCCGGGCAGCTGGCGACCATAGTGCATGACCCAGTGCACCTGTACCACGCCGGGCAGCAGGGGCGCTCCCGGGAAGTGGCCGCGAAACCAGGGCAGATCGGGGTCGAGGGACAGGCGCAGCACCAGGACATCGTCCTGCCATCGCTGCTCGATAAGGCTGGGCAGCCCCGTCATTGGCATGGTTCGGATCCCATGAGTGAGTGATTCATCTGCTCAGGACCAGATTTTTTGGCATGAACATCAACAAAATCTTTATCAAATAGCGCTTTCAACTGCCCCCAGGGGCGTTTCCCCTGACTGTTGAGGGGCAAGTCCGGCAGCAGACGCAGCCGGCGCGGCAGGGCGACCGGTTCGAGCCAGGGTCTGAGCCGCTCCCGCAGGGCAATGAGGAAACGGCCGGGCCCCAGCGTCTGCCACTGCTCCAGCCCTTGCTCCGTCAATACCAGCACGGCGCCGAGCTGCTGCCGGCCCGCCTGCGTCAACGGCAACACCGCCGCCTGCTGCACCCAGGGCTGGGCCTGCAGGCGCGCCTCCACCTCGTCGAGGGAGACCCGTTTTTCTTCAATTTTGACCACCCGATCCCCACGCCCCAGCAGGTGAAAGCCGGACTCGCACAATCGGATGCGATCGGCACAAAGCAGCGGCTCATCGTCCGGCAGATAGGGGGAGTGAAGCAGCAGGCAATCCCCGGCTCCGGGCGCCACGCGAATGCCTGGCATGGGTTGCCAGGGAGTCTCTGGCTGCACGCTCTGACGCCAGGCGATGCCGCCGGTCTCGCTGCTGCCAAAGACCTCCACGGGCAGTTGTCCCAGCAGCGCCTGCGTGCGGGTCGCATCCGCCAGCGCCAGCGGCCCGCCGGAGGAGACCACCAGAGCGCAGCCAACGGCCGGCAGGGCGGGATCGAGGCGACTCAGAAAGGCCGGGGAAGCGATCAGCGCCCAGCGGCCTCGCTGGCTGTTCAGCTGCTCCGGGTAGAGGGTCAGGGTGCGAGCGAAGGGAATGCGCAGGACCAGGGGCAGCAGAATGCGAAACAGCAGGCCATAGATGTGCTGGTGGGAGACGCTCGCCAGCAGGCGCGCCCCGCGCAGTGGTTCGCTCCAGAGTGCGATCAGCACCCGCAGTTCGGCGTCCAGCTGGTGCCACGCCTTGGGGATCGCCTTGGGTTCGCCGGTGGAGCCCGAAGTGAACAGGGTCAGTTGCAAGGCCAGGGGGGCGGGCCAGGGGACAGCGGGTTGCTCATCCTCCCGTGAGAGGGGCAGTTGCAACCAGGGAATCGTGCTGCCCTCCCCCAGCGTCTGGCTGTCGGTCAACACTGCATCGAAGCCGTGACCCAGCTCCGCCAGGGCCGCCGGGCGCTGATGGCCGGGCAGTATGGCCTCTCGCCCGGTCAGGGCACAGGCGAGCAGCGCCTGGGCAAACAGCAGGCTGTCTTCGAAGCAGAGCGCCCAGCGCCGGGCTGGCAGAGCGGCGAGCCGCCGGGCCAGCGCTTCGGTTCCCTGGCGCAGCTCGCCAAAGCGCACCTCGCCTTGTGGCCCGAAGGCCACCGGTTCGTCATCCCCTCGTCCCCAGATGGCGGCGAGCAGGCTCCCCTGACCGGTCATGAGGCGAAGCTCCGCTTGACCCGCAGGCGCACCAGATACTCCCCCCCCATCAGCAGTCCCATCAGCAGATAGCTGACGAGGCCGTTATAGAGGCTCCAGATGGCGAGATCCCCGTACCAGACGGTGGCGGCAGCCAGAGAGCCGTTGAGCACGAAGAAGCCGCACCACACCTTGGTCACGGTACGGGTGTAGCGCACCCCGGCTGGCGGCAGATCGGGATCCTGCAATCGGGCGAGCCGCTCCACCAGACTCATGGGCTGGGTCAGGCTCCAGCCAAACAGGCCGAGCAGGGCCAGCGAGACCGCAATGGGGTAGTAGAGCAGCCAGTGCTGGGCCGAGAAGAGGGCACTCAAGGCCGTCAGTACCAGACCGACACAGGCCAGCAGGCGACCAAGCAGCAGCCACTCCCGCACGGGGGAGAGCCCGGGCAGCAGTCGCAGGGCGAAGGTCACCAGCAGGATGCCGAGCAGGGCGGAACTGCCCCAATGGGTCAGCCCCCGATAGACGGCAAGGGGATAAGCCAGCAGCAGGGTCCCTGCCAGCAAGGAGAGCAGGCGCATCATGGCAACAAGCTATCAGGCAGGGTTCATCAGGCGTTCGACCGCCTCGACCACATCGGCGACGCTGCGCACCGACTTGAACTCTTCGGGCTTGATCTTCTTGCCGGTCAGTTTTTGCAGGTGAACCACCAGATCGATGGCGTCGATGCTGTCGAGTTCCAGATCCTGATAGAGCTGAGCCTCTGGCGTGACGGCCGCTTCATCCACTTCAAACAACTCCACCAGGGTTGCCTTCACCTTGGCAAAAATCTCGTCTCTGTTCATCGGGATATCTCCAAAGAAGGTGGCTCAAGCCTGGGACTGGATCAGGGCCACCAGGGCCTCGACGCTGGCGAAGTGACGACGGGTATTCTCGTCATCGGCGGAGAGGACGATGCCATAGCGTCCCTTGATGGCCAGCCCCAGCTCCAGCGCATCGATGGAGTCCAGCCCCAGACCGTCACCAAACAGCGGCGCCTGGGCATCGATATCGTCCGGGGTCAGCCCTTCCAGGTTGAGGCTGTCGATGATGAGTTGTTTTATCTCTTGTTGCAGATCTTGCATTGCTCTTCCATAGGCTGTCATGGGGTCCCGGGTTGCAGGACCCGGGTAAGTAACCGGGTTAACTGGCGGGCGGCCAGGCCGCTGTGCTGCGCGTCAGCGACCCCTTCACGGGTCTCTATCTGCGGCAAGAACTCCAGCGTGAAAACAGGCTTGCGTTTCGGGGTCTGGAACCATTTGTCCTGCTTGGTGAGAAAGCGCTCGCTGCAATGAATGCGTACGGGCTGCAGAGTCACCTGACCACGCAAGGCAAGCTGGGCGGCACCTCGCTGCAGGCGGATAGGCTCCCCCGGCGTGGTGCGGGTGCCTTCCGGAAAGATCAGCAATAGACCACCCCGACGCACCCGTTCGATGCAACGCGGTAGCAGCTGTTCCGCCTCCCCGTTGGGAATGTAGTCGGCGGCACGCACCACGCCACCGAGAAAAATATTATGCCACAAAGCTCGCTTGACGATGCAGTCGCACACCGGCAGTTCGGCCGCCAGGATCACATAGTCGAGCAGGCTGGGGTGATTGGCGACGATGAGGGCACTGCGCAGATCCCTCGGCATGCCGATGACGCGATAATCCAGCACCCCCAGCCCCTTGAGCAGGGCCATGAACAACCGAAAACTCTGCTTGATGCTGGCCTGTGCCAGGATCCGACGCCGCTCTCCCCGCAGGCAGAGCGCCAGCAGCGGAAACCAGCAGAGGCTGAGCAGCAGCCCCCCCAGCCCAAACAGGGTGAAGCCAAGCGCGGTGCCAAGCAGCCGCCAGAGCCGGTTCAGCCCCGCCGCCATGACCACTCCCTGCGTCCGTCACCGAGCACGCATGTCTGCTGTCCCAGCAGATGCGCGCGCCAGAATGCCAGGGGTTGGGCCAGCGCGGAGGGCTGACTGGCGTCGCACTGTCCTTCGCAGTCCCAGCGCTCGCCGGCAGCCTCCTGCGCCGGGCCCAGCAGCAGCGCCACCCCGTAGGGCGGGGTCTGGGGGAGCCAGGATTGATGAAACTGCGGGATCTCCCCTTCGAACAGCACCAGCAGCACCCGCCGATACCCCGCATGGAGGTTGGCTGCGGCCTCGGCCAGCCCCGCCATCAGGCTCCCTTCTCCGGCAGAGATGGAGCTGATGGGCAGCGCCGCCTTGCCCTGAATGGAGCAGAGCCCGGCCGCCGTGTTGTGCACCGACATGGAAAAATCCGTGGGAGAGAGCGGCTTGGCGGCGGCCAACCCCTGCAGCAGCGTCATGGAGCGTGCCAGCTCGCCGTGGCGGCTGACGAAGATGGCGCTGTCGACGGGGTGGCGGGCCAGCATGTCCAGACCCAGTTGCACCGCGAGCCGGGCGCCGATGCTGAGGCGGCGCGCCATCATCATGGGGATCAGGGGGGTCGCTGGCACGGATTGCACCGCCGCGGGCCACTCTGCCCCCGTGGCCCACTGTTGCCAGCCAGTGGCGTGCTCCAGTCCAGAGGATAGCGCCTGCGCATCAAGGAGTGAGAATGAGAGCATGATGGCGGCGTTCAATCCTTTGCGGTGCGAGGGGTGACAAGAATAATAATTGTTTTTCTCAATACAGGAATGAGCAAAACGCGATCAATTAATAACCAACCCATCGGGGTTATTATTTATTGCGACATCATATCATTATTTATCAGAAATAATAGACAGCCAAACATCGCTCTGGCGGGAACAACTCATATTCTATTGAAAATAACCAAGCAATGGTGTCTCATTACTCTGTTTCATAAAAATATATCGGGGAAATAATAATGAATTTGATCACAAAATCGGGCCTGGTTCTCGGTGCACTCCTGCTTGCCGCCTGCTCCACCAGCAAGCCAATACAGAATCTTCCTGCCAATCAGGTAACGTTCAATCTCAGCGAGGAGCAGGTTGCCAATGCCATCGTCAACGGCGGTATCAGCAAGGGCTGGGTCATGAAGAAAGAGCAACCAGGGCTTATTCGTGGTCAACTGAATGTGCGCCAGCATCAGGCCGTGATCAATATTCCATATAGCACCCATGATTATTCCATCAATTATGTCAGCAGTGTGAATCTGGATGACGACGGCAAAGGCGCCATCCATCGCAGCTATAATCGCTGGATCCTCGGGTTGAATCAGGCCATCCAGATCGAACTGGCTCGTACCAATACCAGCACCCATTGATCAGGGACGGAGCCGTCATTGAAACACTATCAGAGCGAGCCATATAACGCCCTGGAGGCCATCAGTCAGGCCCAGCGCATCGCCTTCGCCCCCATGTTGTTCCAGGCAAGCTGGTGTCTGCGTGAGACCGGCGTGCTCGCCTACCTGGAGAGCCGGGGCAAGAGCGGCGCCACCACGGCCGAGATAGCCCAACATTGCGAGCTCAGCGAGTACGCGGTGTCGGTGCTGCTGGACATGGGACTCGGTGGCGGCGTCTGCCATCTGGCCGGGGAGTGCTATGTACTCGGCAAGGTTGGCGCCTATCTGCAAAACGACCCCATGACCCGGGTCAACATGGATTTTACCCAGCACGTCTGTTACCAGCCGCTGGCTCACCTGCTCGATGCCATTCGCGAGGGCAAGCCGGAGGGGCTCAAGGTCTTCAACCCGGACTGGGAGACCATCTACCCTCACCTGGATAAGCTGCCGGAGCCCGCCCGCGCCAGCTGGTTTGCCTTCGATCACTTCTACTCCGACTGGGCTTTCCAGCAGGCGCAGGATCATGTGCTGAGTTATGAGCCTCGCAGCCTATATGATGTGGGTGGCAACACCGGCAAGTGGGCCATCTCCTGTGCGACCCGGGATCCCGCGCTGCAAGTCACCATCCTGGATCTGCCCGAGCAAATCGCCCTGGCACAGCCCAGAATTGACGCAGCCAAACTGACGGAGCGGGTGCGTGGTCACGGTGTCAACATGCTGGAAGCCGACGGCCATCTGCCGGGGGAGGCGGACATCTGGTGGATGAGCCAGTTCCTCGACTGTTTCAGTCACGAGCAGATCGTCGCCATCCTCAAGCGCATTCGTCGGCACATGAAACCGGGGGCCAGAGTCTGCATCCTGGAGCTGTTCTGGGACCGGCAGAGCTTCGAGGCGGCGAGCTTCAGTCTCAACGCTACCTCCCTCTACTTCACCGCCATCGCCAATGGCAACAGCCGCTTCTATCACTCCAAGCAGATGTATCAGTGCCTGCGTGAGGCCGGTTTCCATGTGGAGGCCGAGCACGAGATCCCGGGTCCTGGCCATACCCTGCTGGTTGCCCAACCTTTGCCCGAACGGTCATAATGGCCCATCCATATGGATGGCATGCAAAAGGAGCGGCCCATGATGCGTAACGGCAGGGTTCTGCTGACACTGGCTCTGGTGCTGGGTAGCTCGGCTTGCACCCACATCAAGGAAGCGGGCCGGACGGTGGGACACACCACCCGGGACGTGACCCGCGAGATTGGCCACACCACCCGGGATGTGACCCGGGAGATTGGCCATGGCACCCGGGATACCGTCAATAAAGTGGGTGACGAGATAAGCAAATGACAACAGGGGCCTCGGCCCCTGTTGTGCTATCTGTGGTCTCCTTCCCCTGTTCACCACATCGCCATCAGCTGGGATTCCATGGCTTCTTCCTGTTCATCCGGCAGACTGGCGAAAAAATCGAGTCCCGTCTGCTCTTCCACCGCATCCACAGTAACTATGTAGTCTGCCAGCTTGCTGGACGGAATATTCTGCTGCGGCAGTATGAAGGCGATGGCCTCCTGATTGGCCACGTCCATCACCACCCGATAATAGGCATGGGGCACGGTCACACCGTTGCCGATGGAGGCGTCCGAGTTGGTGAAGATGGGGCCGGTGATCACCTGGACATTCTCATAGGCGATGGCCCACTGGCGGGTCTTCTCCTCCAGGATGCGCCAGGCACCCTGGTTGAGCGCCGGCAACTGGGGCGTCATGTTGGTCAGCAGGAAACTCTGCTTCATGGTGGTCGCACTGGTGCGCATGTCGGCTGCCGGTGCCTGATGTCCCCTGTCGTAACCGGAGCCCTTGTAGTCCGCCAGGGTGGCACGGAACTGCACCGGCACCTCCTTGTCCTCGGCGAAGGCATCCTTGCGCGGCACCTGTCCCTGGGCGCTCGCCGCCGTCATCCGGTAAGAGACCCAGTCAGACACCTTGGTGTCGTAGTTGTAGCCCGCCGCATAACCTTCCCGGCAGAGCAGCTGACTGGATTGACCCGGGACCCCCAGGGTCACGTGATCCTTGCATTGGAACCCCGCCGCCAGGGTCGGGAAAGCGCTGAGAGAAAATCCGATAGCCAGAACTAACTTATTAATATTATTCATTATTATGCCACTCCTTGTGTTAGGCGGAGTGATTTGACACCAGGTCTGATGAGTCAGGCAATCGGCTATTTTACGAGCATCTCGTAAATGTGAAGGGGGCGGCAATTTGACCAAAAAGCGGCGGACAGCTGGGGGATTGTCATCGGCCCGTCATTGTGGTGGATAGGGTACTTTATCTCTGCAATCAAGCAGATAGGCAGGATAAGAAGCGGAGACTTGCTCCGCTTCCCTGTACGCCGAATGGTCAGCTCTTGACTTGCGGTCTCGGGGTATCGGGTTGGGACGGCGGCAACATGGGCAGCACTATCTGGGGCTGCTCACCGGTCAGGCTCTTGAGGAAGGCCGTCATGTCCTCGGCCTCCTGCTCGCTCAGCCGCTGGCCGAGCTGGATATCCGCCATGATCTGCACCGCTTCCTTCAGATCCCAGACTGCGCCGTCGTGGAAGTAGGGGTAGGTCAGTTCTATGTTGCGCAGGGTGGGCACCTTGAACCAGCCGATGAACTGCTTCTCACCGGTCACCGCGCCGCGTCCCTGGGCCGGATTGCTGGTCTGGTAATGTTTGACCAGCCCCATCTTCTGATAGGAGTTGCCGCCGATGGCAACGCCGTTGTGACAGGCGGTACAGCCCTTGTCCTTGAACAACTGGTAGCCCGTCAGCTGCTGCGCCGTCAACGCCTTGCCATCCCCCTTGAGCCAGCGATCGAAGGGAGCATTGGGGGTGACCAGGGTCTCCTCGAAGGCGGCGATGGCGTCGGTCACCTCATCGATGCCGAACTGCGCCTTGCCGTAGACGGCATCGAAACGGTCACGATACTCGGGCAGGGTGTGGAGGGTCTCCACCGCCAGCTTGTGGGTGAAGGCCATCTCCAGCGGGTTGGCGATGGGGCCCGCCGCCTGCTCCTTCAGATCCTTGGCACGGCCGTCCCAGAACTGCACGAAATTGAGGCTGGAGTTGAGCACGGTCGGCGAGTTGATCGGCCCCTCCTTCCACTTGTGACCGAGGGAGCTGACCTGATTGTCCACTCCCCCCGTCGCCAGGTTGTGGCAGGAGTTGCACGAGATGGCGTTGGATCTGGAGAGCCTCGGCTCGAAGAACAACATCTTGCCCAATTCGACCTTGGCCGGATCACCCACCTTGACCGCTTCCACCGGTTGCACCGGTTCGCTCGCCCACCCCGTCACGGGCAGTGCCAACACCAGCAGCAAATTATATTTATTCATTATTCTCTCTCCCTTGAGTTTGCGAGTCATCGCATTCCCAGCCTGCAGGAGTAGGACTGAGTGTTATTTGTTCAAGATCAAGGGAAAAACACTAAAACCACATTAAAAACAATGACTTTGTGTTTTTTGGACGGAATGAGGGCGGGGTCTTTCGAAGAAAATTTGACTGAATTCTGATGCATCGATTATCAACAGCCGCTGCCGAAATAACAGCCAATTGATTAGATTGAGGTCATTGAATAAAGCGATTATTAAATATGCAGATCATCTCTCGTCATTATTTCATGCATTTAACATACACCGTTAAATAACGATCGATGATATTGACGATCTATTTCCCCCCTGCCGGACGCCTCTTCCCTGTATTCATGAAAAAGGGGCCTGTGGCCCCCTCTCGTTATCTGACGTTGGCACCTATCACAGGCTGGCGGCGATGCGCGCCCCCAGAGCGGCGTTGTTCAGCACCAGCTGGATGTTGGAAGCCAGGGAGTTGCCGCCGGTCAGCTCACACACCCTGGCCAGCAGGAAGGGAGTGGACTCCTTGCCCTTGACCCCCTGTTCATCCGCCTCACGCAGGGCTTGTGCGATGGCGGCATCGATGTCGGCCTTGGGCATGGCGAACTGGGCCGGGATGGGATTGGTCACCACGGCGCCACCAGCCAGTCCCAGCTCCCACTTGAGGCGCAGTGCCTCGGCAATGGCCGCCGGGGTATCGAGACGGTAATCCACCTTGAAGCCGCTCTCGCGGGTGTAGAAGGCGGGCAGCTCCTCGGTCTGGTAACCGATGACCGGCACCCCCTGGGTCTCCAGGTACTCCAGGGTCAGACCGATGTCGAGTATGGACTTTGCACCGGCACACACCACGGCCACCGGGGTCTGGGCAAATTCTTGCAAATCCGCGGAGATGTCGAAGGTCTCCTGGGCGCCGCGGTGGACGCCGCCGATGCCGCCGGTGGCGAAGACACGGATGCCGGCCATGGCGGCGATGATCATGGTAGACGCGACCGTGGTCGCCCCCATCCCCTTGCTCGCCAGCACGAAAGGAATGTCGCGGCGGCTGCACTTGGTCACGGCATGACCTGCCTTGCCCAGCGCCTCCAGCGCCCCCTCATCCAGACCCACCTTGAGGCAGCCATCCAGGATGGCGATGGTGGCCGGCACGGCGCCGTTGTCGCGCACCACCTGTTCAACCTGGCGCGCCGTCTCCACGTTCTGTGGATAGGGCATGCCATGGGAGATGATGGTGGACTCCAGAGCCACTACGGGTTTGCCCGCGGCCAGGGCGGCGGCGACTTCAGGTTGGATATCGAGGTAAGCGTTCAACATGGGTACTCCTCCAGCAAGCGTTCAACGGCGGCCTTGGAGAGGCCGGAAAAGACGGTATCGGGACAATTGACGGTAAGGGCGGCGCAACCGAGGGCGAAGCGAGTCGTTTCAGCCATGGTCTGCTCCTGCAACCAGGCGTGGGCCAGCCCTGCCATGAAGGCATCGCCGCCGCCAGTCACGTTGACGACGGGGCTGCCGAGCACGGACAGATGGCCCTGACTCTCCCCGTCGCTATAGAAGATCCCCTGATCACCCAGGCTCAGGAACAGTCGCTGCACCCCGGCGCGGTGGAACCAGGCCGCCGCCATGGGCCAGGTGTCGGGCCCGGCGATGGTGAAACCGCACAGCTGTTCGGCCTCGCTGCGGTTGGGTTTGAGGGTGTGGATGCGATGCAGCCAGGGGCGGATCTTCTCCACCTTGGCCACGGAGACGGTGTCGACGAAGATGATGTGCTCCCCCTGACGCTCGAACAGCCAGTCCAGGGTGTGAGTCGCGAGGTTGGTGTCGAGCACCCAGAGCCGGGCTGCTCCCAGGAAGCCGCCGAGGGGGGCCAGTCTTGCGGGTGTCAGCTCGTCGATGATCCCCATGTCGTTGACGGCGCAGCTCATCTCGCCGCTGCCATCGTGCAGGCTGAGGTAGCAGGAGGTCGACTGACCCTCCAGCATGAGCACCTGGCGTACGTCGACACCGGCGCGCTGGCTCACCTCCAGCAGGTGGTGGCCGTACTGATCGTTGCCCACCGCAGTCAGCAGCCGGGTATCGGTGCCGAGGCGCGCCAGGTTCTCGGCGATGTTGCGTCCCACCCCGCCGGCGGAGGTACTCACCCGACCCGGGTTGGAATCCCCGATGCGCAAGTTGTCGCGGCTGCTGCCGCAGATATCCATGTTGGCTCCGCCGATCACCACGGCGTAGGGTCCTTCGCGCAACACATAGCCGCGTCCCTGCACATAGCCCTGGCGCATCAGGCTGGAGATATGGCTCGCCAGCGCCGAGCGGCTGATGCCGAGCCTGTCCGCCAGATCCTGCTGGGCAATCATGGGATCCTGGCGCAGCAGGGCGAGGATCTCTTGTTCACGCTCCGTCATAGACAAACATCCAATTGCAAACGTTTGTCCATTATTCTCCGCAAAGGTTTTCCTGCCAGGGTTTTGTGCAAAAAATGTCGCCTGCACCACAGAAAATCGCCGGACATGGGCCCGGCGATCGAAAAAAGATTTTCATTTGGTTCTGGTTAATCGAGCAATACCCATACCGCCTCATCGGCCAGCATCACGGGCCAGGTCGTCACGCTCAGGGCGGGATCATCCAGACAGCGGCCATCGACCAGGGCGTAGCGCTGTTTGTAGAGGGGGGAGGCAACCACGGGCTCACCGCCGCAATCTCCCACCAACCCGCGGCCCAGCACCGCCACCCCGGCCAGGGGATCCACGGCATCCAGCGCATAGACTCGCTCCCCGAGCCGGAACAGGGCCAACGCCCGCCCCTTCAACCAGGCGCTGCGTCCCGCCTGCACCGGCAGGGCCGAGAGGGCGCACACCCGCAACCATTCACCGTGCTCGCAAGACAGCATGTTTTCCTTGAATGCATTCATCGCTTCTCCTCCCTGTGGATGACGGGTTCGAACCCGGGCTCCTGGCTCATATCACCTCCTTGATGCCGATGTCCGGCACCCACTGCCCCCGCTCCTGCCTGCGAGGAGGGGTCTCGTCCTCGGGCCGGTTGACGAAAGCCTCGAACAGCTTCAGCTTGTCCGGATCCGCCAGGGTGCTCTTCCACTCGCATTGCCAGCTGCCGACTATCTCCGCCATCATCACCTCCAATTCGGCCCCGATGCCGAGTTTGTCCTCGATGATGACCGACTTCAGGTAGTCGAGCCCCCCTTCCATTCCCTCCATCCAGACCGAGGTGCGTTGCAGACGATCGCCGGTACGCACGTAGAACATCAGCAGCCGGTCGATGTAGCGGATCAGGGTCACCTCGTCGAGATCGGTGGCGAAGAGGTCGGCGTGGCGCGGCCGCATGCCGCCATTGCCGCACACATAGAGGTTCCAGCCCCGTTCGGTGGCGATGACGCCGATGTCCTTGCTCTGAGCCTCGGCACACTCCCGGGTGCAGCCGGAGACGGCGAACTTCAGCTTGTGGGGAGCCCGCAGCCCCTTGTAACGATTCTCCAGGGTCTGGGTCAGGGTCATGGAGTCCTGCACCCCATAGCGGCACCAGGTCGACCCCACACAGGACTTCACGGTACGCACCGACTTGCCGTAGGCCTGACCGGTCTCGAACCCCGCCGCCACCAGCTCGCCCCAGATGGCGGGCAACTGATCGACCCGGGCACCGAACAGATCGATGCGCTGGCCGCCGGTGATCTTGGTATAGAGGCCGTACTTGCGTGCCACCTCGCCGATGGTGATGAGCCCCTGGGGGGTGATCTCCCCCCCCGGGATGCGCGGCACCACCGAGTAGGTACCGTCTTTTTGCAGGTTGGCGAGGAAGGCGTCGTTGGTATCTTGCAAGGCGCGGTGGGGCTTCTCCAGCACGTGCTCGTTCCACAGCGACGCCAGAATGGAGGCCACTGTCGGCCGGCAGATGTCGCACCCCAGCCCCTGGCCGTGTTTGTCGCGCAGCGCCTCGAAGCTCTTCAGCTCGCCGACCCGGGCCAGGTGGTAGAGCTCCTGGCGGCTGTGGGCAAAGTGTTCGCACAATCCCTTGTCCGCCTCGACCCCGATTTCGGCCAGAGTCTGCTCCACCACCTGCTTGAGCAGGTTGCTGCAACCGCCGCAGCCCGTGCCCGCCTTGGTGCAGCTCTTCACTGCGCTCAACTCGTGATTGCCCGCCTTGACCGCCGCCACCACAGCCCCCTTGCTGACGTTGTGGCAGGAGCAGAGGATGGCGCTGTCCGGCAGCACCATGGGGGCCGGCGTACCGCCACTCTCCCCCACCAGCAGGGAGAGGGGTGGCAGGGGCAGCGCCATGCCATTCTGGTAGTACTGCAGCAGCCGCTCATAGTCCGCCCCCTCCCCCACCAGGATGGCACCGAGCAGTTTCTCCCCTTCCCCATCGGTCACCAGCTTCTTGTAGATGCCGTTGACCCTGTCCAGCAGCAGCAGCTCCTGGGCGCCTGGGGTGCTGGCGTGGGCATCGCCGATGGAGCCTACGTCCACCCCCATCAACTTGAGCTTGGTGGACATGTCGGCCCCCGCGAAGCGGGTCTCGCCACCGCACAGGCTGGCCACGGCGGCGCGCGCCATCTGGTAGCCCGGGGCCACCAGCCCGAAGATGCGCCCCTGCCAGAGCGCGCACTCGCCGATGGCCAGGATGGCAGGATCCGAGCTGTGGCAGCCGTCATCGATGCAGATACCGCCACGCTCGCCAATGCTCAGCCCGGCCTGGCGAGCCAGGCTGTCGGCGGGACGAATGCCGGCGGAGAAGAGCAGCACGTCGGTCTCCAGATGAGATCCATCCTTGAAGCAGAGGCGATGGCGAGCCTGCTCCCCGTCTTCAATGCACTCGGTGGCCTTCTCCACCAGCACCTCGACCCCGAGGGCCCGGATCTTGTCCCGCAGCACGGCGCCGCCGCTCTCGTCGAGCTGTACCGGCATCAGGCGCGGGGCGAACTCCACCACCTGGGTATCGAGGCCGAGCAGGCGCAAGGCATTGGCCGCCTCCAGCCCGAGCAGGCCGCCCCCGATGACCACGCCGCTCCTGGCCCCGGCGCAGGCATCCCGGATGGCGGCAAGATCGCCCAGGGTGCGGTAGACGAAACACCCCTCCCGCCCATGGCCGGGGATGGGCGGTACGAAGGGGACGGAGCCGGTCGCCAGCACCAGACGGTCGTAGCCCAATCGCTCGCCGCTGGCGAGAGTGAGAATGCGGGCATCCCTGTCCAGCACCTCCACCTCGGCCCCCAGCCGCAGCGCGATGCCCTGCTCTTCATACCAGACGGGATCGGCCATGCGCAGCGCCTCGGGCGCCTTGCCACCGAATACCTCCGACAGGTGCACCCTGTCATAGGCGGGATCCGGCTCGGCGCCGAGCACAATCACGTCAAACTGCTTCAGTCCACCGGCCGCCACCAGCTGCTCGACGAAATGATGGCCAACCATGCCATTGCCAATCACCAGCAACCGCTGTTTTTCAACCTTCTCGGGCGATGTTACGAAGTGATGATCCATCTCATCATCCATGCCATTACCAGTCACCAGCGACTTTTGCTTGCCAATCGTCTCGGGGGATCCGGAAACGTCGCCGCCCCTCAGATCCGGATCATTGCCCACCGACATGCTCTGTTTGTTATCCATCTCTCTCTTCCTTGAATCCGATAGGGGCTCAGGCACGCTGCTTGCCGCGCACTGGCTGATCGACGGCCTTGAGGGGCGTCACCTTGCGCTGCTTCTCGTAGAGGAAGCGCAGCACCTGCTGGCGCAGTCTGTGGTAATGCGCGTCATCCGCCAGGGCGACCCTGTCCCTGGGCCTTGGCAGATCCACCGCCAGGATCTCTCCGACGGTGGCGGCCGGGCCATTGGTCATCATGACGATGCGATCCGACAGCAACACCGCCTCGTCCACGTCATGGGTGATCATGATGACGGTGTTGTTGAGCTCCGCCTGGATGACCATGAGCGCGTCCTGCAGATGGGCCCGGGTCAGGGCATCGAGGGCACCGAACGGCTCGTCCATCAGCAATACCTTGGGGGAGAGCGACAGGGCGCGGGCGATGCCGACCCGCTGCTTCATCCCCCCGGACAACTCGTGGGGCATCTTGTGGCTGGCGTGATCCATCTGCACCAGGGAGAGGTAGTAGTCGACCCTGTCCGCCACGGCCCGTTTGTCCGGCTCCACCTGACTGGCGGCCAGCGCCACGTTCTGCTGCACGCTGAGCCAGGGCAGCAGGGCGTGATTCTGGAATACCATGGCCCGCTCCGGCCCCGGTCCCACCACTTCGCGCCCGTCCAGAATGATGCCTCCCGTGGTCGGCTCCAGGAGCCCGGCCACCAGGTTGAGCACAGTGCTCTTGCCGCAGCCCGAGTGGCCGATGAGGGAGACAAACTCCCCCCGCTCGATACGCAGGTTGACCCGGCTGAGGGCATCGAAGCGCCCCTTGTCGGTGTCGAACCACATGCCCACATCGCTAATTTGCAGATAACTCTTCATTGGCACTTCTCCTGCCTGAATGTGTGTCCCGTCCCAACGCCACCTCCCCCTCTACCGGCATCGCGTTGCGATGCAGCAGGGGTGACGGGCTCGCTTAGCGCAATACCTGGCGCTTGTCCCAGGAGAGCCACTGCTGCAGGGCCAGCATGCCCCTGTCCAGTGCGCAACCGATGAGCCCTATGGTGATCACCGCCACCATGATGCGGGCCAAGGAGGAGGCGCCACCGCTCTGGAACTCGTCCCAGACGAACTTGCCAAGCCCCGGGTTCTGGGCCAGCATCTCCGCCGCGATCAGCACCATCCAGGCCACCCCGAGGGAGAGCCGCAGGCCGGTGAAGATCATGGGCAGGGCGCCGGGCAGCACGATGCGGCGCACATGGGTCACAAACGACAGTTGCAACACCCGGCTGACGTTGTGCAGATCCCTGTCCAGCCCCGCCACCCCGACGGCGGTGTTGATCAGGGTCGGCCAGAGGGAACAGAGGGTGACCGTCAGCGCCGAGGTGAGAAATGACTTCGCAAGCCAGGGCGTCGGGCTGGCGTAGAGCGCGCTCACCACCAGGGTGATGAGGGGCAGCCAGGCCAGGGGCGATACCGGTTTGAGCAGCTGGATGACCGGGTTGGCGGCGCGATAGAGCCCCTGATTCATGCCGAGCAGCACCCCGCACGGAATGGCTACCAGGGTCGCGAGCCCGAAACCGCACAGCACGGTGAGCAGGCTGGTGGCGATCTGGTCGAAGAAGGTGGGACGCCCGGTATAGGGACGCAGCTTCACCTTCGCCGCCGGATCCTCGGCCAGCCGCTCGGCATTGCGCACCTTCTGGCGCTCGAGGAAGGCATCCGCCTTCTCCCGCTCCGCCAGGTGATCCTGTCCCAGAGCCCAGAATTGGCTGGCGGTCGCAAGCGGCCCCGGCAGGGCTCCCAGACTGGTTTGCACCTGGCTTGCCCCCCACTGCCAGAGGCCGAGAAACAGCAGCACACCGAGCAGGGGTTGCACCAGGGGAGTCAATATCTGTTGCCATCTGTATCCTTGCATCATGGGCTCCTTGCTCATTGCACCCGCTCATCGCCCTTGAGGCCGATGGCGAACTGTTGCAGATAGGCATTCGGGTGACGGCCGTCGTAGATGAGGCCATCGATGAAGCCATCCTGAGGGCCCCGATAACCCTGCTCGCTGGCAAAATCGGGGAAATCCTGTGCCTTGAACTTGCCCTCGGCGATCAGCTCTTCGGCCGCCTGACGGTAGATCTCCGGGCGATAGACGGCCTTCGCCACCTGCTCGAACCAGGTATCAGGCTGCGCCTCGGGGATCTGGCCCCAGCGCCGCATCTGGGTCAGATACCAGATGGCGTCCGAGTAGTAGGGATAGGTGGCGTGATGACGAAAGAAGACGTTGAAATCCGGCAGCTGGCGCACATCCCCCTTGCCATATTCGAAGGTGCCGGTCATGGAGTTGGCGATCACCCCCTCATCCGCCCCCACGTATTCCGGTTTTGCCAGCAGTTTGGCCGCCTCGCGTCGGTTGGCATTTTGCTCGGCATCCAGCCACCAGGCCGCCCTCAGCAGCGCCTTCACCAAGCGGATATGGCTGTTGGGATGACGTTCGGCCCACTGGCGGGTGACCCCAAACACCTTCTCCGGGTTGTTGCGCCAGATCTCGAGATCGGTGATGACGGGTACCCCTATCCCCTTGGCCACCGCCTGCTGGTTCCAGGGCTCTCCCACGCTGTAACCGGCGATGGTGCCCGCCTCCAGGGTCGCGGGCATCTGGGGCGGCGGGGTGACCGACAGCAGCACATCGGCCTGACGCTGGCCCGAGTTGTCCCCCTGCAGGGGGGCATAGAAGCCGGGGTTCAGCCCACCGGCTGCCAGCCAGTACCTGAGTTCGTAGTTGTGGGGGGAGACGGGAAACACCATCCCCATGTTGAACGGCTTGCCCGCCTGCCGGTATTGCTCCACCACGGGCTTGAGGGTGGCGGCACTGACCGGCGCCGGCACCTGGCCCGCCACCGCTTTGGGCAGCTGGGTGGCCATGGCGGCCCACACCGGATTGGCGACCGTGATGGCATTGCCGTTGAGATCCATGGCAAAGGCCGTCACCAGCTCGGCCTTGGTGCCGATGCCGATGTGAGCCGCCAGGGGTTGGCCCGCCAGCATCTGGGCGCCATCCAGCTCGCCATCGATCACCCGATCCAGCAGGATCTTCCAGTTCGCCTGAGCCTCCAGGGTGACGTAGAGCCCCTCGTCTTCGAAGTAGCCGCGCTCATAGGCCACCGCGAGCGGCGCCATGTCGGTCAGCTTGATGAAACCGAGCCGGATCTCCTCCTGCTCGGGAGCCCCCACCTTCGCCAGCCCCGGCAGCGACAGCATCGCCAACAACAGGCCCGCGCATCCTTGTCTCTTGTTCATTCGATTCCCTCGCTCGGTTCACTGTTCCGGGCGATCGCAATGGGCCTCGTTGCCGCACGGCGACCAAAAAAAAGCCCCACCGATCCGGGATCGGTGAGGCCTCTTTGCCCTGTTGCGGAGGAGAGGAACTGGCCCCTCCCTCCGCTTGCTTGTTCACAGTCTCAGTGATTCATTTTTCATGCCAATCTGCTTGATGCCCGGCGGGCACGGGGTTCCTCGTTATGATGGCGCCTCTCCTCCCCTATTTGCGCCTTGTTGAGGCACGCTTGCACCAAAGTGGCGTTTGCTGCCCCATTCAACCGGGCAACGCCAGCAGCAGTTGCCGGGCCAGCTCCCCCAGGCTCAGATGGCGGCTCATGGCGGTGCTGCGCATCAGTCGATAAGCCTGCTCCTCGTCCAGCCCCTGATGACGCATCAGCCGCCCCTTGGCCTGCTCGACCAGGCGCCGCTCCACCAGCTTCTGGCGCAGTTCACTCTCGGTCCGGGCCAGCGCCTGTACCACGGCCAGCTGGCTGCGGGCGAGGCGCAGCCACTGCTCCACCGGCTCGCGCTCGCCGCAGCCGTGGGGTATCAGCAGCACCCCTTGCTGCAGCAGCGACATCTGTTGCTCGCTCCCGATCCGCTCGCAAAACAGCAGCCGGGGCAGCCCGATCCGAAGGGAGAGGCCGAGCCTCACTTCGGCCTCGAAACGACGACTGCTGATGAGCAGAGCATCCCCCTCCACATCCGGGCTCAGCAACTGGCGAGTGTCGAGGATCCTGGGCTGATGGCCATAGTGACTGACCAGCAGGGCCAGGCGATTGGCCTGGCCCGGATCATCGGCGTGGATCAGCAGGCAGGAAGGGGGGCCGGTGCGGCTCCCCGTGGACATTGTTGTCATGGCGCTCCTTGCCAATGGCGATTGCATTCCGTTTCGCCAAAAAGACGCAACATGAGAGCCAACTGTTTGAATCTACCCCTTTTTTATTCCTCCAGAGGTAGTGGAGGTAGAGGGCCTGCCGGCCGCTCAGGCGACCCGTTCCATGGCCTGTCCCAGCAGGCTGTCCAGCTCGGACCGCAGGCGTACCACCTCCCCCATCATGATGAGCACCGGGCTCTGGCCGAGCAGAGACTCAGCCGCCTGCGCCAAGGCGTCCAGCCGGGTCTCCACCACTTGCTGCCGGGGGCTGCACCCGGCCACCACCAGGGCCACCGGCAGATCAGGGGGAGCGCCGGCCGCCAGCAATCCACGGCGGATCCTGCCTGCCCGCTCCAGTCCCATGTAGAACACCAGGGTATGGCCGCTGCGTGCCAGCGCCTGCCAGCCCTGATAGTCTTCCTCCTCCATCAGGTGGCCGGTGATCAGGGTCAGCGAACGGGCTACCCCCCTGTGGGTCAAGGGAATGGCGGCACTGGCGGCGCAGCCCAGGGCGGCCGTGATGCCGGGCACCAGCTCGGCCTGGATGCCGTGACGGGCCAGGTGCAGCGCTTCTTCTCCACCACGACCAAACACCAGGGGATCCCCCCCCTTGAGTCGCACCACCCGCTTGCCGGTGCGGGCCAGCGCCAGCAACAGGGCGTTGATCTGACTCTGGCTCGGGCTCGGCTCACCACAGCGTTTGCCCACGTCGAAACGGGCGGCCCCCTTGGGAATGCAGGCCAGGATCTCTTCGCCCACCAGGCGATCGTAGACCACCACCTCGGCGGCCTCGATGCGCCGCAAGGCGCGCAAGGTCAGCAGCTCCACAGGGCCGGGTCCGGCCCCCACCAGGCTGATATGGCTCATCTCATTCTCCTCGTGTTGATAGCCGCCCTCAGGCGGAGGCGATGTAAACGTGTTTGATCAGCAGCTTGTCGATTTCGGGCAGGCAGGTGCCGCAGTTGCTGCCACAGCCAAGCAGGGCTTGCAGCCCCGCCAGCTCGCTCACCCCCTGCCGGGTGATGGCATCGACGATGCGTTGCTCCGACACCCGCAGGCAGGAGCAGACCAGCCGGCTCTCCCCCAGCAGGGCAGTGCTCAGGGTCTGACTCAGCGCCCCCCCTTGCAGGGGGGTCCCCAGCAGACTGGCCAGCAGTTCGGTTTTCAGATCCGGGTACTTCTCCCCCACCACCAGCAAGCCAGCGATGCGCCCCTGCTGGAGCGCCACCGCGCACCAGCCCTGGGCCAGGGGCAACCTCAGCCAGTGGCCAGCCTGGGCCAGCCGTTGCCAGAGTGCCTCCTGGGACTCAGACCAGGAGGCCAGCAGGGTGCAATGCCCCTCTGGCAGGGGGCGACTCGCCCACCAGTCCATCGGTTCACGCCATGACTGCGAACCAATCCAGAGCCCCTGCCAACGGGTCGGCTGGGGCTCCACCCATACCCGCCCCTGTTTGAACATGGGTTGGCCAGAGAGCGGGTCGACCACGGCGGGGAGGAGGCGATTGACCGCCCCCTGGCTGCACTGGCTGTCGGTCCAGTGCATGGGCAGGAAAGCTTCCCCCTCCCGCAGCCCCTCATCCAGCCCGACTCGCAGCCGCGCCTCTCCCGATGCGTTGTGCAGCCGCACCAGATCCCCCTCCTTGAGTCCCAGCGCCAGCAGGCTGGCCGCCCCCATCCTCACCCTGGGCCAGGGCTCGGCCTCCTGCAGGCGGGGCACGTGGCCGGTACGGGTCATGGTGTGCCACTGATCCCGCAGCCGCCCCGAGTTGAGCAGCAAAGAGAGTGCCCCCCCTTGCGGCAAGGCCGTCAGGGCCACGGATGAGGGGAACTGCTGGTGCAGTGGCAACAATCTGGCCCGCCCATCCGCCGTGGCAAAGCGGCCATCCTCGAACAGGCGGGCACGCCCCTGCGGCCAGCGATCGTTGATGGGCCAGCGAAGGGGGGTCAGCGCCTCAAACTCGGCCCGTGACAACTGCGCCAGGCCGGAGATGTCGAACTGACGCTCCCCCTCGTTCTCGAAGCCGGAGAGCGCCGCATGCTCACAGAAGATCGCGTGTTCATGGTCGTAGGCAAACGCCGCACCGAAGCCGAGGCGGCGGGCGAGCTGGGTCAGCGCCCACCAGTCCGGCCTCGCCTCACCCGGCATGGGCAGGAAGGCGCGCTGGCGGCTGATGGTACGTTCGGAATTGGTGACGGTGCCGCCCTTCTCCCCCCAGGCGGCGGCAGGGAGCAGCAGATGGGCCAGCCGCGCCGTGTCGGTGTTGGCCGTCACCTCGGAGACCACCAGCAGCTCGCAGCTGGCCAGGGCCTCCCGCACCCGGTTGCCGTCGGGCAGAGAGACGGCCGGGTTGGTGCCGAGCACCCAGAGCGCGCGGATCTCCCCTCTGTGTACGGCCTCGAGCAACTCGACCGCCTTGTAACCCGGCCCCCGCACTATGGTCGGACTCTGCCAGAAGCGTTGCACCCGATCGCACTCGACTTCTGTGAATCCCATGTGGGCCGCCAGCTGGGTCGCCAATCCCCCCACCTCGCGCCCGCCCATGGCATTGGGTTGGCCCGTCATGGAGAAGGGCGCCGCCCCCGGTTTGCCGATGCGCCCGCACAGCAGGTGTGCATTGATGATGGCATTGGCCTTGTCCACTCCCTGATTGGACTGATTGATCCCCTGGCAAAACAGGGTGACGGTGCGCGGGGTGCGTGCGAACAGGCGATAGAAGCCGAGCAGATCGCTCTGGGATAGGTCGCAACTCCTGGCTACCGCCTCCAGCTGCCACTCGGGGGAGTCCAGCTCGGCCGCCAACTCTGCAAAGCCGCTGACGTGGTGCGCCACGTACTCCTTGTCCCAGCCATCGTGGTCGAGCAGGTAACGACAGAGCCCGTTCCAGAGCGCCACATCACTGCCGGGTTTGAGCGCCAGGTGCAGATCTCCCTGCTCCGCCGTCATGGTGCGGCGCGGATCCAGCACCACCAGCTTGAGCTCCGGCCGCCGCACCCTGGCCTGTTGCAGGCGGCGAAACAGCACGGGGTGGGTCCAGGCGGTATTGGCCCCGGTGAGGATCACCAGATCCGCCAACTCCATATCCTCATAACAGGCGGGCACCAGATCCTCGCCGAAAGCCCGCTGATGGGCCACCACCGCAGATGACATGCAGAGCCGGGAGTTGGTGTCCACATGGGCGCTGCCGATAAACCCCTTCATCAACTTGTTGGCGACGTAGTAATCCTCCGTGGTGAGCTGACCCGACAGATAGATGCCGATGGCGCCTGGCCCGGATTCCGCGAGGATCCGGGTCAGACGCTCGGCGAGGGTATCGAGCGCCTCGTCCCAACTGACCCGCTTGCCCTGCCAGCGCGGGTAGAGCAGTCGATCAGGAAAGTCCAGACTCTCCAAGAGGCTGGCCCCCTTGACGCACAGGGCACCGCCATTGGCGGGGTGCTGCTCGTCCCCCGTCAATTGCCATCCTTCTCCCTCCCGGTTCAACCGGATGCCGCATCCCACTCCACAGTAGGCACAGGTGGTCTTCATTCCCTTGCTCCTTGTCACCGGACTGCCCGGCTGCCGCCTCACCGTGCCAAATGAAAAAGGCGCCCGCCCCCCAAGGGGGACGGACGCCTTTGTCCGGCATGGTCTCATTCATCTTGTCAGTGCATTGCAAGGCTCGCGCCAGGATCCATGACGCGGCCCCCCCGCTGCCGGGGGATGATGGCGCCCGCTCCTGATCCGGCAAGGTGCAGTTGCCCCCGAATGGGGCCCCGGAGCACGGACATGGCCACCGATGGGCAAATGCCGGAGCAGGGGTATAATGCGCCCCTGCAATCACAGAGGTGTATCAGATGAACAACGTCGATCAGGACAACAAGGCGCAGGCGGCGCCTCTTTCGCAGGCGCCCGCGGCAGCCATCCGCTGCGCCATTGGTCTGGTCAATCCCAAGTCACCGGAGAACGTGGGGGCCGTGATGCGGGCGGCGGGTTGCTACGGGGCGCAGGAGGTCTACTACACCGGCAGTCGTTTCGAGCTGGCACGCCGTTTTGCCACCGACACCAAACAGATGGTGGAGAAGATCCCCCTGCTCGGGGTCGACAATCTGCTGGAGTTCGTTCCCGCTGGCTGCACCCCGGTGCTGGTGGATCTCATCGAGGGGGCGACCTCGCTACCGGATTATGTGCATCCCGAGCGGGCCTTCTACATCTTCGGCCCGGAGGATGGCACGCTGGAGCCCGAGCGCTTCGCGGCGGTGAAGGAGGTCATCTATGTGCCGACCCATGGCTGCATGAACCTGGCCGCCTCGGTCAACGTCATCCTCTATGATCGGCTGGCCAAGGAGCTGAGAGCGAAACGGGAAGCCTGACACAGCCCTGACGTGACAGCACAATAAACCAGAATTCAATGCATTATCAAATAGATTATCTGTAAAAACCTAACAGACAGAGAAAAAATCTGAAGAATTACCCAATGACAGACAGGTCATCGGTAATGAAAACGGCGGCCGGGCAACCAGGCACGGGCCGTCATTTGTCCAGGCTCTGCGTCTGCGCCTTCAAAAAATCCCGGTAGTATTCATAGAGCTGGTTGCGCCTGTAGAGATCCATAAGTGCGCCGGTTTTGATCAAGGATTGCATGCCGGGATCCCATAGCTGTGCCAGTTGCCGCCCTTTCTCGTTGTCGGCAAAGATGGGGTAAGTCGGCACCCAGCGCAGAAACACCCGGGTCATGTCGGGGGGAATGTCTGCCTTTGGATAGAGCACCCCGGCGGTCAGGTAGTAGCGATAGCGCCCCTTGGCCAGCAGTTGCAGCGCCATGGCATGGCTGTCTATCTCATACCAGCGCATGGGCTCGGAGATGAACTTGTCAAACGCCCAGCCTCGCAGCCAGAGCACATCCTGATCCCGAAGACTCTGCTCCCCTTCCCAGCCAGGCAGCCATTTCGTTTTCATCAGCACGGTCACGTCATCTGCCGAAGCCGGGAAGCGGGGTTGATGCACTCCGTCCACCTCCTCCTGGTAGACCCCCATCGCCATGTCCCCCCCCTTCTGCGCCACCACCGCCAGCGCCCGCTTGTAGGGCACGATGTGCGGATGAATGCCGTAGCCGGCAGGTTTATAGATGGCGCGCACTATGTCCAGATAGACGCCGTGACCATCCGCCTGACAGAAACCGGGCCAGTCATCGCAATAGACATGTATGGTGTCGGCCCGGGCGGGCCAGATAAGCAGTAGGCTGCACAACAAGATAGCACGGAGCATGTACCTGTTTTTCCTTGGAGATGACGCTGTTGGCCGTCTGTTCACGCCTTAACACAGCATAGGAAGTTCTCGCGTCGGCTCCCATCTTTTCCCGGTTTTGCGAGCGAGTCGTGAGTTATTACCACCTAAAGAGGTAGTATGGATCACAAGATTCATTAGTGACCCAACCAGAAGAGGAGCCACATCATGCCATCCATCAAATCGCTACTCTGCCCCGTCGACTTCTCCGAGATGTCCAAGGCCGTGCTCGACTATGCGGTCTTCATGGCCCAGACCCATCAGGCCGAGCTCAAGCTGATCCACGTGGTGGACCAACTGCACGGTTTCGACAGCTACAAGATCCTGCACATGACCGCCATCGAGATCACCCACGAGATGGAGCGCCAGGCCAAGAGCCAACTCAAGGAGCTGGTTGCCACCCTGCCCATTCCCGCCACCTTCGAAGTGCGCTTCGGCCGTGCCGCCGACGAGATAGTGCAGCAGGCGAAGGAGGACAAGGTGAATATGGTGATCATGGGCAGCCACGGACGCTCCGGCATCAGCCACCTGCTGGTAGGCAGTGTCGCCGAATCCGTGGTACGCCACGCCCCCTGTCCGGTGCTGGTGGTGCGTTAACCCGTACGCCCTGCTTGGATGACAAGGCCAGCCCAGTGCTGGCCTTGTGTTTTCTGCTCAGCCGTGAGCGTAGATGACGCTCCCCCCCTTGATGATGTCGATGATGGCCCTGGACTGCTCCCTCGGCAGGGCGGGGCAACCCCAGCTGCGGCCCAGCTTGTCATATTTTTGCAGGTGCCGCGGACTCGCGTAATCCGCCCCGTGCACCACGATGGCACGCTTGCGGGCATTGCTGTTCTTGCCGGGGCTCAAGCCATCGAGACGCAGGGAGTAACCGTGCTTGCCCTGGTAAGTCTCCGCCGTGCGATAGACCCCGAGGGAGCTCTGCCTTGAGTTGAGCTGATTGGAGAACTGGCGCGCCGCCAGCTCGCCGGAGTTGCGGCCATGACTGACCCAGGTGTGGTAGAGCAGCTTGTGGCGCTTGACGTCAATGACGAACAGCCGGCGCTGATTCGAGGGTTTGCTGTAATCGATGATGGTGAGAATGGGCTTTCGCTTGTGGCGCACGCTTTGATAGCCGCTGAGCGCCTTGCGAAACACCTGTTTGTCGAGCTTGCCAGCCAGACCCAGTTGACGATAGAGATCCTGATCCCAGCTCGCCTGACTGGTACCACTGAAGCAGAGTGCCCCCAGCAGCAACGGCAGGCTCATCCAGAGCCAACCCAGCCGTGTCATCCAGCTTGTCTGTTTCATCCTTGAAATTGCTCCCGTTTTTGCTGGTAGCCTAGTGAGCAAAATCTCGCCACGGCTTGCTGGATAGTTATATGCAAGCCCCTGATGGGGCGCAATAAAAAAGCATAAAAATGCCGACAGACGTCGGCATTTCCGATGAGGGCAACAAGAACCGACTCAGGCGCGGCTCAGGTAATCCGCCACCCCTACCCATTTGTAGCTGGTGAGTTCGGTCAGCCCCATGGGGCCACGGGCGTGCAGCATCTGGGTCGAGACCGCCACCTCGGCACCGAGACCAAACTGGCCGCCATCGGTGAAACGGGTGGATGCATTGACATAGACCGCCGCCGACCCCGCCCCGTTGACGAAACGCTCGGCGTTCGCCAGATCGTTGGTCAGGATGGCATCGGAGTGGCCGGCATTGTGCTCGCGCATGTGGGCAAGCGCCTCGTTCACATCCGCCACCAGCTTGACCCCCAGGGTCAGCCCCAGCCACTCGGTGTCAAAATCCTCTGCGGCCGCGGCGCTCAGGTTGTCGGCATCCACCAGCAGCGGCAAGGATTCCGGGGTCGCGACCAGGGTCACCTTGCGTTCATTCATCAGCCCGGCCAGTCGTGGCAGCAGCTCAGCTGCCACCTTCTCATGGACCAGCAGGGTATCGAGGGCGTTGCAGGCGGAGGGGCGCTGCACCTTGGCGTTGTCGATGACCGCGAGGGCCCGGGTCAGATCCGCGCTCTCGTCCACGAAGATATGGCTGATGCCGAAGCCACCGATGATGACGGGGATGGAGCTGTTCTCCTTGCACATCTTGTGCAGGCCGGCGCCGCCGCGGGGGATGATCATGTCCACGTAGCGATCGAGGCGCAGCAGCTCACCCACTAGGGCACGATCCGGATTGTCGATGTACTGCACCGCGTCACCGGGCAGGCCGGAGGCCGTCAGCGCGGACTGGATCACCCGCACCAGCTCCAGGTTGGAGTGGAACGTTTCCCGACCGCCGCGCAGGATGCTGGCGTTGCCGGTCTTGAGGCAGAGGCTGGCGATGTCGATGGTGACATTGGGGCGCGCCTCGTAGATGACGCCGATGACACCGATCGGCACCCGGCGACGAGAGAGGCGCAGGCCGTTCTCCAGCACCCGGTTGTCGATCTCGGCACCGACCGGATCATCCAGCGTGATCACCTTGCGCACATCCGCGACTATGCCGGCGAGGCGTGTCGGGTTGAGCAGCAGCCGATCCAGCATGGCCTCGGAGAGACCCGCCTCCCGGCCCGCCGCGATGTCTTTCTCGTTGGCGGCCAGGATCTGGGGGCTGCGCGCTTCCAGTTCGTCGGCGATGGCGGCCAGCGCCCGGTTCTTCTGCGCCGTGCTGATGGTGGCCAGCTGGTAGGCGGCTTCGCGGGCGGCCTGCCCCATTTTCTCCAGACTCATAACATGTCCTCTTTCAACCTGAGGCACCGCGTTGGCGCGGTGCCATATCATCTGTGCGAACGGCCCATGTTAATGAACCTATTCCTGGCTGGGCCCAAGCGTACCGCCTTACAGCAGTACCATATCGTCGCGGTGAATGGCCACGGCGCCATAGCCGTAACCCAATACCTGTTCTATCTGATCCGAATGCACGCCGCGCAACTTGTCCAGCTCGATGTGATCATAACGGCAGATACCCCGTGCCAGCTCGCTCCCTTTGGGGTCGAGAATGCGTACCACCTCGCCCCGGGCGAAGTCCCCTTTCACCGCAATGATGCCCTTGGGCAACAGGCTGGATCCTTTCTCCTGCATGGCGGCGACGGCCCCCTGATCCACCTGTACCTCGCCATGGGGGGGCGGGCCTGCCAAGATCCAGCTCTTGCGCCCCTCCAGCGGGGATGCCAGGGCCGGGAACAGGGTGCCGACCCGCTCCCCCTTGGCCAGACGGCCAACCACTTCCGGGATCTGGCCGGTGGCGATCACCACGTTGACCCCGGCCCGGCGCGCCACGTCGGCCGCCTGCAGCTTGGTGGCCATGCCACCCGTTCCCAGGCCGCTGACGCTGTCACCGGCCAGCTTGCGCAGGGTGTCGTCTATGGTCTGCACCTCTTCGATGAGCTGGGCATCCGGATTGCTGCGGGGATCGGCAGTGAAGAGCCCTTTCTGATCCGTGAGCAGGATCAGCAAGTCCGCATCCGCTAAAATGGCGGCACGGGCGGAGAGGTTGTCGTTGTCCCCCACCTTGATCTCGGCGGTGGCCACAGCGTCGTTCTCGTTGATGACGGGGATGATGCGGTGATCGAGCAGGGTGCGCAGGGTATCGCGGGCATTGAGATAGCGCTCCCTGTCTTCCAGATCGGCGCGAGTCAGCAACATCTGGCCGATATGCAGCCCATAGAGATTGAACAAGTCTTGCCACACCCGGATGAGCTGGGTCTGGCCCACGGCCGCCAGCATCTGCTTGTTGGGCAGGGTCGGCGCCAAGGGAGGGTGGCCAAGGTGTTCACGACCGGCGGCGATGGCCCCGGAGGTGACCATGACGACGCGATGGCCATCACGGTGCAACGCGGCACACTGTCTGACCAACTCGACCATGTGGGCACGGTTGAGGCGGGCAGATCCCCCGGTGAGCACGCTGGTGCCCAGTTTGACGACTATGGTTCTGTTTTCCATGGGAACTAAGAGGCTAAAAAGTAAGGAATCCCTTTATACCCACGGCCCCCCTGCCCTGCAAGGCAATTACGCCGAGTCGCGGTCATGATGGCGAAACTGTACGCCAAGCGCGCATTTGACGTCACGGGAAGGCAGAGAGCATGGGAAAACGGCCCCGTGGTGACGGGGCCGGCATGAGTCAGGCGGCGGTGACACTCAGCTCGTTGGTCACCTGCTCGGCAGGCGAGAGCTTGCACTCCAGGGTGGCAAGTTTGCCACTGATGAGCTTGTAGAAGTGGTTGAGGGTACGCTCCACCTCCGCCTGATGCTTCTTGGGCAGCGGCTTGTCTATCCACTCCCCGTCCGCGTTGTAGAAACCGACCTGGTAGTGATAGCTGAAGTGGTGATCGTCCTGCTCCAACACCAGCCACCAACCCCAGAACTCCCGTTTGTCCGGCGCCGGTTTGGCGCTGACGCAGACCGACAGACAGTCGAAGCGGTAGCGCCCCTCTTCGCACAGATCTTCGCGCAGATAGGGGCCAATGGCGGCGAATTGCCGCAGCAAGCGCTTGTAGGTCACTCTCTCTGACATGCTAACCTCCCTGTTGAACAAGCCATACCATCACATGGTGATGTGACACTTTTAGTTTTGCATCATGTACATAGGTGCTTCTTGAGCCAATCAACCGTCTCTTTCAGCGCCTCGTCATAGACCTCTAGCAGAGGCTGTTTGTCAAACACCACCGCCTTGCCATTGCGGCTGGCGGAGGCCAATGCTCGGACATCCTGCTCGGGACAAATAAAATCTCGCTTGTGCCCGATACTCAATATCGGCACAGAGGTGCGACTCCCCAGCAGACCCTGCGTCTTGAGGGAGAAGACCTGACACTTGGTGCGCAGCAGATCCCACTGGGCCGCATCGGCCCCCAGCCGGTTCGCCAGACCGTCGCGCATCATGCGCGGGCAGCGGGCAAACATCTCCTGGTTGGTGAACACCTGATTGATGCCTGCGCCGATGCAGACCACGGTCCGCAGCTTGAACGGCTCTATATAGGCAAGGCGCGCCGCCACATTGCCCGCCAGCCGGAATCCCACCATGGCGATCCGCTGATGATCCACCCAGGCCACCTCGGCCAGATGGTGCAGCACCGCCTGATGCAACCGGCTGGTGTCCTGCACCAGGGGCCAGTGTTCGGCATAACCGGTGCCCGGCATGTCCAGGGAGAGCATGCCGATGCCGTGGGGTTCGAGGCATTTGAAGTAGAAGCTGAGAAAATCCACCTGCAACGAGTCGATGCCGCCGCTGACGATGACCAGGGGCACGGGTTTCTCTGTGGTCGGCAGGTGCAGATACCCCTGGATGGTCTTACCCCGAAACGGTACCTGCAACTCCTTGAGAGGGACCTTGAACAGGCGTCCCGCCTCGCGGTACGCCATGTTGCCGAGCAACTGCGCCTGATCCGCCAGTTCGTCGTGCTTGAGATGGGGATAACTGGCGATGGAGTAGTAACGCACCGCCTTGAGCAGATTCTTCAGGGCGGCTTCCCGCTCCCCCTGACTCGCCTGCTCACGCCCCTGATTGAAGTAACGACCCCCCAGCTGGCTCCACTCGTACACCCAGTTGCCGGGCACATAGCCCTTGATGGTATCGAGGAACCGCTCATGGCTGCGCTCCCCCTGCCCCATGGCGATGTGGGCGAGCGTCTGCTCCACCTCCACCGGATCCGCGCCCTGCCAGGCCCAGGTCGGTCGGCGCAGCAGCCGGTACCAGTGGGGCGAGAGGGCACCGTCGATGAAGCTCTCGGCCAGGGCGCTGTCGTGCTCCTCGACCGGGCTGGAGTTGGATATCTCGGAGGTTTCCAATACCTTTTTGACCCGGGTGAACAGCTTTTCCGTCAGGTTGGTATCGTTGTTTGGTTCCAAAATCGTCGCTCTTCTGTCTCAGGCTATGGGCCATCTTAACCACTTTTCACGCCCGGCAGCCATAGCATAAAAAAACAGGGCCCCTAAGTGGGGCCCTTTGAAACCTTTCTGACGCCGTCATGCTGACGGTGCCATCGACTTGTCGTCGCCGCGTGGCGCCAGCGATGGACTTACTCTTCGTCGCAGATGGGGTTGGCGAATTCCAGCGCCATGTCCCAGGGTTGCTCAATCCAGGTATCCTGCGGGATGGCGACTTCGAAGTCGTCCACCAGCGGCTCGCCCATGGGCTTGGCAAAGATGGTGATGAACTTGGCCTTGGGGTAGAGCTCGCGGATTGCCTTGGCGGTACCGCCGGTGTCCACCAGATCGTCCACCACCAGCCAGCCTTCGCCATCGCCGGCCGTGGTCGCGGCCTTCACCACCACCAGCTCACGCTGGCTGTTGTGGTCATAGCTGGAGATGCAGAGGGTTTCGACATTGCGAATGCCAAGTTCACGGGCCATCAGCGCGGCCGGTACCAGGCCGCCGCGGCTGACCGCGATGATCCCTTTCCATTGGCTGACAGGCAACTGGCGACGGGCCAGACGGCGGGCTTCACGTTGCAGGTTGTCCCAGGACACGTAAAATTTCTTTGGCATAATATCGATCTCGAAGAGTTATATAAAACAATCACTTAAAAACCAGCTCCGAACCCCAAACGGCTCGACCACTGTCAATTCTGGCCCCCTGCCGCCAAATTCGGCTTGCACTTGGGCCGCCTCGGGAGAAGACCCTCGGCAGCAAACGCTGATGCAATGGAAGCAGGATGGGCATAGCTGGCGGCCTGCTCACACGAGAGGGCGGGAATCCAGACCGGCTGTTGGGCCAGCATGATAGCACTCTTTGCCAGCAGATTGCCTGACAAACGTATGCGAAAAGCGGGAAAAATCGTTCATGGCTTCATGATGAGAACCGTCTGACACGGCATTGCGCCGGCCTTGCCCCGCGTCTTGCCAGATTTCAGGTAAAAAAATAGCAGGGGGAGGTTCGAGGCCTCGCACACCTGCTGTCTGTCGATTCGGTCGTCAGTCTGGCTGACAACCCGCCTTAACGACGGTTGGCGTAGGGGTTCGGATAGTTGAAACCCTGGGTATAGAGAGACTGGGCAAACCAATAGGTTGAATTGCTGCCTGACATATTAATACTCCTGATTGCTTAACAAGTTACGTACCTTAATGCGGGCTCAGATCCTTGAACGAACACTCGGTTCCGTGGAGGCGCACTTGCTTTGCTTCGGTTCCCTGGAGGCATTGATTGTCATCCTGACAAGTGGGATGACCCACGGCGGCTAATTTACCATCGCCGGCGAAAAAGACAATATTTTTGTGAGGTGCATCACATTATTGATGTTGTGCTGCATGAACCCCGCCTGGTAGCCAGCTTCACCATTCACGCCCTCTTTATCAGCACAAGCGGACTGCAATTTGCGCTGACTGCTCACATTTTTGTGTGATTGACTGTATTATCGTTACCCACTTCCCCAGCCACCGCTGGGGCCCGCTATCATCCCGTGCAGGTAAGGAGTCCCGACGTGGCACAGCTGAGTTCCCTCTCTCCCAAACTGATTTGGCAATTCTTCGAGCAGATCTGCTCCATCCCCCATCCTTCCAAGCACGAAGCCCAGCTGAGCGCCTGGATTGTCCAGTGGGCACAAGGGGAAGGGCTGGCAGTCAAGCAGGATGCCGTCGGCAACATCATCATCAAGAAACCGGCCACACCGGGGATGGAAAATCGCAAGGCCGTCGTGCTGCAGGCCCACATCGACATGGTGCCCCAAGCCAATGCCGACACCCAGCACGACTTCACCAAGGATCCCATCGATGCCTACATCGACGGTGAATGGGTCACCGCCCGCGGCACCACCCTGGGCGCCGACAACGGCATGGGCATGGCCGGCTGCCTGGCCGTGCTGGCGGACAAGACCATTAAGCACGGCCCGCTGGAAGTGCTGCTGACCACGGACGAAGAGACCGGCATGACCGGCGCCTTCGGTCTGGAAGCGGGCTGGCTGGAAGGCGAGATCCTGCTCAACACCGACTCCGAAGAGGATGGCGAGGTCTACATGGGCTGCGCCGGCGGGGTGGATGCCAATATCCGCTTCCCGCTGGAGCTGGTTGCCGCCACCGAGGGCGAAGGCTTCGAGCTGCAGGTCAAGGGGCTGCGTGGCGGTCACTCCGGGGTCGATATCCACCGCGGCCGTGGCAATGCCAACAAGCTGCTGGTACGCCTGCTCAAGGCCGCCGAGCCGCTGGGTGTGCGACTGGCCGAGATCAGCGGCGGCACCCTGCGCAATGCCATCCCCCGCGAGGCCCGTGCCACCCTGCTGGTGCCTGCCGCCAGCGTGAATGAACTCAAGGCCCTGGTGGATCGCTATGCCGGCATCTACCAGAGCGAACTGGCCGCCACCGAGGCAAACCTGACCGTGCTGCTCAGCAGCAAGGAGAAACCGGCCAAGCTGTTGAGCGAATCCTTGCAGGCCCGCCTGCTGGACTCCCTGATGGCCTGCCCGAACGGTGTCATCCGCATGAGCGATGCCATCCCGGGTGTCACCGAGACCTCTACCAACCTCGGCGTCATCAAGACCCTTGAAGGCGAGATCTATGTACAGTGCCTCATCCGCTCCCTCATCGACTCCGGTCGCGAGAGTGTCGAGCAGATGACCCGTTCCCTGTTCAACCTGGCCGGCGCCAGCTGCGAGTTCACCGGCGCCTACCCGGGCTGGGCCCCGAACGTCGACTCACCAGTGATGGCGCTGGTGCGCAACAGCTACCAGACCCTGTTCGGCGAGATGCCTAACGTCATGGTGATCCACGCAGGCCTGGAGTGCGGCCTGTTCAAGAGCGCCTACCCGGACTGGGACATGGTCTCCTTCGGTCCGACCATCCGTGGTGCTCACTCCCCTGACGAGAAGGTGCACATCCCCGCGGTCGAGCGTTTCTGGCAGCTGCTGGTCCACGTGCTGGAACAGATCCCCGCCAAGTAAGGCCGGTTTTATTGCCAGGTGTCATGATGCCCCGCTTCGTGCGGGGCATTTTTATGGCCATCCTCTTCCGCCAACCCGCACCCTCTTCGTGGCTCCCCTGCCTCAAAACATCCTCATTCTCTTGAAAACGTATCCATAAGAAAACTTTTATACGAAAACCTTTTCCATGATTTATGTAAATTTACAACACAATAAGTTGATCGGGATCACAAAATTCCCTAGCATCAAATTGTGACCAAGGTCACATACAACAACGATTAACAGAGCGATGAGGTAAAACTATGTTCGAGAATCTGGCAGTGCTGTTCCACCTCAAGGGTGCATCCAGCAAGAAAGGCGTCGACGAGAAAGTGACCTATGCACCGGCGACCCGCAACTACTACTTCCGCTATGGCGCCTGAGTGGGCCAGCCGAAAGGCAATAAGTAGTAAAATTACAAAATATACAACAATCCACACTGCAGCTATCCCCACGGGAAGCTGTCCTGCCCGGGCCAGATATTCCACGGCCAAACCTGAACTCCAACCATGAAGATGGGGCCCACAGGCCCCATTTTTTTATTGCTCGTCTTGCTGACCGTCCGGTGCGGATGCCGGAGGCCGTGGCTCGGCCGCCGGCATCACATCGCCTTTCCCAGCGGCACCGCCTCCACCGCAGCCAGGGGGAAGTGGCAGGCCACCTGATGAGCCAGCCCGTCGCACACCGTCAGTGCGGGCGAGGCGCTGCGGCACAGATCCGTGGCATAGGGGCAGCGCTGGTGGAAGTGGCAGCCGCTCGGCGGTGAAATGGGGGATGGCACGTCGCCGGTCAGCAGGATCCGCTGATTGCGGCGACGGGGATCCGGCACCGGAATGGCCGAGATGAGCGCCTGGGTATAGGGGTGACGCGGGCTCAGGTAAAGCTGCTGAGCATCCGCCAATTCGACAATCCGCCCCAGATACATGACGGCGATCCGGTCCGAGATGTGTTTGACCACCGACAAGTCGTGGGCGATGAAGATGATGGCGAGGTTCATCTCCTGCTGCAGGGTGAGCAGCAGATTGACTATCTGGGACTGCACCGACACATCGAGCGCCGACACCGCCTCGTCACACACCAGCAGCTTGGGCTTGAGGGCGATGGCCCGGGCGATGCCGATACGCTGGCGCTGGCCGCCGGAAAACTCGTGGGGATAGCGATCCGCCGCACTGCGCGGCAAGCCGACCTTGTCCAGCAGCTCCAAGACCCACTCCCGCCGCTGTGTCGTCGTGCCCTTGCCGTGGATAATGAAGGGCTCCTCCAGGATCTGCCCCACCGTATGGCGGCCATTGAGGGATTCTGCAGGATCCTGAAACACGATCTGCATCTCCTGACGCAGGGAACGCATCTCTTTTGGCGACAGCTGGGTGATGTCCCGCCCCTCGAAGGTGATCTGCCCCGCGGTGGGCTCGAACAGCTTGAGCAGGGAGCGCCCCAGGGTGGACTTGCCACAGCCGGACTCCCCCACCAGTCCCAGGGTCTCCCCCTGTTTCAACTCGAAGCTGATGCCATCTACCGCATAGACGGTGTAGTGTTTGCGCAAAAAACCGCCACCCATCTTGAAGTGCTGCTTCAAGTCCCTGACCGACAACAAGATGCTCATGGCTGTTGCTCCTTGTTATCGAGGGGAAGAGGCGGCATCAGATCCCCCCTCTCCCTCGTGCTGAAGTGCTGCTTCAAGTCCCGCATCGACCACAAGATGCTCATACGCTCAACTCCTTCCAGTGATGGCAGGACACTGTGTGCCGCTCTCCCAGGGATTCCGCCACCGGATTGGTGCCCACGCAGATCTCGGTGGCGTGGGGGCAGCGGTTGGAGAAACGGCACCCCGCCGGCATCTCGTGCAGGGCAGGCACCTGGCCCTTGATGGTCTTGAGCAGGCTCTTTGGCACATCTTCGAGGCGCGGGATCGAGGCCATCAGACCATGAGTATAGGGATGACGCGGCCGGTCAAACAGCTCGTAGATATCGGCCCGCTCCACCGCCCGACCCGCATACATCACCACCACTTCGTCGCACAGCTCCGCCACCACCCCGAGGTCGTGGGTGATGAAGATGATGGCCATGCCGGTCTGGGCTTGCAGCTCCTTCATCAGATCCAGGATCTGGGCCTGAATGGTCACATCCAGCGCCGTGGTCGGCTCGTCGCAGATGAGCAGGGCCGGCTCGCACGCCAGCGCCATGGCGATCATCACCCGCTGGCGCATGCCGCCGGAGAGGTTGTGGGGATAGACCCCGAAGCGCCGCTCCGGCTCCGGGATCCCCACCTTGTGCAGCATGGCGATGGCGGCCGCCTTGCGGTCGTGCTTGCTGTACTCCGGCCGGTGCAGGCTGAACACCTCCATCAACTGATCCCCCACGGTCTGCACCGGGTTCAGGGCCGTCATCGGCTCCTGGAAGATCATGGAGATGCGGTTGCCCCGCACCCGGTACATCTGATCCGGCGGCAGTGACAGCAGTTCCTCCCCCTGGAATCGGATGGAACCCGCGACGACCTGACCATGGGGCTTGGGCAACAGCCCCATGATGGCGAGGGACGTGACGCTCTTGCCGCAACCGGACTCGCCGACGATGCCGAGGGTCTGCCCCGGCGCCACGGCGAAGCTCACCCCGTCCAGCACCTTGATCTTGCCGTCATCGACGGCGAACTCCACCTCGAGATCCCGGACCTCGAGGATGGGGGCCTCCCGCTTGGCCATGGCCGCCCCTCCCTTGTCTATGGGCTCAATCCTGGACTCAATGGTGCGCATAGGTCTTGTCGAGCAGATTGATGGGGGCCAGCGTCTCGCCCGCGTCCTTGGCTTTTAGGGTCTCGGCCTTCACCTTGGGATCGATCCAGAGCAGACCGCCGCTGCTGTGGGGGTAGCCATCCATGGGCCAGTAGAGCTGATCCGGGGTGTTCTTGGTGGCAGGCACCTCGGGCAGCATCACATAGCGCCAGCTGCTGGCCCGCACATAGTTGAGCTGTACACCGGGCACGAAGATGGCGAGATCATAGATGCGCTGCTGGATCTGGCGGGAGAGATCGGCCCGCTTGGCGGTGTCGAACTCCACGTCGTAAGCATCGATCAGGGTGTCGAGCTGCTTGTCTGCCACGTTGAACAGGTTGTTGGTCTGTGGCTTGTTGGCGTTATCCGAGTGGAACGACTCCCAATATTGCGGATAGAGACCGCCACCGCCCCAGCCAAGCCAGGCCGCCTCGTGTTTCTTCTCCAGCATCACCTTGAAACCGGTGGCGCCATCCACCAGGTTGAGCTCCAGATCCAGGCCCGCCTTCTTGGCCTCTTCCCTGAGCACGGTCAGCCGCTTGGTATGCTCCTGGGTGGTGTAGGTGACCGCCAGAGTGAGGCGCTCGCCCTTGTCGTTTTGCAAGATGCCGTCCGGCCCCGGCTTGGTGTAGCCACCCTTGGCGAAGAATTCCCGCGCCTTGGCCACGTCATAGGCCCGCTCGGCCAGCTGCATGTCGGTAAAGTCGCCGAAGCCCGAGCCGAAGGTGGTGGCGCGGTCATAGTCGCCGCGCAGCACGGTGGCGATCATCTTGTCGAGGTTCATGGCGTGCTGGATGCCGAGGCGCACATTGATATCCGCCAACCTGGGATTGGCGATGTTGAGGTGAACCCCTTGCCCGCCCTGCTTGGTGTCGGTCACGGCCATCACCTTCTGCACGTAACCCTGCTTGTACTCCGGCGTCACCGCCTTCTCGTGCCACCAGTTCGGCAGCAGCATCTCGAAGGTGTCTATCTCCCCTTTCAGGAAGTGGCGAAACGCGATGTTGTGGTCGCGGATCACCTGTACCTTGATGGTGTCGATGTTGAACCTGTGCTGGTTGTAGCGATCCTGCTGGGCCCACCAGTCTGGCTGCTTGCTGAAGGTGATGGACTTGCCCTTCTTCACCTCGGTCATGACATAGGGACCCGTCGTGGGCACCACGGACCAGTTGTACTGCTTCACCCAGTTGGGGGTCAGCTTGTAGTAATGCTTGGGCTGGGGCCAGAGCTCCGTGGTGTTGAGCAAGTCCAGCTTGGCCTTGCGATTGCCCGACTTGACCAGGATGGTGTGGTCGTCAATCTTCTCCACCGCCACGATCTCGGTGGTGTAGTAGTTGTTGTACCAGGGTGCCCGGATCTCCTTGGAACGCATCATCTCGTAGCCGAAGGTGTAGTCATCCGCGGTGACCGGCTTGCCGTCAGACCACTTGGCGCGTGGATCCAGTTTGAAATAGACGGTCTGGTTGTCCGGCGCGATGGCCCACTGGGTCGCCAGCGACGGGATGGGATTGCCGGTATTGGGGTGGAAGCTGATGAGCCTCAGCTGGTTGTCCTGAATGAAGGAGCGAAACGCACCGTTGGAGTCGGGCCCCACGGTGCGAAACGTCAACGGGAAGCTGTCGATGAACATGGTCAGAGAGCCGCCTGGCAGCGCCTTGGGGGAGGCAAACACCGGGTCCGTGTCATTGGTTTCCCACTTGAGATCCGCGGGCAGGCTGGCGGCCCAGACCCAGGATCCATTCACCAGCAGGAAAAGTGCACCTATCCATTTTATTTTATTCTGCATATCTGACTTCCTGGTCATGACCCCTGCTGCGGGGGCTTCTTGATTAAGGGTTAAATCATGTAATTTCACACACAACCGATATCTTGCACCACACCATCACTGGTAGCGGGTGAACTTGCGCGGATCGAACGCCTCCCGGATGGCCTCGCCGATGAAGGAGACCATGATGAGCACCAGGCTCACCGCCGCCACCACCGAGCTCACGATCCAGATGGCATCCAGGTTGTTGATACCCTGGGAGAGCAGTTCCCCCCAGCTCGGGGTGGGTGGCGCCAGGCCGAAACCCAGGTAATCCAGCGCCGTCAGGGTGGAGATATTGCCCACCACGGCGAAGGGGGCCAGGGTGACGATCATCATCAGGGTATTGGGCAGTATGTGGTTGAAGATGATGCGCCCCGTGCTGGCCCCCTGGGCCCGCGCCGCCATCACATAGTCCCGCGCCCGCTCCTTGTAGGTGAGGGTGCGCATGTACCAGGTGATCCCCATCCAGCCAAACAGCACGTTGATGCCGACGAACAAGCCGAAGTTCGGCTTGGCCAGCGACACCAGGATCATGATGACGTAGAGGAAGGGCACCTGGGACCAGATCTCGATGAAGCGCTGCAGCACCAGATCAAAACGCCCGCCGAGAAAGCCCATCATGCAGCCGATGCTGACCCCGATGACGTAACTCGCCACCAGGGTGATGAAGGCAAAACCGATGGCGATGCGAAAGCCGTATACCAGACGCGCCAGCACGTCGCGGCCGCTGGTGTCGGTGCCGAGGAAGTGGCGCTCGGCCAGGCTCGGCGCATAGGGTGGATAGGCGTCCTGCTTGAAGTCCTGCTCATAGGGGTTCCAGGGCACCAGCGGCAGCAGCACCCAATCCCCTTTTCCCGCCTCTGCGAAGCGGGCCTGCAACTGGCGGTAATTGGTCTCGTATTCGTAATCCAGCCCGAACTGCTGGCCGGAGATAACGTTTCCATAAGTCGGGAAGTAGAGCTCCCCCTGATAGCTCACCACCAGGGCCCGGCTGTTGACCAGGAGTTCCGCCAGAAGGGAGATGACAACCAGCACGGAGAAGATGATAAAGGAGTAGTAACCCCGCTTTATCGACTTGAAACGCTTGAGTTTTTTCAGTGTGACCGGATTGAGGTTCAGGTTCAGGTTCATGGTCAGTCTCCAAACCGCACGCGAGGATCGACCAGCGCCACGCAGATGTCGGAGACGATATTCCCCACCAGCATCAGCATGGAGGTGATCGCCAGGATCCCCATGACGGTGGGGTAATCCCGCTCGACGATGGCCTCATAGCCAAGCAGGCCGATGCCGTCGATGTTGAAGATGGTCTCGATGAGGAAGGAGCCCCCGAAGAAGACGGTGAGCACGGCCCCCAGGTGGCTGGCGATGGGGATCAGGCTGTTGCGCATGGCATGGCCGGTGACCGCCTTGCGAAACGGCAGCCCCTTGGCCACGGCGGTGCGCACGTAATCCGCCGACAGGTTTTCCATCAGGCTGTTCTTCATGGTCATGGTGAGGATGGCAAAATCGCCGATGGCATAGGCGATGAGAGGCAGCAGAGCGTGGGCGAAGACGGTACGGATCTGGTCCCAGCTGCTCTCCATGTACTCGAAATCGTCCCCCGGGAAGCCCCCCATGGGCAGCCACTCCAGGTGGAAGGCGAAGACGGTGATGAGGAAGATCCCCACCACGTAGGCGGGCAGCGCATAGGCCATGTAGATGAGCATGGAGCTCAAGGAGTCGAAGCGGCTGTTATGCCTGAGCGCCTTGGCCACCCCGAGCGGGATGGAGACCGCATAGCTCAGCAGGAAGGTCGCCAGTCCGAAGAAGGCGGTGACCGGCAAGCGATCCTTGATGAGATCCCACACCGGCTCGTAGTAACGGGTCGACTCCCCCAGATCCAGTACCGCGAGTTTTTGCAGCCACTCCCAGTAAGCGATCAGCATGGGTTTGTCCAGGCCGTAGAACGCCTTGAGTTCCTCGATCTGCTCGTCAGAGAGGGCCTGGGCTCCCTTGCTGCCACTGGAGCGCCCGCTTTCATTCTGCGATACCTGCGCCTGCATCAGCATGCGTTCGACCGGACCGCCCGGCACGAAGCGGGTGATGGTGAAGACGAGCAGGGTGATCCCGAGAAACGTCGGGATGATCAAAAGCATCCGACGTAAGAAATACGACAGCATGGTGGGTTAAACCTCATCCTTGTTGTTCTTGTATGGCCATTCAAATCCGATGAACAGCCTGTCCTTCCTGGCATTACTCACTGAATTGCCTGTCATTGGCAGACAATACCGCTCGGTCACTGTAAAAGCTCTGCAACAAAAATCAAGTAAAACGAGGCACATGAAACAGGAGGGGGCGGTGCAGTAGAAAAAACCGGAATTTTTTTTTCGAAAACCCAACTTCAAGATAAAAAACTGCTACGCCATCATATTTAAATTGTTTTTAATTAATAAAATTTAATTAAACAAAACCCAAGAGCAGCACCAAAACCAATATTTAACAACAACTTGTGATAAATCAGCGGCGATATTGATTTTACCTATAGAAGAAGAGGGATTTTTCGATGGGCAGGACGAGGCTCCGAGCGAGAACATGAACAAAGACAGATTTAAATGCTACCAAAGTAGATGTTGACGATATATCACTCATCGGGACATGTGCATTATCGATAAGTTCAAAAATAATCAATAAAATCGAAACGGGTACATTTAACATCGTTTTCACATCGCTGAACGCAAGATGAACAGTATAAAATCCCGAAAAAAACACCAATATAAAAAATAGTTATCTAATTCCCACCTGCCTCCCCATTCACCCCGCCTCATTTGACGTTAAACCTCAAACCTTGATAAGCCTTACGCACTGCTCCAACGAGGGCGGTACAGGAAGCAAACAAAAAACAATCAGGAAGGATACTAGCGATGCTTAGGAAAAGCAGACTCTCTGCTGCCGTAGCGTTTGCCTTGGCGAGCGCGGCAGTTGTGGCCACCCCTGTCCTGGCCGAAGAGGGCCAGAACGTAGAAAAACTGCAAAAAATCAAGGTCACAGGCTCCCGGATCTCCCGGGTCGACGTGGAAGGTTCCACCCCTGTCGTCTCCGTCAGCAAGGCCAAGATTGAAGAATCCGGCCAACAGACCGTCGCCGACTACCTCAAGCAAGCCTCTTACAACTCCTTCGGGGGGGTCTCCCCCGCCTCCGGCAGCTCCTTCCAGTCCCAGGCCACCGTCGGCCTGCGCGGCCTGGGGTCTGAGCGCACCCTGGTTCTGCTGAATGGCAAGCGGGTCGCGGGTTCCCCCACCATGGGCGGCACCTCCATCAACCTGAACACCATCCCCATGGCCGCCGTCGAGCGGGTTGAAGTCAACCTGGACGGCGGCTCCGCCATCTACGGTTCCGATGCCATCGGCGGTGTCATCAACGTGGTACTCAAGGAAGGCTATGAAGGCCTGACCTTCCAGGGTCGCTTGGGCTCCCCGAGCGAAGACGGGGGTGACGAAGCGAGCGGCTCCATCGTCGCCGGCGTCAATGGTGAGAAGGGCTCCCTGATGGCGGTCTACGAGCATGACAAGAAAGACGTCATCTACGCCCGTGATCGCGATTATCTCTCCAAGCAGGGCAACGAAGCCCCCAGCGCCTATGGCCGCAACGTGGAAGGGGTGACCGGCCTGGATGCCAATGGCGATCCGGTCTGGAAATATGGCCCCCTGGCGGGCGCCACCAACGCGGATGGCAGCTGTAAAGAGCCCTTCATCGGCTTCGAAGACGGCTGTAACTACAACTACGGCAAGATTGCCGCCACCACGGCCTCCCGCAGCCGCGACACCCTGTACGTGAACGGCCGTTATCACATCAATGACAACGTGGACTTCGTGCCCCAGATCATCGGCTCCCGGGTCGAGAGTTTCGGTCGCTTCGCCCCCGCTGCCGGGGCCTTCACCATCGATCCGGCCAACCCGAACAATGCCAGCTTCTTCACCGACAACGGCCTGGATGCTGCCGCCACCCAGGGCCTGGGTGAAGCCGCCTACGCCTACTACCGCTTCAGCAACGTCGGTCCCCGTGACAACCTGGTCACCGACCTGACCGGCAGTCTGAACCTCGGTTTCGAAGGCACCATCGCCACCGAATCCGTGGGTGACATGCAGTGGAACGCCGGTTACATGTACTCCAAGACCGACAACAAGGAGAACGGTACCGGTTACGTGCTGGCCTCCGCCGCCCAGCAGGCAATCGCCGATGGCAAGTTCGTGGGTGGCGAGTTCAGCGCCGACAGCACCAAGGCCATGGCCGCCGACACCAGCCGCCGCTCCACCATGGACTTCTACCAGTGGTACGCAGGGGTGCAGTGGGACATGGGTGAACTGCCCGCCGGTCCGGTCAGCTGGTACGCCGGCGCCGAGTACAACGACTGGGTCTACACCGACAAGTACGATGCCCAGTCCGAAGCCGGCAACATCATCGGCTCCTCCGGCAACTCCTCCGGCGGTGTGCGCGACGTGACCGCCGCCTACATCGAGACCTTGGTGCCCATCACCGAGCAGATCGAGCTGAACGTGGCCGGTCGTTTCGATGACTACAGCGACTTTGGCAGCGCCTTCTCACCCAAGGCGAGCCTGCGCTACCAGCCGCTGGACAATCTGATGCTGCGCACCTCCTGGTCCCGCTCCTTCCGTGCCCCCAGCCTGAGCGATCTCTACGCGGCGGACTCCTACTCGGCCGACTGGGCCAAGGACTATGTCTACTGCGAGGCCAATGGCATCTCGGCAGCCAACTGCCCGAACCGTCAGTACGACACCACCCGCACCTCCAACGAGCAGCTGAAGGAAGAGACCGCGGATACCTGGAACTTCGGGGTGGCTTACAGCCCGCTCGATGACCTGAACCTCTCCCTGGACTACTACACCATCAGCATCGATGACGTGATCCAGCTGAACTCCCTGCAGTCCGTCATCTATGACGAACTGAACACCGGCAGCTCCAGCAACGTCACCCGTAACAGCCAGGGCCGGATCAACGGCGCCATCGCCTCCATGGTCAACCTGGGTACCCTGGATACCTCGGGCCTCGATCTGAAGGTCGACTACAAGTACGACCTGAACTACGCCACCGTCCGTTATGACCTCGGCGGTACCTACATCCTGGAGTACAAGGAAGGTCTGTACGCCGGCGGCCCGGTCATCGACAAGATTGGCCAGAACGGTCTGCCCCAGTTCCGCTTCAGCACCGGTGTCGGCGTCAACGTTCCCCAATGGTGGAACATGGATACCTACCTGAGCGCGAACTACATCGACTCCCAGAGCCAGGACTACATCGCCGATACCGGTCAGGAAGTCGGTCACATCGCGTCCCAGACCACCTGGAACCTGAACGTCGGCGTGGAAGCACCGTGGGATGGCAAGATCCAGGTCGGGGTGAAGAACATGTTCAACGCGGGCCCGTCCCTCGAGAGCGATGGCTTCACCTATGACGAAGAGCTCTACAGCATCGACGGTCGCATCTACTACATCGACTACGCCCAGAAGTTCTAATCCACCAAGCAAGAGACAAGCCGGCCCCCCCTGGGGTCGGCTTTGCCCAACATTCCAAGGAAGTAATGGAGATAGGGTAATCCTATGAAAACAAGGACTATTACAATGAAGAAAGCGCTCCTCGGCAGCCTGGTTTCCGCTGCCTTGCTGACCAGCTTCAATCTGAGTGCCGCCTCTGCCAACCAGGCCGTGGACACTCAAGCCGCCACCGACAATGCATCCAAAGTTTCCCAACAGAAGATCGACAACTACGCCGAGTCTGCCGAAACGGCTCTGGCGCAGTACAAGGCCGCCCTGCGTCAGGTCGACAGCCTGCGTACCTACAACGAGCAGGTCGGCAAGATGGTCGAGTCCCAGAGCAGCGAGCTGGCCTCCATGCAGCGCCAGATAGACCAGATCGATCAGACCAGCACCGAAGTGGTGCCCCTGATGCTCAAGATGATCGACTCCCTCGATCAGTTCGTCTCCCTGGATCTGCCGTTCCAGAAGGTGGAGCGCGAGGACCGCGTGGCCGCCCTGACCGATCTCATGAACCGGGCCGACGTCACCATCTCCGAGAAGTACCGCAAGATCCTCGAGGCCTACCAGATCGAGGAGGGCTTCAGCCGCACCATCGAATCCTACAAGGCGAGCCTGGACAAGGATGGCAGCGAGAAGACCTATGAGTTCCTGCGGGTCGGGCGCATCGCCCTGCTCTACCAGTCCCCGGATGGTAACGAGACCGGCATGTGGAACAAGAAGACCCGCCAATGGGAAGAGTTGCCCCAGGAGTATCGCAGTGCAGTAGAACAGGGCTTGCGTATTGCCAAGAAACAGGCGCCACCCGCCCTCATCAAGCTGCCGGTTCAAACTGCGGAGAAAGCATCATGAAAGGAATCAAACTGGCCATTGCCTCCCTGATTGCGGGAGCCACCCTGATCACCCTGCCGGTGACCGCCGCCGAGAAACCGGTGGATCTGAACGCCCTGCTGAACCAGGTCAAAGCCGCCAGCACCAGCGAATCCCAGCTCAACAAGGAGCGGGAAGCCCGCTTCCTGGCTGACAAGAACGAGCAAGGGGCCCTGCTGGCCAAAGCCAAGGCCGAGCTCGCCGCCGAGACCGCCAAGGGCGAGCAGCTCAAAGCGACCTTCGACGCCAACGACAAGCAGTTGACCGAGCTGACCGAAACCCTGCGCCAGCGTTCCGGCAACATGGGAGAGATGTTCGGCGTACTGCGTCAGTTCGCCGGCGAGTTCAAGGGGATCTTCAACGCCTCCGCCCGCCGGGTCGAGCATCCGGAGCAGGCGGCGCTGCTGACTCGCCTTGCCGAGAGTAAAGAGCTGCCCTCCAGCGACGATCTGACCGCCTTCTGGACCGTCACCCTTGGCCGCATGGTCGATGGTGGCAAGGTAAGCCAGATCCCGGCCACCGTGGTCTACGGCGAGGGCAACCAGGCCGAGAAGACGGTCACCCAGATCGGCGAGTTCAACACCGTCTCCGATGGCAAGTACCTGACCTTCGTGCCGGAAACCGGCAAGTTCGAACAGCTGCCCCGTCAGCCGGACAGCAGCGTGCTGGAGCCGGTCGCCAAGTTTGAGCAGGGCGGCGGCGCCGTCGAGCCCATCTTCGTCGATCCGTCCCGCGGCGTGATCCTCTCCCTGCTGGTGCAGTCTCCGACCCTGAAGGAGCGCATCGATCAAGGGGGTGAAGTGGGCTACGTCATCATGGTGCTCGGCGTGCTCGGTACCCTGCTGGCCCTGTTCTGCGGTGCCCGTCTGTCGCTGATCGGCGGCTCCATGCGCAAGCAGCTCAAATCCGAGCAGATCATCAAGGGCAACCCCATCGGCGAGATGCTGGAGGCTTACCAGGGCCATCGCGGTGACAACATCGAGGATCTGGAATCCAAGCTCGACGAGATCATCCTGCGCAACGTGCCCAAGTTCGAGAAGGGCATCAGCATCATCAAGCTGATCGCCTCCGTAGCCCCGCTGCTGGGTCTGCTGGGTACCGTGGTCGGCATGATCGCCACCTTCCAGGCCATCACCCTGTTCGGTACCGGCGATCCCAAGCTGATGGCAGGCGGCATCTCCGAGGCCCTGGTCACCACCATGCAAGGTCTGGTGGTCGCGGTGCCCATGCTGTTCCTCTACACCATTGTGCAGACCCAGAGCCGCCGTCTCATCCAGGTGCTGGAAGAGCAGAGCGCAGGCTTTGTGGCCCGCTACCAGGAGAGTCTGTACGCCGCCAAGGCTGCAGCCTAAGGAGTCACCATGTGGTTCTGGTTGATTGAAGAAGTCGAGTCGGTCCGCCGGTTTCTGGGATTGGGGGGCGACGTACTGGTCGCCCTGTTCATCCTGACCCTGATGATGTGGGCACTGCTGCTGGAGCGCTGGTTCTACTTCATGACCGTCTATCCCAAGCAGGTGAAGCAGACCAAGGCAACCTGGCTGGCCCGCAGCGACCACCTCTCCTGGTCGGCCAAGCAGATCCGGCGCGAGCTGGTCTCCCGGGTCGCCATGGCGGTGGACAAGGGGATGCCGATCATCAAGGTGCTGATCGCCCTCTGTCCGCTGATGGGGCTGCTGGGAACCGTGGTGGGCATGGTGCAGGTGTTCGACACCCTGGCCATCACCGGCACCGGTTCCCCCAGGGCGATGGCCTCGGGCATCTCCAAGGCGACGGTTCCGACCATGGCAGGCATGATTGCCGCCCTTTCCGGCCTGTTTTTTGTCAATCAGCTCGATCATAAAGCCAGGCTGGCGGTCGAGAAGCTGGAAGACAACCTGAAACACGGTTAATGCAGGATGCACTGGCCAGGCGTACGCCGCCCGGCCATCAGTTAAGCAAGGAGTTTTTGCTATGAGAAAACGTCACAGCGACAGCGGTGCTGATGAGGCGGCCATCGATTTGACCCCCATGCTGGACATCGTGTTCATCATGCTGATCTTCTTCATCGTCACCACCTCGTTCGTCAAGGAGTCCGGGGTGGAGATCAACCGTCCGAGCGCCAGCACGGCGGAGACGGTGAAGAAGGGGAACATCATGGTTGCGGTTCGCGAGAATGGTCAGGTCTGGGTCGACAAGCGGGTCGTCGAAGTGGGTGCCGTGCGTGCCAACATCGAGCGTCTGCGAGCCGAGAACCCGGAGAGTGCCGTGGTGATCCAGGCCGATACCGAATCCCGTTCCGGTCTGGTGGTCCAGGTCATGGATCAGATCCGCATGGCCGGTGTCCAGAACATCTCCATCGCGGCAAGCAAGAGCAGCTGACGCCGGAGCGAGCACCATGAGATACCTGATATCGATAGCGGTCTCCTGCGTGGTGGTGTTCTTCCTGTTTCTGGGAATGAACAAGCTCATCACGCCGGATCACCGGGAGCTGACGGAGCGTGAAGACGTCACCATGACGGACTTCATCCGCCTCAAGCCCCAGGAGACTCTGCAAGAGAAACAACGGGAACTGCCCAAGCCCCCGCCCCCGAACCGGCCCCCTCCCCCTCCTGAGATGGAAGTGGCCAGCACGGACCGGCCGCAGATGGAGAGTTCCCCCATGGACATGCCCAAACTCGACATCCCGGTCAACATCGGCGGCGGCAACGCCCTCGGTGCCTACAGCACGGGTGGCGGCGGCGGTGGCATCGGTGGCAACAACGGCGCCATTCCCATGGCGACCTTCGAGCCCATGATGCCCCGCAAGGCGGCCCTGGCGGGGTTGGCGAGCGGCAAGGTGCTGGTGGAATTCACCGTCACCGAGCGCGGCACCGTCAGCAACGTGCGGATCGTCAAGGAAGAGCCACGCAGCTATGACCTCGGCAAGGAGGCCCGCAAGACCATCGCCAAATGGACGTTCAAACCGGCCATGGTCGATGGCAAGCCGCAGGCTTCCCGTATGCAGCAAGAGATCGAGTTCGCGGTCAACTAAGGAAGGTGGCGATGAAAAAGTTACATACCCTGATCCTCGCCCCGGTCGCCATGGCGGTGCTGCTCAGCACCGCCAGTTGGGCCGCCGAGCAACCCGCCCTCTCCGATCGCGCCTATCGCGCGGTCAACAAGGCGCAGGAATTGATCACCGAGAAGAAATACGGCGAGGCCAATGCCAAGCTGCAGGATGCGCTGTCCGGCGCAGGCGAGCGGGTCTACGACAAGGGCGTGATCCTGCAGACCCTGGGCTTCGTGGCCGCGCAGCAGGAAAAATACGGCCAGGCGACCAAGTACTTCGCCGATGCCATCGCCACCGGCGGCCTGCCGCAGCCGGTGGCCCAGCAGGTGCGTTACAACCTGGCCCAGCTCTACATGGCGGAGGGAAACTTCAAGGCCTCCATCAGCACCATGAACCAGTGGTTCGCGAGCCTTGGCAAGGACGAGAAGCCCACCCCCCACGCCTACATCACCCTGGCCAACGCCCATGTGCAGCTCAAGCAGTACCGGGAAGCCATACCGGCGGTGGATCAGGCCATCAAGCTGTCGGGGGGCAAGGCGCCCGAGTCCTGGTATCTGCTCAAGATGGCGGCGCACTATGAGCTGAAACAGTACAAACCGGCCACCGAGGTGCTGACCGCCCTCATCGACCGATATCCGGAGAAGAAGAAGTACTGGACCCAGCTCTCCGCCATGCACATGCAGGCGGGCAACGACGCCAAGGCACTGGCGGCGCTGGAGGGGGCTTATAACCTCGGCATGCTGACCGAAGCCAACGAGTTGCAGCGCCTCGCCAACTACCTGGCCTTTACCGGCATTCCCCATCGCGCCGCCAGGGTGATGGAGAAGGCCATGAAGGACGGGATCATCGAGGGCAGTGCGGCCAACTACAAGACGCTGGCCAACTACTGGCATCAGGCCAAGGAGCTGGATCCGGCCATCGATACCCTGGCCAAGTCCTACAAACTGGCCCCCAATGCCGAACTGCAGTTGAAGATGGCGCGCATGATGATCCAGAGCAAACGCTACCAGGATCTGGTGGCCTTCGCCGCCAAGCCGGCGGCCAATGCCAACGGGGAACAGCGGGCGGATCTGAAGTTCCTGACCGGGGTGGCTTATTTTGAGCAGCAGAAACCAAAGGAGGCGCTCTCCGCCTTCAGTCAGGCGGCTCAAAACGGCAGTGTCAGCGGCCGCGCCTCTCCCTGGATCAACTTCCTGAAGGAACAACAAGGGGGCGCCGTCACCCAGTGACATGCCAGGCGAAGCATTGGCTTCGCCATGCCTCCACGACACAAGGGGCTCAGCCCCACCAGTTGCCTTGGTGGCACATTGGCCGCTCTTCGGAGCGGTCTTTTTTATGGCCGTTTATCACGCTGACTCCCCATAAAAAAATCCGGAGCCAGGCTCCGGATTTTTCGTATCGATGAGGCATCGGAAAGATGCCGCTTCATCACATCAGTAGTTGCACACCAGCTTCCAGCTGCCGTCACCGGCCTTGGGTTCGCTGCTGGTCCACCAGTTGGCCTGCCAGACCGCCTTGCCATTGGTCACGCGATCGTTGGCATTGGCGTGATCCCCCTGCGGCCAGCTCGGATAGGCCGGATAGCTCGCCGGGTTGACGTTCTGGCTGCTGCAGGTCGTGCCGCCGCTGCCGCCATCACCGCCGCCCGTGCCCACCACGGCCTCGGCCAGCGCCGGGAAGTCAGCCTTGAGACCTATGGTCTGGCTGCCGACAATCAGGCGCACGCCGCTGGGCACACCCGCCGCCGGCAGGTAGTAGGTCATGGCCACTTCGACGTCGGAACCCGGTGCCCAGGCCTTCCAGGTCGGCAGCGTCATGGCCACCTTGTGGAAGTCCTTCTCGCCCGCGATGCCATCGGAGTTCTGGTTGCCACCGCTCTCCACCACCTTCAGCCCCATGCCACTCTGATCCGTGATGGTGTCAGAGGTGGAGGTGGGTACCAGGAACTCGATACGCGTGCCACCCGGTATGGTCTGGGTCGACTTGTTCGTCAGTTTGAGGGTGGGGTTGATCGGGTAGTTGGAATCTCCTTCCTTGAAACCGGAGAGGCTGACGCCGATGTCGAGCTGGGCTGCCGGGGCAGGCAGATCGTTCTGCTTCAGGTTGGGCGGTGTGGCCGCCTTGAACTTGTCATAGGCGAGGCTGGTCAGGGTGCTGCCCATCACATACTCGTTCTTGGCCGGATCGAAGTCATAGTCCCCCGCCATCTCCCAGAACATGACGCCCCCCAGACCCCGCTTGACGATGTAGTCCAGCTTCTTGCCCATGGACTCTTCATCTTCGGTGGAGAGGAACACCTTCTTCTGCTCGTTCCACAGCCAGGGTACCTGCGCCTTGTCGTCGAAGTAGCGCACATACTGGCCCTGGATCACGTCGGCAGGATCATTGGGATCCAGACCCCAGGCGGTACCATAGCTCGGCAGCGTGGTGATGCCGAGACTGGCCGCATGCTCCAGGTTCTTGGCGTGCCACATGGGCACGGCACCGGCGCCGATCTCTTTGCCGTTCTTGTCCAGATCATGCCAGATGTTGTCGATCCCGACTGCACCGTTGCCGCAGGGAATGGTGCTGCCACCGGTGCCCGGCTGACAGTTGCTCTGACTCGGCAGGGCCGCCTTGCCATTGAGACCATGAGTCCCGCCGGTCACCCCTTGCCAACCACGGGTGTAATAAGGCACCCCGATGTTGATCTTGCCGGCCGCCAGGGCGCCACGGAAGTAGTGGGCCGCCCAGGCGGAGTTCAGGTAGCCGATGGCGCCGTACTGGGCCTGGCTGTAGACACCCCATTGAGCCAGCTCGGGATCCGCCTTGTTGTCGAACAGGGCGGCGTTGTGAGCCACGAAGTTGTTCCAGGCACCGTGGAAGTCATAGGTCATCAGGTTGACGTAATCGAGGTACTGGGTGACCTGGAAGTTCTCCATGCCGCGCAACAGGTAGGCCGAGGCCGGCGAGGCGATGGTCAACATGTACTTGCGGCCATCTTCGGTACCGGCGTTGTCCAGCCGGGTACGCAGCGTCTTCATCAACACTTCGTAGTTGGCAAACAGCTTGGCCCGGCACTGGTTGGAGAGGGGGAAGTCGTTGGGGTTGCCCGCATCCTTCATGGAGGTGGGGTATTCATAGTCCACATCCACCCCGTCGAAACCGTACTGACGGATGAAACTCACCGCAGAATCGGCGAAGGCGTTGATGCCGGCGGTGTTGACCGTGCAATCACCCTTGGTGGTGGCGGTGTAGAAGCCGCGGGTATCGGCCCAGCCCCCGACCGAGATCAGGGTCTTCACGTCCGGATACTGCTTCTTGTACTTGGAGAGCAGGTTGAAGTGGCCCTGATAGGCGAACTCGGGATCCATCTCGGCACCCGGCACCCCGTTCCAGGTCATCTTGGTGGCGGCGTCATCCACCTTGATGGTGTGATTTTGCTCGTCCACCGCCGCGAAGGCGTAGTTGATGTGGGTGATCTTGTCCCAGGGAATGTCGTTCACCAGGTAGGCGGGCAGGCCGTTCTTGCCGGTACGCCAGGAGGTGAAATAACCGATGACCCGGCGAGCATGGTCATCCCCCATGCACTCGCTGCCATCGGCGCGGTAGATCTGGCGCACATCGCAGGAGAGATTGCCGCCGGTGGGCGGCAGTGCCGCCTCTTCCACCTGCACATCCACCTGGGCGGACTCGCCCACCAGATTACCCTTGTCGGTGGCGACCAGCTTGAGGCCGGTCAGCCCCTTGGCCTGGGGTGTCCAGTTCACCTGCCAGGGCGCGCTGGTATCCTCGCCCACCTTCTGGCCGTTCACGAACAGTTCGACCTTGGCCACGTCGTTGTTGGCATCGGTGACGTTGCCACTCACCGCCGTGCTGCGGCCCAGCGTCACCTTGGCACCGGCAGCCGGGCTCGCGATGCTCACCTTCGGCGCCTCGGGCGCCACCACGGCGGCGACGTTGAAGCTGACATCCGCCTCGCCGAGCACCTTGCCATCCTTGTCCAGCGCCCGGGATTTCAGTTGATGGGCACCGACACCGCTGGCGGTCCAGCTCGCCGACCAGGGAGCCGCGCTGCTCACCGCCACCTGGGTGCCATCGATCAGATATTCGACCTTGACCAGGGCGCTGCTGTTGCCGCCAAGGGTCACCGCCAGGGAGACCGGGGCACCTTCGTTGAACGCGCTACCCGCGGCGGGCGAGCCAATGGCCAGCGTCAGACCCGGCGTCGTGCTGCCGTCGGTGAACGGCTTCCAGGCATCCGCCCAGACGGTGCCCACACCGGGGGCATAGTGGTAGGACGAAGCGCCGCACCAGCCGGAGTAGGGGAATTCCTTGCATTCATAGAGATTGCCGACATTGCTGACGATATCGCCAGCCTTGTAGGCGGTACCGGCCTGATAGGCGGGATAGGCGGCCTGCGCCCAGCCGGGCATGGTCGCAAGGGCAACCAGCATGGCGAGCCTGCTGGGCCTGAGGGTCTGTTGCATCTTGTTATCTTCCTTGTTGGTCTTGGCTTTTAATGACCGGGCAAAGGGCAACAGCAACAGGCGAAAAGGGGTCGACAACAGGCCATGGACGGGCCACATACCCTCATGTCACCCGGGGGAGCCCCGCTATCTGTCATCGCTGGCAGACCGGAGGCTTTGCGTCCCGACATCACTGTCGGTTTGCTCTTTACCTGGGTTCCGTGAGGAACAGCCCGAGTATAGGAAGCAAGTGACAAACACTCAATCTTCATTCTCGATGAGAAATATGTAAACGCTGGCGAGCTCACACTATTTCATCCGTGATGAGATGACATCTTTATCATTATTTTCATAACGTTAGCTGTGTCAAAAAAATTGAAACAGCCTCTTTTGCTTCCCCATTCTGTGCGCTGGTTCACTGGTATGAGCAGCCAGAAGTGTGACAATGCGCGCCCTTGGTTCAGGCACCAAGGCTATGGAATCACTGGCAAAAATAAAAAAGGAAACACAATGAAAGGTACCCCTACCCTGCTGTCACTGGCCGTGGGGCTCGCGCTCGCGTCCCCGACACTCCAGGCCGCCGGCTTCAGTTGCCCGGCCGACAGTGCCCTCACCCCCATCCCCGCCATCCAGGGCAGTGGCGACAAGAGCCCCCTCATCCCGGACGGCCAGTTTGAAAGCAACCAGAGCGTCTCGGTGAAAGCCGTGGTCAGCGCCCTCGGCGAAAGTCTGAACAAGGGCTTCTACCTGCAAGACGTGCAAGGGGATGGAGATCCCCAGACTTCGGACGGCATCTTCGTCTACCTCAACGACAAGAACTTCGCGACCAAGTACCCGGGCATCAAGCCGGGGGCCGAAGTCTGTCTGGAGGCCAAGGTCGAAGAGTATTACAACCATACCCAGCTCAAGCCCGTCTTCGACGGTAGCACTCCCCGCCTGCAGGTGCTGGCTCAGGGCGCAGTCCCCGCCGCCACGGCGCTGCGGGTGCTGGAGGGGGAAACCCTGGCCAGGGCGCTGGAGCGCCACGAAGGGATGCGGGTGCGCCTCGATGCGGGCAGCGAGCTCAAAATCAGCCGCAACTTCAGCTACGACTATGCCGCCCGTCGCAACAACCTGGTGCTCTCCCACCTGGCGCCGCTGATGAAACCGACCCAGCTGCATGTGGCGGGTAGCGACCAGGCCAAGGCATTGGCCGAGGCCAATGGGGGCAACCGGGTGTTCCTCGAATCGGACTTCAAGGCCGCCGATGGCAAGCTGCCCTGGCTGCCCGCCTGGGAGCCGGAACAGGGCTACCTGCGGGTCGGCGATGCCCCGGTCAACCTGGAGGCCCTGGTCGGCTACAGCTACAACGAATACCGGCTGATCGTGCCCAAGGATCAGGTCATCACGGTCGGGGATCTGCTGCGCACCGACGAGAACGATCGCCAGCGCGCCCCTGCCCGCACCGCCGGTACGGATCTGCGGGTCGGCAGCTTCAACGTGCTCAACTACTTCACCAGCCACTCCAGCGTGGGCGGTGCCCTCAACGTGCTGTGCAAGGATCAGGCGGATGCGGACAGCGCCAAGGGTTGCAACCGCGGCGCCAAGAACCTGGAAGACTTCCAGCAGCAGCGCACCAAGATAGTCAACGCCATCACCGAAATGGACGCAGATCTGCTCGGCCTGATGGAGATGGAGAACAACGGCTTCGACGAGCACTCCGCCATCAGCGACCTGGTCAAGAGCCTCAACGCCCAGCAGAAAGACGCGAGCAATCACTACGCCTTCGTCAGCCTGCCCAAGGTCCAGCTCGGTCAGGATCGCTACTTCGGCGGTGACGCCATCATGGTGGCCATGCTCTATCGCCCGGCCAAGCTGACCCCGAGCGGGGATGCCGGCGTGATCCCGCTGCCGGAGCAGCGTTACACCGTCGGTGGCTTGACCAAAACCGCCGGTCAGCGCGACTCCCTGGTACAGAGCTTCACCGTGGCGGGCAGCAAGGATCCCCTGACCCTGGTGGTCAACCATCTGAAATCCAAGGGATCGGGCTGCTACGAGAACGGGGATGGCAAGACCGAGCCTGCCGACCTGCAAGGCAAATGCACCGAGTTCCGGGTCAGTGCTGCCAAGGTGCTGGGCGAGGCGGTGAGCAAGCTGCCGGGCCAGGTGCTGCTGGTGGGAGACTTCAACTCCTACGCCAAGGAAGACCCGATCCGGGTGCTGACCGACTATGCGCCGGCCAGCAGCGATCGCAAGATCCGCTCCGCCTCCCACACCTTCCTCGGTGAGCAGGCGTACGAGCAGATAGGCCAGGAGGTGGCCAAGAGCTACGGCCTGGTGGACTTGAACGTCAAGTTCAACCAGGAGAAAGCGATCTCCTACAGCTATGAGGCGGAGCTCGGCACCCTGGACTACGCCCTCGCCAACCCGGCCCTGGCCAAGAAGGTGGTGGCCGTCGCCGACTGGCACATCAACTCCTACGAGAGCAACCTGTTCGAATACGGCCGTGGCTTCACCGGCGACATGGTCAAGTCCGACAACCCGTTCAGCGCCTCGGATCACGATCCCATCATCGTCGATCTCAAGCTGCAGGAGCCGAGCAAGGACGGCGGTGGTGGTGCCATGGGCGCCCTGCTACTGGCCCTGTTGCCCCTGGCCTGGCGCCGCCGACACAGCTCATGATGTACGCTGCGTAACGAAAAAAGCCCGCGACAGTCGCGGGCTTTCTCATGTGGGTCATTTGATTTGTAAATGAAGAGACGGCAATCATGAAAATAATAAATGACTGAGAAAACAAAAAGGCCACCGCGATAACGGTGGCCTTGAGTGTTTGGTGGAGCTACGCGGGATCGAACCGCGGACCTCTTGCATGCCATGCAAGCGCTCTCCCAGCTGAGCTATAACCCCGAAACTTCGTCACTCGACAAACGGTTCTGGACGCCGTCTGCCTCTTCAATAATGGTGGAGCTACGCGGGATCGAACCGCGGACCTCTTGCATGCCATGCAAGCGCTCTCCCAGCTGAGCTATAACCCCACAAAGGTCGGCCTGGGTGATACACACCGCACTGCCCTGGGTACTGCATTGTCAATTTGGAACCTGGTGGAGCTACGCGGGATCGAACCGCGGACCTCTTGCATGCCATGCAAGCGCTCTCCCAGCTGAGCTATAACCCCTTGGATTCCAGATTGTTCGAGGAGAATTTGGTGGAGCTACGCGGGATCGAACCGCGGACCTCTTGCATGCCATGCAAGCGCTCTCCCAGCTGAGCTATAACCCCAACTCACCTCGGCGCTACCAAAGTTATCTCTGGCAACGGAGGCGCATGATAGGCATCACCCGCTTTGCTGTCAACCCTAAAATACCACCGGCCGGAGCGTTTAGTCAAAATTCAGTCAGTTCGCTGTTTTTACCGCCAACCTCATCGCTATCTCTCTGTTTTACGTCATAAATCCACGATAGACCCAAACAAGAAGGGCCCCCGTTCGGGAGCCCTTTTACGTCATTCATTGCGGCCTGTTCATCCGCCTTGAAAGCCAGACTGGCTACGAGATCACTCGGCAGCCATGCGCGCTTCGATATACGCCAAGGCGCGATCGATACGGGCCAGGACACGCTCCTTGCCCACCAGCGCCATCACGGCGTCGGCAATGACAGGGGGATTGGCCCAGACCGGTATTACTCGGCAGCCATGCGCGCTTCGATATACGCAAGCGCCCGATCGATACGGGCCAGGACACGCTCCTTGCCCACCAGCGCCATCACGGCGTCGATAGCCGGGGATTGACCCAGACCGGTGACGGCAACGCGCAGCGGCATGCCGACCTTGCCCATACCCTGCCCCAGTTCGGCGGCGGTGGCTTCGATCAGTTCGTGCAGCGCTTCGGTGGTCCAGGTTGCCAGGGCGGCCAGCTTGCTCTTGGCCAGGGTCAGCGGCTCGGCCGCCACACCGCGCAGGTGCTTCTTGGCGGCGGCTTCATCGAGTGCTTCGTACTCCTCGAACAGGTAGCGGCTCTGGGCGGCCACTTCCACCAGGGTGTTGCAGCGCTCCGCCAGCAGGGTCACTACTTGTGGCAAGGAAGGGCCATTGCGGGTGTCGATGTTCTGGGCGGCCATGTGCCACTCCAGATACTTGGCGACATGGACCGGATCCTGGGTACGCATGTAGTGGTTGTTCAGCCACAGCAGCTTGTCGGTGTTGAAGGCAGAAGCCGACTTGGAGATGGCGTCCAGGCTGAACAGCTTGATCATCTCGTCCAGGCTGAAGATCTCCTGATCGCCGTGGGACCAGCCCAGACGTACCAGATAGTTCAGCAGGGCTTCCGGCAGGTAGCCGTCGTCACGGTACTGCATGACGGAGACGGCGCCGTGGCGCTTGGAGAGCTTGGCACCGTCGTCACCCAGGATCATGGAGACGTGGGCGAATTCCGGCACGGGCGCGTTCAGGGCCTTGTAGATGTTGATCTGGCGCGGGGTGTTGTTGATGTGGTCTTCGCCACGCACCACGTGGGTGATCTCCATGTCCCAGTCGTCCACCACCACGCAGAAGTTGTAGGTGGGAGCGCCGTCGGTACGGCGGATGATGAGATCGTCGAGCTCGGTGTTGGCAAACTCGATGCGGCCACGGACGTGGTCGTCAAACACCACTGAGCCTTCGGTCGGGTTGCGGAAGCGAATGACGTGGGGCGCATCGGCCGGATGATCGTGGGCGTGGTCACGGCACTTGCCGTCGTAGCGAGGTTTCTCGCCATTGGCCATCTGGCCTTCACGCAGGGCTTCCAGCCGCTCCTTGGAGCAGAAGCACTTGTAGGCACGACCGTCCGTCAGCATCTCGTCGATGAGACCGTTGTAGCGATCGAAACGCTTGGTTTGATAGTAGGGGCCCTCATCCCAGTTCAGCTCCAGCCATTCCATGCCTTCCATGATGGCGTCGATCGCCTCCTGGGTGGAACGTTCCAGATCGGTATCCTCGATACGCAGCACGAACTCACCGCCCTGGCTCTTTGCAAACAACCAGGAATAGAGTGCGGTACGGGCACCGCCGACATGCAAGAAGCCGGTCGGGCTGGGAGCAAAACGGGTTTTGACTTTCATCTTTAAGCCTTGTGTGGAGGGCCTTGGGCCAATTCATTAAAAAACCGCCGCATTTTAGCACCGAGAAACCCGGATGGGAAAACCATGGCACAACCAGGGGGAAAATAGGGCCCTGCAGCACAAAGACCACTATTTATGAGTGGGATCTCAGAAGCCGACCTCTTTTTCCGCTTAGCTAGCGAGGAACGCTGGAGAAATCCTCTGTCCTGCCGATAATTCCAACAACTCAGACCCTACAAGGAACGCAAGATGCAGTTTCGTTCTATTCAGAATCGCATCCTGGTGATGGCGGGGATCGCCATGACCACGGCTTTGGTCATCCTGATCCTGCTCAACCAATACTCGGGCAAGCAGACCCAGCAACTGACCATCGCCTCCAGCCGCGCCGCCCTGCAACAGGAAGCCTGGCAAAAGGTTAGCGCCAACGCCCGCGCCGAGGCTGCCACCATCACCCAGCTGCTGCAGAAGGGACTCTCCTATACCCAGCAGATGGCCAGCGTCTTCGCCCAGCAGCAAGGAGGCAAGCTGCCGCTCGATCGCCAGCAGGCCACGGATCTGCTCAAGGCCCAGCTTGCCCTGGAACCCCAGCTGTACGGCGCCTTCGCCGGTTTCGAACCGGGCGGCTTCGACGGCCAGGATGCACTCTTCGCCGGCCAGACCGCCCTTGGCAGTGACAGCACCGGCCGCTTCGTCCCCTACTTCTACCGGGACAAGGACGGCATAGGCACCGATCTGCTGCTCTCCATCGAGAAGAGCGACACGGACGAGTTCGGCAACCCGGCCAACGACTACTACGCCTGCCCGAAACGGGAGGGGCGCTCCTGCCTCATCGATCCCTTCAAGGTGGACATCAACGGCCAGCAGGTGCTGGTGAGCACCATCACCACCCCCATCCTGCTGGACGGCCAGTTCAAGGGGATAGCGGCGCTGGATCTGGCGGTGGACTCCATCAGCCGTCAGGCCCAGTCCCTCAACAGCAACATCTATGACGGCAAGGGGGAGACCCTGATCGTCAGTGCCGCCGGCGTCATCACCGGCACCAGCGGCGACGCCAGCCTGCTCGGCAGCCGTGCCGACAAGCTGCTCGGGGATGGCTGGCAGCAGTACCTCAAGCCCGAGGTGCAGCGTCAGGAGCTCACCGATGCGTTTCGCATCTCGGTGCCCATCATGGTGTCGGGCATGAGCCGCAACTGGGCCATCATCGTCACCCTGCCCTACAAGGTGGTGCTGGCGGGGGCCGATGAGCTGGCGGCCAAGCTCGCCGACATGAACCGCGCCGCCATGACCCAGCAGCTTATCGGCGCCCTGCTGGTGCTGGTGCTCGGCCTCGCCACCATGGTGGTGATCGCCCGCAGCATCACGGGCCCCATCCGTCAGATGGTCAGCCTGGTGGATGACATCGCCGACGGCGAGGGGGATCTCACCAAGCGCCTCAATACCCAGTCCCGGGACGAGCTGGGGGCCCTGGCCCGCGGCATCAACCGTTTTATCGACAAGTTGCAGCACCTGCTCGGGGATGTGCAGAAGACCGCGACCGAGGTACACCGCTACGCCGGTGACACAGATCGTATCGCCGGCCAGACCGACACCAACCTGCAGCATCACCAGGCGGAGATGGAGCAGATGCTGACCGCGGTGCAGGAGATGTCTTACGTGAGCCAGGAGGTGGCCACCCACGCCAACAACACCGCCGACTCGGCCAAGCAGGCCCAGGGGGCGGCGGATCAGGGCAAGGTACGCTTCCAGCAGGTGATCCAGTCCATGCACAGGGTCGCCGCCGAATCGGGCAAGGGCGCCGAGGTGGTCGAGGGGCTGGCCCATGACAGCGAGCAGATCACCAGCATCCTCACCGTCATTCAGGGCATCGCCGATCAGACCAACCTGCTGGCGCTCAACGCGGCCATCGAGGCGGCCAGGGCGGGCGAGCAGGGCCGCGGCTTCGCCGTGGTGGCCGACGAGGTGCGCAAGCTGGCGGGCAATACCCAGCAGGCGGTGCAGAACACCCAGGAGCTGATCGAGAAGATCCGCCACAGCTCCACCAATGCGGTGAGTGCCATCCAGCAGAGCCAACAGTTGACCCATCAGGCGGTGAACGAGGCGGATCTGGCGGAAGCGGCACTCGACAGCATCTTCCAGGCCATCGCCACCATCAACGACATGACCTACCAGATCGCCTCCGCCGCCGAGGAGCAGAGCTCGGTTTCCGAGACCGTCTCCGGCAATCTGTCAAAAACCAACGCACTGGCCAACGACATCGCCCAGGATGCGACCAGCACCGCCCAGGCAAGCCAGGCCTTGCGCCAGGCGGCCGAACGTTTACAGCAATTGCTCGGACAATTCCGTCTCAGTTGATAATTTTCCTACTCTGGACTCTCCCCCTCGGGGGCGAGTCCGTTTACCATAGGCGGCATATTTGCCTGATGGCAGGCAATGTAGTGAGAGGTAAATGCCGTGCCCACCCCGGACCGTCGCCCACGTGGCCATAACAGACGAGCCCAGCAGCGTCGCCAAGACGAATCACAAGGAAACCTGCTCCATCGTATCAATGCCGCTACCCTGCCCCTGCGCCAGCGCCTCGGTCAGGGCCTGAGCGGCCTAAAATCCAGCAAGGAACCCAGCACCAAGTCCTTCAATCTGGCGAGCCCGCTGCCTCGCAAGCACACCATAGGCCTGTTGGTGCTGATCCCGCTCTGGCTGCTGGTGCTCGCCTGGGAGCCTGCCCCTGCGGCACCGACTGCCGCCCCGTCAGGCTCCCTCGCGGTGCCGCTGGCGGTGCCGACCCAGGCCCTGACCGTCGGCAATGGCAGCGCGGGCAGCGCACCGGTTGCCGCCAAACCGGTGGAAGAGAAGGTTGACGGCACCTGGCTGCAGCACGACGTGCAGGCCGGTGAGACGCTCTACTCCATCTTCCGCAAGTTCGAACTGCCGGGGGCCGAGCTTAGCCGCCTGATCGCCATCGAGGGGCCGGACAGGCCGCTGACCCGATTGCAGTCCGGCAAGTCGGTGTTCGTGCTGGTCGATGCAGGCCGCCGCATCCAGCGGGTCGAGGTTCGATCCTTCGGGCAGGTGAACTACCGCTACGATCGGCAAGGGGAAGGGTTCGCGCTCAAAGAGTGAGGTCCGGCCTGACTTTATCAATGCAAACGGGAGGCGCCATGCCTTCCGTTTTTCATCCCGCCGCCCGAAATACCTCGTTGATGCGTCAATACTTTTAGCTTGCTCAAAAAATGAAAAGTGCCAAATTGACAAGGGATCGACCTTACGTACAATCGTTTGTGCTTTAAACAGGGAAGAACTACATCCGGCTGGAACACATCGACGTAGTCAGTCATGGGTAGGCCCCTGCTTTCCTAAGCAAATGCTGCCCAACAAGGCGTTAGTTTCATTTTGTTATAGATAGGACTTAGCACATGTCTGACATTCGCACCGGCCAAGTAAAATGGTTCAACGAAACCAAGGGTTTTGGCTTCATCGAGCAATCCCAGGGACCGGACGTATTCGTTCACTTCTCCTCCATCCAGAGCACAGGTTTCAAGACCCTGGCTGAAGGTCAAAAAGTCCAGTTCACCGTGACCCAGGGCAAGAAAGGCCCCCAGGCTGAGAACGTCACCCTGCTCTAAGCCGCGTCCGTGAACCCGTAGGAGGAGCCTTGGCCCCTCCTATTTTTTTGCCCGCCATTTTCCTGCCAGCACGAGCCAGTGCCCCCATCCACCGCGCAGATCGTCTTATAGACAGAGATAAGGACAGTGCTCACCAAACGCCGGATACGACAAATCATCGCGGCGCGATGTGATGTGATGTGATGGGTAATACAAATGGAGGATGGGGACTTCGAGGAGAGATTGAATTCGAAGAAATCAAAGAGAGATTGGAGCGGGAAACGAGACTCGAACTCGCGACCCCGACCTTGGCAAGGTCGTGCTCTACCAACTGAGCTATTCCCGCAACAGGGTGTCGTCTGCACATGATTGGAGCGGGAAACGAGACTCGAACTCGCGACCCCGACCTTGGCAAGGTCGTGCTCTACCAACTGAGCTATTCCCGCAACGGAATATCATTTGCAGCACTTCGATAAGACAAGTTTGGAGCGGGAAACGAGACTCGAACTCGCGACCCCGACCTTGGCAAGGTCGTGCTCTACCAACTGAGCTATTCCCGCAACAGGATGTCTTCTGCACATGATTGGAGCGGGAAACGAGACTCGAACTCGCGACCCCGACCTTGGCAAGGTCGTGCTCTACCAACTGAGCTATTCCCGCATCGGAATATCATCTGCAGTACTTCAACAATAAGCTTGGAGCGGGAAACGAGACTCGAACTCGCGACCCCGACCTTGGCAAGGTCGTGCTCTACCAACTGAGCTATTCCCGCTACACAGGTTGTCTTGAGGTGTTTGCTGATGATTGGAGCGGGAAACGAGACTCGAACTCGCGACCCCGACCTTGGCAAGGTCGTGCTCTACCAACTGAGCTATTCCCGCATCGGAACATCATCGGCAAATTTTTGGAGCGGGAAACGAGACTCGAACTCGCGACCCCGACCTTGGCAAGGTCGTGCTCTACCAACTGAGCTATTCCCGCAATTACCTTAAAACGGCCGTACAGCATTTGGTTGCTTGCGCTACTGTACGGGAGCCGAATTATAAGAGCAGTCATTCCAATTGCAAGGGCTTTTTTGTCACCCTGCGGCCGTTCGCTCAAAAGCTGGCCGAACTGCCGATTTTAGCAACCGGGCGATGGCAAGCCCTTGCTGCCGGCTCAGATTTTGAAGACGTGAGCGCGGTAGAACTGCAGCTCGGCGATGGATTCGCGGATGTCATCGAGGGCCTGATGGGAGCCGCTTTTCTTGAACTGATCCAGCAGTTCAGGCTGCCAGCGGCGCACCAGCTCCTTGATGGTGCTGACATCCACGTTGCGGTAGTGGAAGAAGGCTTCCAGATCCGCCATGTGCTTGACCATGAAGCGGCGATCCTGGCCGATGCTGTTGCCGCACAGGGGGCTGGTACGCTCGGGCACCCACTGGCGAATGAAGTCGAGGGTCTCGGCCACGGCTTTCGCCTCGTCATATTCGCTGTCCTTGACCCGGGCCACCAGACCGCTCTTGGTATGGGTGTTGACGTTCCAGTCATCCATCTTGCCGAGCTCTTCATCACTCTGGTGGATGGCGATGACCGGCCCTTGCGCCAGCACGTTCAGGTCCTTGTCGGTGACGATGGTGGCGATCTCCAGTACCACGTTTTGTTCGGGGTCCAGGCCCGTCATCTCCATGTCGATCCATACCAGGTTCTGCGCGCTGACTGTCATGATTGCTCTCTCTATTGGGAGGAATGGCGGAATTTTGCCAATTTGCATGTATCATACTGGCTTTGGATCTGTTCATAAACCGGCAAACCCCGTGGCAAAGAAAGCAAAACTCAATCTGGGTCAACAGCGACGCGTCCAGGCCAACCGCGAGCGGCGACTGCAAAAAGAGCACAGCACTGTGGTGGATGACACCCTGTTCGGCCCCGCCATCGAAGGGGTGGTGATCAGTCGTTTCGGTCAGCACGCGGACGTGGAAGCGAGCGATGGCGCCATTCACCGCAGCAACCTCCGTCGCAGCAGCATCAGCAGCCTGGTGTGCGGCGACAAGGTGGTCTGGCGTCCCGGCCTCAATGCCGCCACCGCCGGCGTCATCGAGGCGGTGCATCCGCGCCACTCGGTGCTGACCCGGCCGGACTTCTACGACGGGGTCAAACCCATCGCCGCCAACATCGACCAGATCATCATCGTCTCGGCGGTGATGCCGGAGTTCTCCACCAACATCGTCGACCGCTACCTGGTGGCGGCGGAAGACGTGGAGATCGCCCCCCTCATTGTGCTGAACAAGGTGGACATGCTCGATACCGCCGCCCGCGCCCGCATCGAGGAGCAGCTCACCGCCTATCGCAAGCTCGGCTATCCGGTGCTGCTGGTGAGCTGCGAGAGTGGCGAGGGGCTCGAAGAGCTCAAGGCGGCCCTGACCGACAAGATCAGCATCTTCGTCGGCCAGTCCGGGGTCGGCAAGTCGTCCCTCACCAACGCCCTGATGCCGGGGCTGGACGTGCTCACCGGCGAGATCTCGGAAAACTCCGGCCTCGGCCAGCACACCACCACCACGGCGCGGCTCTACCACTTCCCGAGCGGTGGCGATCTCATCGACTCCCCGGGGATCCGCGAGTTCGCGCTCTGGCACCTGGAGTCGGACCGCATCACCTGGTGCTTCGTCGAGTTTCGCGATTACCTGGGTGGTTGCAAGTTCCGCGACTGTACCCACAAGGACGACCCCGGCTGCGCCCTGCGCACGGCGGTCGAGCGCGGCGACATCAGTGCCGATCGCTTCCACAACTATCACCGCATCCTGGAAACCATGCAGGAAGCCCGCCACGGTCGGCAACAAGCCCGGCTGTGACCCATTCAACTCATTCCTTAGATGAAGATCATGAGCATCACTGACAACCTGAAAATTGCCGGTCAATACTGCCTGCCGAAACACGCCCTCTCCCGCCTGGTGGGCAAGCTCGCGGCCGCCGAAGCCGGCAACCTCACCACCAAGGTGATCGAGGCCTTTATCAAGCAGTACCAGGTCAACATGAGCGAGGCCCTGCACGAAGATCCGGCACACTATGCCAGCTTCAACGCCTTCTTCACCCGTGAGCTCAAGCCCGGTATTCGCCCCGTGGTGGACGATGTCATGACCCTGGCCCTGCCGGTGGACGGCACCGTCAGCCAGCTCGGCCCCATCCATCAGGGTCGCATCATCCAGGCCAAGGGCCACGACTACAGTGCCCGCGAGCTGCTGGGGGGTTATGAGGATCTGGTGGCGCCGTTCAAGGATGGGGATTTTGCCACCATCTATCTGGCCCCCAAGGATTATCACCGCATCCACATGCCGCTGGACGGCGTGCTGGAGAGCATGGTGTTCGTGCCAGGGGATCTCTTCTCCGTCAACCCGCTCACCGCCGAAAACGTGCCGAACCTGTTCGCCCGCAACGAGCGGGTAGTCGCGACCTTCCGCACCCCTCACGGCCCCATGGCCCTGGTACTGGTCGGCGCCACCATAGTCGCCAGCATCGAAACCATCTGGGCTGGCAACATAGCCCCAACCAAGCAGAAGGAAGTGGTGCGCTGGGACTATCGCGGCGATGAGGCCATCACCTTGCAAAAAGGCGCCGAGATGGGCCTGTTCAAGCTCGGCAGCACCGTCGTCTGCCTGTTTGGCCCCGGCATGCTGGCAGGCTTCGAGCCTCATCTGGCCAACGGCGTGACGACCCGCATGGGACAACCCTTCGCCAAGCTGGCATCTGCAGAATGAGTGACCAGAAAAGCGCCACCCAGCCAAAGAATCCACTGCACGGGCTGACCCTTGAGGCGATAGTCACCGCCCTGGTGGCCCATTATGGCTGGGAAAAACTGGGCCAGGAGATCGCGATCCGCTGCTTCACCCAGGATCCCAGCATCAAATCCAGCCTCAAGTTCCTGCGCAAGACCCCCTGGGCCCGGGAAAAGGTAGAGAGCCTCTATCTCTACGTCCAGCGCAAGCAGGCGAAACAGAAGGAAGCCCCAGATGGCCTTTAAGATCACTTACACCTACAAGAAGCAGGCCAAAGAGATTGGCTATGCCAACGACAAGTTCAACAGCATCTACGACGCCATCGCCCATGCCGAGGGGATCAACCTCGCCAGCTTCCACGCCATGGAAGCCCAGCTGGCCCAGGTGTGCCGCCGTGACAAGAAGAGCGTGAAGGATTATCAGGAGAACTACTTCAGGGAACTGGGTTTCTCCAACATCGTCATCGAACGGGATCTCAAGGAGTAAGCATGCGCACCCTGACCCTGATGGCCGCCTCCCTGCTGCTGGCGGCCTGCAGCACCCCGACCCAGCCCCTGGTGGGCAACGATCAGGATGACCACGGTTGCCGTGCCAGCGCCGGTTACCAGTGGTCGGCATTGACCAACCAGTGCGTACGGCTGTTCGAGCAGGCCATCCGCCTGCAACCCCTCGCATCCGGCGAGACCGGCAGCGCCTTCGTGCTGTTCAACGGCGATCAGAGCCAGGCCGAGCTGACCCTGCCTGATGGCGAGCAGGTCCGGCTGGTGCGTCAGGGGGAAGAGGGCAATCACTCCTGGCAGGGCGGTCGCTACCAGCTCTTCCCCTGGAAGGGTTATGTGCTCAAATCCGGTGAACAGGCGCTGTTCCACGGTGACAGCGGCTTGCAGCCCTGAGCGCCACAGCACCTATCCAAGCCCCGGCTCCTGCCGGGGCTTTTTATTGGACGCCTCATAAAAAAGCCACACCCGAAAGGGTGTGGCAAACAACAGGCTGGATTACTCAATCAACGCTGATCAGCGGCCTCAAGACGCTGGCTACGTCGAGGCTGCCGGGACACCTCAGCGATCTATGGCGTCCAACACCCGGGCGGAATAGACCATGGCGGCCCCGGTGTTCATGGCGATGGCGACGCCGAGGGCATCGGCGATCTCCGCCCGGCTGGCGCCCTGCTTGAGGGCGGATTCGGCGTGCACCGCGATGCAGCCATCGCAGCGGGTGGTGACCGCCACCGCCAGGGAGATCAGCTCGCGGGTCTTGCCATCCAGGACACCCTCCTTGCTGCCGGCGGATGAGAGCAGCTGGTAACCCTTGAGGGTATCCGGGCTCAGGGTGCCCAGCTCCATCACGCGGCCGGTCAGTTCTTTACGGTATTGTGCCCAATCTTGCATCTTGACTCTCCTCTGGGGTGAACGGGCACCTGCCCGTTCGATGGAGCCAGTATTGCATCGGGAAGTGATTCAATTAATACTTAAAAGACGCAAATAAACACCATATCGAATCATGAGTGACATAGATCAGTTGATCGGCCAGGCCGGGATCCGCGGCTCCTTCGATGTGCGCTGCCTCTATCGCGGCGGCTTCGCCCTCCCCCACCCGCAGAGCCCGAGCGGGGTCATGCCCTTTCATCTGCTGATGAAGGGGGAGATCCGGGTCAGTACCCAACAGGGTCAGGAGGTGACCCTGCAACCGGGAGAACTGCTGCTGCTGCCGGGGGGAGAGCCCCACACCATCTGGCGGGGCGGCGACCCCCTGGCGGACATCGAAGATGACGCAGGCCTGTTGCCCGTTCGTGGCGACGGAGGGGATGAGGTGGAGTTTCTGTGCGGCGAGTTTCATTACCAGGGCCCCCTGCGCCCTCTGCTGCTGGACGCCCTGCCAAGCCCGCTGTGCATCCCCCTGCTGGCCAGCGAGTCCCGCGAGGCGCTGGCCCTGGTGCTGGCCCTGATCCGCCAGGAGCTGACCCGCGAGCAGCAAGGATCGAGCGCCGTGCTGACGGCCCTGAGCCAGGTGTTGCTGGCCATGGGGCTGCGCGCTCACGCCAGCGATCCTGGCGGAGCGCTTGGCCTCATCGGCGCCCTGCAGGATGCGCGGCTGGGTCGCTCCCTGCAAGCCATGCTGGCCAATCCCGCCCATCCCTGGAGCGTGGACGAACTGGCGACCCTGGCCGCCATGTCGCGTGCCACCTATTTTCGCCATTTCCGCCAGCGCCTGGGGTGCAGCGTCTGGGAGTTCATGGTGCGGGTACGCATGGTGCGGGCGGCGGAACTGCTGCGCCTGCCGGATCACCTGCCCATCGGTGAGGTGGCCCAGCGGGTGGGTTATCAGTCCGAGGCGGCTTTTGCCAAGGCCTTCAAGCAATCCACCGGGCTCGCCCCAGGCAAGTTTCGCCAGCAGGGGCAGGCCTTCGGGGAGTGACGGGCAAAAAAAGACCCCGCTGCACGCAGCGGGGTCTGTGATCGTCAGGCTGCCCGGTGAGCGGGATCAGTTGCTGAGGGTTGCGAACAGGCTCTGTTCCAGGCTGCCGCGGGAGACGCAGACCGGCGTGATGGAGGGAGCCAGTACCCGTTCACCCGAGCCTTCGACGAAATAGAGCTGGGTGTTGCCCTTGACGTTGACGGTGGCGACGCTGTTGTTGCCGCTCTGGGTGATGATCAGGTTGATCTGCAGATTGGGGTTGCCCAGCGCCACTTTGGAGCCCATGGTGCCACAATCCAGCCACTCCAGGCCGTCGGCCGAGTTCTCAACGTTGGCGGTCATCAGGCCGGAACCACGCTGGCTGTTCTCGATGTTGAGGCCGTGATCCCCAAACCACTTCTCGGCCCGGGCCCACACCAGATCCACCGGGATCTGCATCTCCTGGGTATTGTTGGTCGCCTTGGCAACCGGCGGGGTATAGCGATATTGCTCGCCACCGTTGTTGTCACTGGCACAACCGACCATCAACAGGGCCAGGGCGCCCCCCATTATCTTCTTCATGCTGCTTCTCTCGTCCATAAGGCCACCACAGGCCAATCGGCGACTATTATGAGGCCGGCGCGACAGGCTGTCAGCAGGGATCGGCACAAATGATCGCCATTAACCCAAGCTTTACAAAATTGGCTTGTTATCATAGATTTGCTCGAAATCTCCCCGGTGGACGCCCACGTGCCTTCCTCGCTCAACCTGGCTCTGCTCCAGCAGATCATCGACCAGTTGCCCATGAATATCTTTTGCCGGGATGCCAGCGGACGCTACCTGTTCGCCAACCAGATATTCGCGCAAGAGGCCGGGCTGCAGCACCCCAGCGAGCTCATCGGCAAGACGGATGCCGAGATGCCGTGGGGAGATCTGTTCAGGGAGGAGGATCAACGTCTGCTGGCCGAGGGCCACCCCTTGCTCCACCAGCAGCTGCACTGTCATAGCGGCGAGCACACCAGCTGGATGGAGATCCACAAGGTGCCCCTCTATGACGAGCAGGGCAATCCCCTCGCCCTGTTTGGCATGGTCAGCGCCATCGATCAGCGCAAGGAGCTGGAGCAGACCTTCCGCCAGCAACAACTGCTGCAACGCCGCCTGCTGGATGCCATCCCGGATCTCATCCGGCTGGAAGACCACCAGGGGGTGCTCATCGACTGCAATCAGGCCTTCCTCGATTTCATGGGGCTGACGGCGAGCGAGGCCATCGGCCATCGCGTCACGCCGCACCTGCCGGTGAAACAGACCATGGGACAGGGCGAGTACTGCCTGATGGATGCGGAGGGTCAGGGTCGCCATCTGGAGATCACCCGCATCGAGGTGCCGGACGAAGAGGGCAATGCCCTCGGCATCCTCACTCTGGGCCGTGACATCACGGGGCTGCGCACCACCCAGGCCCAGCTGCAGCAGGAGCAGCATTACGACAGCCTCACCGGCCTGCTCAAACTCTCCCACTTCCTGCAGACCAGCCGTCATCTGGGCGCCCGCAAGGCCAGCCTGCTACTGCTGGACTTGCAACATTTTCGCGAGATCAACGATCGCTTCGGCATCCGTGTCGCCGATCGCCTGCTGAGCCAGGTGGCCCGCCGCCTGCAGCGGCTGGCGCCTCCCAACTCCCTGCTCTGCCGGGTCGCCGCCGATGACTTCGCCCTGCTGCTGCCGGAGCTCCCCATTCCCTTGAGCGACTGGGGCCGCAACCTGCAGCAGGAGCTGATGATCCCCTATCAGGTGGAGGAGCACAGGATCCAGATCCCGGTCTTCCTCGGTATCGCCCACGGCAAGGCCAAGGATGCCGAGCGTCTGCTGAGCCACGCCGAGGCGGCCCTCGCCCAGGGCAAACGCCAACAGCAGCACTGGACGCTGTTCGACCCCGAACTCGATGCCAAACTCAGGCGCCGCCAGCTCATCGCCGCCCAGTTGCCCCTTGCCATCAAGTCGGCCCAGCTGACCGCCGTCTACCAGCCCATCATCTGCACCCACAACAACAAATTGCACGGCGCCGAGCTGCTCTGTCGCTGGCCCCACGCCGAATTGGGAATGATCTCTCCCGATGAGTTCATCCCCCTGGCCGAAGAGCTCGGCCTCATCGGCCAACTCGGCCAGCTGATGCTGGAGCAGGGCTGCGCCCAGCTGGCCCATTGGCAACAGGTGGCGCCGGATCTGGTGCTCTCCGTCAATCTGTCACCGCTGCAATTTCGCGATCCCGAGCTCTGCCCGCAGATCTTCGCCTGCATCGAGCGCCACGGCCTCGCTCCCTGGCAGCTGGAGCTGGAGATCACCGAAGGGGTGTTGATGGAGAATGCCGACGAGATCGAGAGCAACCTCGCCAGCCTGATCGAGGCGGGCTTTCACCTCGCCATCGATGACTTCGGCACCGGCTACTGTTCGCTGGCCTACTTGCCGAGGCTCCAGGTCGCGACCCTCAAACTGGACAAGAGCTTCACCCAGGGCTTGGCCACCAACCAGGCCACCACCGCTATCGTGCGCTCCGTCATTGGGCTGGCCCACGAGCTCGGCATCAAGATCACCGCCGAAGGGGTGGAGACGCCGGAGCAGCAGTCCTGGCTGGCCCAGGCCGGTTGCGACCGCCTGCAGGGCTACCTGTTCAGTCGCCCCTTGCCCCCCGACGAGTTTGCCCTCAGCTACCAGTTACCCCAGCGCTGACGCTCACAGCAACAAGGCCACCCGAGGGTGGCCTTGTTGTGTTGGCAGAGGGCGACAGTGGCACGCTGACTCCTGCAAGCCGGTGCCCCAACAGTCGTCATCCGCCCCGTCTTTTGCAAGCAAGCGGGCAGCGTCTTCCCGACAAGGTTGGGATGCGCGCCTTACTCCTGGAAGTAGGTGCCCCAGCCGTCGTAATCCACCCCGTATTTCTCAAGGATGGGCAGCATCTTTTCGATGTCGGCCAGGATGGGGTCAATCTCCAGCTTGCGTTCGACGGTGGCATCGAAGCAGAAGATGGTGGCGCCGTCATCCAGCTCCATCTCTTCGGCATCGGTCACCTCGAAGCCGGCCTTGAACAGATCGACCGCCGCCTTCTCCAGCAGATCGAAATCCTGGCAGGCGAAGTGGTGCTCGATCTCGTAGTCCACATCCGGATTGCTGCCGTCGGCCAGCAGCTCGTTGACGATGGCGGTAGTCTCTTCGCGCCACTCCTGCATATTGATACTCATATAAACCCCTGACGCTCTTGGATGGATGTCGACACCTGGCCGCGGCGCCGCGCCAGTGGGTGCGACTCGCCCGCCAGGGCACAGTTGCGGCCAAGCATACTCGCAGAGCCCGGTCGGCTCAATGCGGCAACCCAAGATAAGTGCCGGGCCCCCTCCCTCCCAAATGGTGGTGGCCGGAAAAAGGCGCAAACAGCGCAATAAACCAGCGCTGAAAACCCCGTCAACAGATCCAGCCACCACGATCGCCAGCAATGGTGCACGGACCCAGTGGATCGTAAATAAAGCAGTCTCTTTCACCACCGACGCCGGAGTGACAAACCTCCCCCACGCAGGTATCAAGGGACGCGGGTGAATCACTACCCGTCAGGAAAGCGGAGCCCCGTGGGCTCCCTTTTTGATCATGTGAAGGAGCACATAGTCATGCCCAAAAAAACAATAATGAGCCTGCTTGTCGGCTCGACCCTTATGATTGGAAACCACGCCCTGGCCGCCCCGGCCCACGGCCCCTTCGATGCCCCCCTTGCCGACGAGGTGAAGGTGCTGGAGATGCTCAAGAAGAGCGGCCGCATCCCGACCCTGGCCTCGCCGGAGCAGGAGCAGGCCGCCCTGGCCCGCTACTACCGCGAGAAGGCTCGCACCTACCCTGGCAGCAGCGGCAGCCTGGCCCAGAAAGAGGGCAAGGTGCGGGAGACCATCCTCAAGAAGATCCGGCTGAACGGCACGGCGCGCCCCGGGGATCGGGTGCCCACCCTGCTGCTCAAGTCCATCGAGAAGGAGACCTACAGAGGCAAGATGCGCAAGGACAAGATCCTCGCCATCCTGGTAGATTTTCCCGACTACCCGAAGAACAGCCTGAGCCCGGAGCTCACCAAGATGTACTACCCGGACTACAACCCGGCCCACTACAACGACCTGCTGTTCTCCGCCAAGGGCTATGCGGGCCCGAACGGCGAGCGGTTCATCTCCATGCGCCAGTTCTACGAGCAGCAGTCCGGCCAGAGCTACAGTGTGCGCGGCCAGGTGGCGGGCTGGTATACCGCCGAGAAGAGCGCCACCTACTACGGCAGCAACAAGGATGAGACTGCGGTACGGGAGCTGGTGAAGGAGGCTCTGATCCAGGTGGCCGGGGATCCGACCATCGACCTGTCCGAGTTTGATCAGGAGGATCGTTACGATCTCAACGGCAACGGCAATCGCAACGAGCCGGACGGCCTCATCGACCACCTGATGATCTTCCACTCCAGCGTGGGGGAAGAGGCAGGTGGCGGCGATCTCGGCGAAGACGCCATCTGGGCCCACCGCTGGAACCTGGGAAGCCCCTACCCCATCCCGGGCACCAGCAGCCCGAACGGCAACTTCGGCGGCCAGTATGCGGCCTACGACTACACCATCCAGCCCATAGACGCGGCGGCCGGGGTCTGCGCCCACGAATATGGCCACGATCTGGGGCTACCGGACGAGTACGACACCAAGTACAGCGGCAAGGGCGAGCCGGTGGCGACCTGGTCCATCATGTCATCCGGCTCCTGGGCCGGGGTGATCGGCGGCACCGAGCCCACCGGTTTCTCCGCCTGGGCCAAGGAGTATCTGCAGGCCTCCCTCGGCGGCAACTGGCTGCACGGCAGCAACGTGCACGTCGACGAGCTGAACGGTCGCGGCAACGTCTACATGCTGGATCAGGCCAACGACAAGGGGCGCAACGACGATGTGGTGCGCATCAACCTGCCTCCCAAGCAGATCCCCCTCAATCCCCCCTACGCCGGCCAGTACCAGTACCACGGCGGCAAGGGCAACAACCTGGACAACCGCATGAACCTCGCGCTGGATCTCAGCGGCAGGCAGAGCGCCAGCCTCAGCTTCAAGGCCTGGTACCAGATTGAGGAGGGCTTCGACTACGCCAGGGTACTGGTCAACGGCGAGCCCATCCCGGGCAACCTGACCCGCACCGACGATCCGAACGGCGTCGGCTTCGGGGTCGGCATCACGGGGGATTCCGGCGGCTGGGCCGATGCCGACTTTGACTTGAGCCCCTGGGCCGGCCAGCGCATCACCCTCAGCCTGCAATACCAAAGCGATGCGGGTGTGGCCGAGAACGGCCTGTTCGTGGATGAGCTGCAGGTCATCGCCGATGGGGAGACCCTGCTCAGCGACGGCGCCGAGGGAAGCAGCGCCTTCACCCTCGCCGGTTTCGTGCAGAGCAACGGCAAGGAAGCCAAGGATCACTACTATCTCGCCGAGTGGCGCAACCACGCCGGGGTCGACAAGGGGCTGGCCCACATCAACGTGGCGGATCAGCTGATGCGCTACGAGCCGGGCCTGCTGCTCTGGTACGTGGACAACAGCCAGAGCAACAACTGGGTCGGCCAGCATCCGGGTGAGGGTTTCCTCGGGGTGGTGGACGGGGATCAGCGCACCCTGCACTGGAGCGATGGCGCCGTCGCCGGCACCCGCTACCAGATCCACGATGCCACCTTCAGCTTAGGGTTCCAGCGTCCTCTCGATCTCACCCATCCGAGCGGTGCCCTGCTGCGAGACTTCTGGGTGACGCCGAACCGGGTCTTCAAGGACTCGCGCAGCTATCAGAGCGAGGCGATCCCGGACGCAGGTCGGCTGCTGCCCGAATATGGCCTCAAGATCAGCGTCACCGGTCAGGCCAGGGACATGAGCACGGGTCGCATCATCGTCAGCCGCCACTGAGACAGATCGAGACGATGGGGGCCAATGGCCCCCTTTTTCATGACAAGTGGCTGAAAAGTCGTGCACTCTGGCTCTCTGCCAGGGTAAAAATCCCCCACAAGAGGCTGGATTGTTCGGTTATCGAGCGAACGGCACCACAATCTGCACCCCGTGGTTGACACCTCAGTCCAGAAGAGGTTTAATGCGCGCCGTTGCCCAGATAGCTCAGTCGGTAGAGCAGGGGATTGAAAATCCCCGTGTCGGCGGTTCGATTCCGTCTCTGGGCACCAACAATTCCTCCTTAGTTCAGTCGGTAGAACGGCGGACTGTTAATCCGTATGTCACTGGTTCAAGTCCAGTAGGAGGAGCCAAATTTGAAAGGCCCGCTCATCTGAGCGGGCCTTTTCGCATTTCGTCATCCTCGTCGTGCCTCCCTAATAGCGGTTCTCGTCCCCGTGCCAGACATGTCCGGCGGAGCAGGCCCGCGCCACCTCGTGGCAGGGGTCATCCGCATGACTGCGAAAGAAGTGCTGATCCTGCTGTAGCAGGAGCGAGCTCATCGAGTGGCTGATGCCGGCAAGCGCCTCCCCGGCAGTCAATCCTGCCACCCGGTGATCGGTGGCCAAATGAGCCAATACTTTTTCACGACTATTCATGATCGCCTCCCTCGATGAACTGAGCCGTCTCTTGACCATAGCAGTCCCCCTTCCCATCCCGCAAACCCGCGCCGACAAAGGGTTTCAGGCTAGTCCTGCGATGGCGGGCGAGGTGCGGCCCATGTAAAAGGCCCGCTCAGGAGAGCGGGCCTTTTACATTCATGGCTAGCCGCCGTTACAGGCCGCCAGCAGCAAGGTGGCCCCACAGGTGGCGCTGAACATCAGCAATCCAGCCTGCAACACCCCTTCGGGATCCGTCGGTTTCTTTCTCTTCCTGAACCTTATCCATCTAGGCTTCATCGAGCCCACCTCATCCTTTGGTGCACCAGGGTGCGCATCCCCTGCCCTCCTCGGCAGGCGGCTCATCTTTGACCGGCCAGGGTCCTTCGTCAATGGCCCCTGGCGGATAAATTTTCAGCTATGAGCCGGATGAAACCAATGGATGCTAACCCCTTATCAGCAATGCGTTAACAATCCAGAAAACCGGCGTGACCCGATCGCGAGCCAGGGCTATGATGAGGCCGACGTTTTCATCCCAGAGAGATCCCAGATGAGCAGCCCCTTGCATTACGTGCTGGATGGCATCCATTGCGAGCCACACTTCTTCACCGTGCCCCTCGACCACCAGCAGCCCGATGACGAGGCGAGCCTCACTCTCTTTGGTCGCACCCTCTGTCGCAAGGACAGGCTGGACGATGACCTGCCCTGGCTGCTCTACCTGCAAGGGGGCCCGGGCTTTGGCGCACCGCGCCCCAGTGCCAGCGGCGGCTGGATCAAGCGGGCCCTGCAGGAGTTTCGGGTACTGCTGCTCGATCAGCGTGGCACGGGCCACTCCAGCCCCATCCACGCCGAGTGGCTGACTCACCTCAACCCTCGCCAGCAAGCCGACTACCTCAGCCATTTTCGCGCCGACAGCATAGTGCGGGACGCCGAGCTCATCCGCGAGCAGCTCAGCCCGGATCGCCCCTGGAGTCTGCTCGGCCAGAGCTTCGGCGGTTTTTGCAGCCTCACCTACCTCTCCCTGTTCCCCCAGAGCCTGCACGAGGTCTACCTCACCGGCGGCGTGGCCCCCATCGGCCGCAGTGCGGACGAAGTCTATCGCGCCACCTATCAACGGGTCGCGGACAAGAACCGCGCCTTCTTCGCCCGCTTCCCCCACGCCCAGGCCATGGCGAACCGGCTGGCGAAGCACCTGCACAACCACGACGTGCGCCTGCCTAACGGCCAACGGCTGACGGTGGCGCAATTGCAGCAACAGGGACTGGATCTCGGGGCCAGTGGCGCCTTCGAGGAGCTCTATTACCTGCTGGAGGACGCCTTCATCGGCGAGCGGCTCAACCCCGCCTTCCTCTATCAGTTGCAAGCCATGCAGCCGTTCAACACCAACCCGGTATTCGCCATCTTGCACGAGGCCATCTACTGCGAAGGCGCCGCCAGCGACTGGGCGGCCGAGCGGGTAAGGCGCGAATTCCCGGCCCTCGACTGGGCCCCCGGCCAGGATTTCGCCTTCACCGGCGAGATGATCTTCCCCTGGATGTTCGAACAGTTCCGCGAACTCATCCCTTTGAAAGAGGCCGCCCATCTGCTGGCCCAGAAAGCGGACTGGGGTCCCCTCTACGACCCGGCGCAGCTGGCTCGCAACCCCGTGCCGGTGGCCTGCGCCGTCTACGCCGAGGACATGTACGTGGAGTTCGACTATTGCCGCGAGACCCTCAAGGGCCTTGGCAACAGCCGCGCCTGGATCACCAACGAGTACGAGCACAACGGTCTGAGGGTCGACGGCGAGCAGATCCTGGACAGGCTCATCCGGCTGAATCGGGATCGCTGAGCCCGGCAGGCAACCACTGCCAACAATAACGATAGAGGGCGGACAATAAGCCGCCCCATCCCCTGGAAGCAGCACAAAATAATAAGGAACATCCATTGGAACATCCGGAAATATCGGCCGGCTGGCTAAGCCGTCTCTTTTATCACTGGACCGGTCCCCTGCTGCGAAAGGGGCTGAGCCAGCCTCAGGTCAGCCTCGACGATCTCTATCCCCTGCTGCCGGAAGACAGGCGCGACCAGCGGGCCGATGCCTTCCTCGCCCTCACCGCCAAGGCCCCGGTGCGCCCCTGGCCCATCACCGCCTTCATCTGGCGCCACTATCGCGGACGCATCGGTCTGCTCACCCTGTTGCAACTGCTCGGCATGCTCGCGACTCTGGCCAGCCCCTGGCTGCTCAACCACAGCATGACCCAGCTCGGTGCAGGCGCCGATACGAGCCACAAGCTGCTACTGGCCCTGGCCCTGTTCGCCTCGGTGCTGGCATCCGGCATGCTGGCGGAGCATTCGCTGCAACTGGCCCTCAAGATGCACGTGCCCATCCGGCGGCTGCTGGCGGAGTCCCTGCTCGCCAAGGTGATGAAGCTCGGCGGCAAGAGTTTCGACGACAGGGCCGGTGGCCGGGTGCAAAACCTCATCAACCGGGACGTGTGGGACATCACCTGGATCCTGGCAGATCCCGCCATGCCGCTCACCATGGCCCTGCAACTGGGGGGCACCATCGCCCTGCTGGTGTGGCAGGTGGGCAGCGCGGGCCTGGTGGGCTTCGCCGTGCTGGCCCTGCTGCTGCTGGTCTCCACCCGGGTGGTGCGCCGCATGAACCAGCAGGAGCAGCAGCTCAAACGCAGACAGGACGAGCGCAACGGCATCCTGGCGGAATACATCAAGAAGCTGCGACTGGTGCGCCAGAACGGCCTCGGCGCCTTCTTCACCCGGGCCGCCAACGACAAGCGTCAGCAGGAGCTCGGCGTACTCGGCCGAGTGCTCAAGCTCGATGCCATCAACAGCTTCCTGATGATGAGCACCCCGCTCCTGGTGACGCTGGCCACCTTCACCACCTATCTCGCCTCGGGCCAGAGTCTGACCCTGCCCCAGGTCTTCACCACCATCGCCCTGTTCGCGGTGCTGCGCATCCCCATGATGCGTCTGCCCTATCTCATCCGCACCCTGATCAACTTCAACACCGGTTTCAACCGCCTGTGCGAGTTTCTGAACAGTCCGGAGCAGCACCGGGATCTCACTGACCCCAGCCTGCCGCTCGGCAGCCTGCACCTCTACAAGGTCACCGCCCAGCACCAACAAAAAACCGTGCTGCAGGAGATCAGCCTCGCCATAGCGCCTGGGGAACTGGTGGGGATCACGGGCGCCACCGGCGCCGGCAAGAGCTGCCTGCTGCACCTGGTCGCCGGTTTTGACAACGACTTTGCGGGCAGCATCCGCCGCCACGGCCGGGTCGCCCATCTGGGCCACAAGCCCTGGCTGATGAACGACAGCATTCGCAGCAACATCCTGTTCGGCCAGCAATGGGATGAGGAACGCTACCAGTGGGTGCTCGGGGCCTGCGCCCTCGGCGCCGATCTGGGGCTGCTCAGCCACGGGGATCAGACCCTGGTGGGGGAACTCGGCACCCGTCTCTCCGGCGGCCAGCAGCAGCGGGTCGCCCTGGCCCGCGCCCTCTATGCCAGGGCCGACATCCTGCTGCTGGACAACCCGCTGTCGGCACTAGATCCCATCGTCTCGGCCCAGGTGCTGGAGCAGGGGCTGGCCTTCAAACCGGGGCCGACCCGGCTGCTGGTGAGCCACGACCCCGACGTGCTGGCCCGCTGCGATCGAGTGATCCGCATCGAGCAGGGGCAGTTGGTGGAGCTCGATGCCCACCAGCTGGCGGATCTCGCCGTGCACCCGCAACCCACCCCGACGCTGGCCCCGCAAGAGGCTGAGTTGTTCAGCGAAGAAAAAGTGGTGGAGGGCAAGGTGGACTGGGGACTGTTTGGCTTCATGTGGCAGCGTCTGGCCGCCCCCGGTGCCATCCTGATCGCCCTGCTGCTCACCCTGGGCCAGGAGGGGCTGCGCATCGCCTCGGATCTCTGGCTCGGCGGCAAATCCGAGGTGAGCGACGTCGGCTCACTGCTCGGCATCTATGTGCTCTTGGGGGCCGGCTCCCTCGTCTGCATCATGGTGGTCCGGGTCATCAACTACAAACTCGGCCTCAAGCTGGCCTGGACCCTGTTCGACGGCATGCTGGGGCGCATCAGCCGCGCCCCCATGGCCTTCTTCGACAAGGTGCCTCAGGGGCGCATCCTCAACCGCTTCGACCGGGATCTGGGGGAAGCCCAGGAGGTGCTGCTCTCCATGCTGATGGGACTGTTCGCCATGCTGATCTCCGTGCTGTTGCAGGTGGTGGTCATCGGCATCAACATGCCCCTGCTGCTGCTCATCGCCCCTCTGGTGGGTTGGGCGCTCTATGTGCTGCAACGCCGCTACCGGGCGGTACAGCTCAAGCTGCGGCGCCAGTCATCGGTGCTGCGCTCCCCGCTCTACATCAGCATCAGCGAGACCATTCGCGGCGCCCCCGCCCTGCGCCTGGCCGGAGCCGAGCGCTTCGCCCTGGATCAGGTGCTGCTGCACTATGACAACAACCTGCGCAGTTGGTACACCACCACCTCCATCAACCGCTGGCTCGGCATGTACCAGACCCTGCTTTCCGCCGCCCTGGTGGGGGCCGTGGCGTTGATGGTGGCCTTCAGCAGCAGCTCCCTGCTGGGAGCCGTGGCCATTACCTACGCCTTCACCGCCTCCGCCATGCTCAACTCCCTCATCCGCAACTTCGCCGAGGTGGAGCAGGTGATGAACGCGGTGGAGCGGGTGCGGGAATACAGCGAGATAGAGAGTGAGCGCCAGACAGGGGAGACTCTCGCCACCTCCCATCCGGCCGTGCGCTTCGACAACCTGGGGCTGCGCTATCCCGGTGCCAGCCAGTGGGCCCTGCACAAGGTCAGTTTCGTGCTGGCCCCCGGCGAGAAGGTCGGGGTGTGCGGGCGCACCGGCGCCGGCAAGAGCTCGCTGCTCGGGGTCATGCAGGCCATGTACCCCAACGCCCAAGGAGAGATCTATTACGGCGATCAGCCGCTCTCGGCGCTGGCCCCCGAGGCGGTGCGGGATCTTTACGACACCGTCTCCCAGATCCCCCTCACCTTCTTCGGCACCTTGCGTGCCAACCTGGCGCCGCTGACCGAGCAGGACGACGAGGCCCTGAAGCAGGCGCTGACCCGGGTGGGCCTCGCCGAGCGCTGTGCCGATCGGCTGGACGAGGATCTCGACAAGTTGCAGCTCTCCGCCGGCGAGACCCAGCTGCTGGTCATCGCCCGCATCCTGCTGTCCCGCCGCCCGCTCATCGTGCTGGACGAGGCCACCTCGGATCTCGATCACATCGGCATGCGCAAGATGGCGGAGCTGCTCTATCGCTACCGGCCGGAGGCTAGCTACCTAGTCATCGCTCACCACCTGGAACCCCTGCTGTCGGTCGACAAGGTGGTGGTGATGGAGGCGGGGACAGTGGTGGAACAGGGGGCCCCGGTCAGCCTGCTCGCAAACCCGGGCTCCCGCTTCCACCAGCTGTTCGCCGGCCAGGTGAATCGCCAGGTGGCGCAGATAGACATCTAACTCCCATCACCATGCAAAAGGGCAGCCCGCGGGCTGCCTTTTTTTTCATCAAAAAATGATTCTCACTCGAATACCTTGTGCTGGATGATTCTGCTATAACAGGAGCCTTGTCATCCCCAAGTGCACAAGGATGTGCCATGTCACCAAGAATGGAGGTGGTTGCTCGCCAACCACAGCTGGAACTCGCCCTGATCAGCAGTCAGGGAGGGGGCTATCCCCGCCATACCCACGAAGAGTATGTGCTGTCGGCCAACCTCAGTGGACGCGAGCATATCTGGTTCGACGGCCGGGAGCAGGTGGTCGAACCCGGCCAGGTCACCCTCTACAATCCGCTGACCATGCAAGCCTCCCGTTTCGAGGGGGAGACGCGCTTCATCAGCCTGCATCTGGGGACCGAGTGGGTGAGCCGCCTGCTGGAGGAGGCCGGGTTGCTGATTGGACGAACCGCTCCGGCCTTTCAGGAAGGAGCCCACCGTAATCAGGCCCTGTTCAACGCCCTGCTGGCTCTTCACCGATCCCCATCCGCCAACCAGCAGGAAGAGGGGCTTGTTCGGCTATTGGCGGCCCTGCAACGCATCGCCCCTCCCCACCCCAGGCTGCTGCAAGGGCGTCTGCCACAGTTGCTGGACTACATGCGCGCCCACCTCAGCCAGGAGATCAGCCTGGATGACCTGTGCCGGATCGCTTGCTGTTCCAAGTTCCATCTGGTGCGCAGCTTCCAGCACGTTTTCCATGTCCCTCCCATTCACTACTTCAACCAGTTGCGACTGATGGAGGCGCGCCGTCGACTGTTGCAAGGAGAAAGGCCCGCCCAGGTGGCCCTGACGCTCGGCTTCTATGATCAGAGCCACATGAGCAATGCCTTTCGCCGTGTCATGGGGATCACTCCCAGCCGTTACGGTGCTCCCAGCACAAACTCCCCATAACCCTGGTAGATCACGTAGCAGGCGAAGTAGGCGAAGATCAGGGCCGATGCCAGGTAGGAGAAGCGCACCATCTTCTCCCCCAGCAGGCGCCCGCCCTGATAAGCCAGCGTGCAGAGCACCAGGGCCCAGAAGATCCCGGCGGTGAAGAAGCCAGAGAGGAAGAGCCCCGCATTGAGTGGATCCGCCCCCTGCCGCGCTATGATGGCGCCCCCGACGGCGGCAAACCAGAGGATGGCGCTGGGTGAGGAGAGTGCCAGCACCATGCCCCGACCGAACAGGCGCCAGCGACCGCCGGCCTGGGCCATGCCATTGAGCTCTCCCCCCTGAGCCCTCAGCGCCGAGAGCCCCATCTTGACCGTCAACCAGAGGAGAGTCACCGAACCGAAGATCCAGAGACTCCAGCGTACCGCTTCAAATTGCAGCAGTATCGCCATGCCCGCCATGGCGAGCATCGCATAGATGAGATCACCGACACAGGTGCCCACCCCGAGCCAGAAACCGTGGGAAAAACCGCGAGACATGGCCAGCGTTATCATCGCCATGTTGGCCAGCCCGATGTCCAGACACAAGGAGAGGCTCAATAAAAAACCATTATAAAATGCCATCTTGCGACACCTCCATGAAGGGTTGATGGTAGGCCAGCACCCGATCACAGGGGCCCAACCCAAAGTAGAGATCCCGGTCGGCTGGCTGCAGATGAGGTGCATAACGGTGAGAAAAGTCGGCAAACGCCGCCACATTGCCGCTCATCACATGAGCCAGCAGTTGCCCGGCGATCTCCCACATCCCTCGTTCAAGCCTGTGCTCATCGATTCGCAAGGACTCCCCCTCTCGCCACAAAATGCCCTGCTCAGCCAACAAGGCCAGTTGTACATAGGCGGAACCGGCATCGGGGAAATCGCACGGCCCTCGCCTCAAGTAACGCAGCAGCTCAAGGCAATAGAAACGGCAGAACTTACCGCGATCCAGCCCCAGGCTGCTGGCGATAGAGGGATCGCAGCAGAGCAGGAAACCAAGGGTGTCTGCCACCGCCTCCTGCATCACCATGGAGCCCCAGCGGTCATGGCGGCTCAGGACAGCGTAATCCGTCTGCGGCAGCACCAGCCCATGCCCCAGATCGTGCCCCCTGAACCAACCGAGCAGATAGCGATCCAGCTCCCGGGTATCAGGGAGAGCGCTTGCTGACCATCCCAGTTGCCCAGCCAAGGGCGCCCCCGCCATCAGATGCAGTTGGCGATAGGTGTTGGCAAAGACAATGGTTCTCTTGTCGGCTGCATATTTGATCCCCTGATCTTCGGGCATGAAATAGGCGAAGTGCTTGGGAAAGCCATTGGCCTCTCCCGCAATGGCAAACAGATCCACCACCTTGTAGGCGCAACTAGGCAGAACGATCAGTCCAGCGCAAAGGCGCTCACAGAGGCGTGGCAAGGCATGCAACAACCCGGCATCGACACAGTCTGACCAAGACTGCAGCTCGGGATTGGGCGTCGCGAAAAATGCCGACATCCAGGTTTGACGAGACTTGCCAAGCCAGGTGGCAAGCGGACCGACATGGGCCACCAGCTGTTGCTCATCCCCTTGCACCATCCTGGCAGCCACCAGACGTGCACTCTCCCCACTGCTCAGACTCTCGGCCAGGGTACCCAACAGCCTGGCCACTTCCGGCTCCTCGGCTCGATTCGCCATGTCGCTGAGCTGTACCATCAAGGCCCTGTGCAGACTGCTTTTCAGAGCATCCGTTCCTGCTCCCCCTTCCTCCAACTGACGCAGCCCTGCCACCATGCTCAATACGAGACGAATATCTTCCCGTAGCTTGAGTGAGAAGCCAGAAGGCAGTAACAACGTCATCATCTCGACGCTGTGTCCGGCTCGTCTTGGCCAAAAAACCGTATCCATCCATGACCTCCTTGTAAGAAAGAGCTCATATGAAATCACCCCCGTATGAATAGGTATTGGAAAAAGTTGCCTTTTTATTTAACAAAGAATTCACACGTCTCTACTCCCAGCCTCCCGCTCGCGGACCCAGGTTCCGAAACGCAGCACCGAAATGAAAAAGGGCATCTTCTCTCGAAGATGCCCTCGGGCTCGCGGCCAGCATGACCTCAGCGCTCCATGATTTGCGTCACGTCGTCTTTCTTGATCAGCATCTCCCGGCCCTCTTCGTCGTAGTAGCGGTACATGCCGGTGCTGTCATCCAGCTTGGGTTTGCTGTCGGTGGCTATCATGCGTCCGTCCTTGGTGCTCATGATGTATTGGGAGCTGCACCCCGCCAGGGCCAGCGTGCACACCAGGATCGTCATCAGTCGTTTCATCTTCGCCTCTTCTCCCTCGCCATCCTCGGAACGAGGATGCTGCTTGAAGCCTAGCTCAGTCATGCCCTCCCGAATAAGCTCACCATGTTCATCGGAAATACCTGTTTACTTCACTGTTCAGCATCTTAAAAACAGCACAAAAGACACGTAAAAACAAAAAAGGCCGGACATCCGTCCAGCCTTTTCACTCGGGCAACGGGGGTCGTCAGCTGTTGGGCTGACGCTCGCCGGTGATGGTGGGATTCTTGGGATCCATGCTCCACTCGTACCAGCCGCCGTCGTAGACGCTGATCCGCTTCCAGTCCATCAGCCAGGCGTAGAAGAAGGCCTCGGAGGCGCGCCAGCCGGTACCGCAATAGAAGGCGGCCTGCTGGGTCGGTTCGATGTCCCACTCATCCCACATGGCGAGGATCTCGCGGGCGGGCTTCATGGTGCCATCCGGGTTGTGGAAGTCGCTCATGCTGTTGGCATCCACGCCACCCCGACCCCACTTGGCGCCGGGAATGTCACCCTTGGGCTTGATGTAGCTATAGCCGGATGTCTTGCCGACGAACTCGTCCCAGGTGCGTACGCTGACCAAGGCGCCATCCGGCTGCTTGAGCAGCGCCTTGGCCTGGTCCAGGGAGGTGAGGTATTCCGGGTGAGCCGGTATGGTCACGCCGAAATCCTTGGCCGGCTTGAAGGTGTTGGCCAGACCGGTTTCGGTGCGCAGGTGCTGCATGAACCAGGCGTCGAGGCCGCCATCCAGCAGGCGCACGTCCTCCACCCCCGCATACATCATCAGGTGGGCGGCACGGGCCGCCGCCATGGTGTTGCGACCATAGAGGATGACGGTGGTGTCGTGGCGGATGCCGTTCTCCAGCAGCAGCTTCTTGAGCGCCTCGTCAGAGACCTTGTTCCAGAGCGGCTCCTCTTCGAGGCCATTGGTGTCGATGTAACCCGCCCCCGGGATATGGCTCAGCAGATAGGCCTTGGGCGCGCCCCACGCCACTTCGAACAGCTTCCAGTCTCCCTTGGGTGCGGCCACCACCGGCTTGCCGGCTTGCAGGTCCGCCAGCCAGAGGGGGTGGACCAGCTGCTGCCAGCGGGCCAGGTGCTCACGCGGAGCGCTCTTCCAGTCCTGCAGCTCGAACAGCTGCTTGATGCCCTGCTGGCGCAGCAGGCGGGCCACCTCGGCCACACCGCGGGATTCCCCGTAGAGCGCCACCGGCTTGTCCGCCGACAACCCCTTGTCCTTGAGCGCCTTCACCCACTCCTCGTCACTGTATTTCCAGTCGGCGGAGAGGTTTTCCGCCCCCGCCACATGGCCACCCTGCTGCTCATCCGCCATCGGCCAGCCCTGATAGAGATAGCTCGGACGGGTATCCAGGATAACCGTCCCCTTGGCCGTGGCATCGGCCACGGAGAGAAGGGGCAATTCAGCGGCCAGCACCGGCAAGGCACTCCACAACGACAGGGTGGCCAGAGCAGCCCGCAACAGCGTCATTACTCGTTTCATGGTGATTCTCGTCTTCAAAGTGAACAATCAAACATCAAAAAATGGAGCGTCCGAGCCGCTCGGCCAGCAGCTCGAGGGCAGCCGTGCCCGCCAGGGAGTTGCCGGCCTTGTTGAGCTCGGGTGACCAGACACAGACACACAATTCGCCGGGGATGAGCGCCATGATGCCGCCGCCGACCCCGGATTTGCCCGGCATGCCAACGCGATAGGCAAAATCTCCCGCCTCGTCGTAAAGACCGCAGGTGGCCAGCAGGGCATTGACCTGTTTGGCGGTGCGGGCCGGCAACAACGGCGTGCTCTCACCGAGCGGCACCCCGCGGTTGGCCAGATAGATGAAAGTACGGGCGAGATCGGCGCAGCTCATGCGGATGGCGCAAGCATTGAAGTAGCTTTGCAGCACCTTGTCCACTTCGTTTTCGAAGTTGCCATAGGCCTTCATCAGATAGGCGATGGCGGCATTGCGGGCGGCGTGCTGATACTCGGAGCGCGCCACCACCTGATCCGCGATGATGGCCGGGTTGCCACTGAGGCGACGAACCAGCTCCAGGGTACGCTGACGCGGGGCGGTGAGCCGGGTCTCCAGCAGATCGCTCACCACCAGGGCGCCGGCGTTGATGAAGGGATTGCGCGGTATGCCCTGCTCGAACTCGAGCTGGACCAGGGAGTTGAACGGCTGGCCGGAGGGCTCCTTGCCAACCCGGCGCCAGATCTCCTCCTCCTGATAGAGGGTCAGGGCCAGGGTGAGGCTCAGGGCCTTGGAGATACTCTGAATGGAGAAAGGCTCGAAGGCGTCACCGGCGGTGAACAGCTCTCCCTCCACGGTGCAGACCGCGATGCCCAGCCTGTCGGCCGGCACCTGGGCCAGTGCGGGAATGTAATCGGCCACCTTGCCTTGCCCCAGCAAGGGGCGAACCTGCTCAAGAATGCTGGCCAGTAATTCGGATGACAACACCATCGACGATTCCATGACAAAAACCGGTGAGCCTGCGCCCACCGACAAAAATCCCGCCGGTGGCGGGATTTTCCTGTTGCCCTGCGGGCGGTTTGACTCAGGCCGGCTCGCCGTACCAGAGGTCAAACAATTCGGTGACCACCACGGCTTCCAACCCCTTGCCAGCCAGCCAGGACTGGACGGCGGCGCGGTCTTCCTCGGTGCATTTGCCGAGTTGCTGGGTGCAGATCATGCCTTCCCAGGCCAGATGGCCGGAGCCGGCAAAGGCCAGCTTGCGGGGCTCGATGACCTCGTCGATGAAGGTATCGACCACGTTATCGATGGTCTCTTCGGCGGTGCCGACCGGGAAGTTGAAACTGATGTCGAACCCCATTTCCTGGAATTCATCGACGCGCAGTTTCTTACGCAGACGGCGACTACGATTGGCCATGACAGCTCCTTAGGTTAGTTGACGGGTGATTAGCTAACGCGCTTGAAAATCAGATCCCAAACCCCGTGCCCCAGACGATGGCCACGTTGTTCGAATTTGGTCAGGGGACGCCACTCGGGACGGGGCACCCAGTTGCCGCTCTCGGCCGTGTTCTCGTAGCCTTCGGCGGCGCTCATCACTTCCAGCATGTGCTCGGCATAGTTTTCCCAGTCGGTGGCCATGTGGAAGACGCCACCGATGGCCAGCTTCTGGCGAATATCCTGGGCAAACGCGGGTTGCACGATGCGGCGCTTGTGATGACGGCTCTTGTGCCAGGGGTCCGGGAAGAAGAGCTGCAGGCAGGCGAGCGAACCGTTCGGGATCATGTGCTCAAGCACCTCCACCGCATCGTGGCAGATGACGCGCAGGTTGGTGACACCTGCCTCCTGGGCGGTACCCAAGCAGGCACCCACGCCCGGGGAGTGCACCTCGATGCCGATGAAGTTCTTCTCGGGGGCATTCTTGGCCATCTCCACCAGGGAGGCGCCCATGCCAAAGCCTATTTCCAGCACCACGGGTGCCTCGCGGCCAAACAGCGCCACCATGTCCAGCGGCGCCGGTGCAAAATCGATGCCCATGACCGGCCAGAGTTCTTCCAGGGCCTTCTCCTGCCCCTTGGTCAGGCGGCCTTCGCGACGGACGAAGCTGCGAACCTTGCGCATGAACTTGCCGTCTTCGTTAAACACATCTTGGGTCACAGACATAGTAAATAGCTCGTTATCTCATCGCGCTGGATCCCAGGCGACATTAATGGATTGCTCGTTATTGCATCAGTGCGCAAAAACCGGGGAGCGAATTATCCCAAGATAGGCCCAAGGCGCAAGTGTTTCGCGCAACAAATCCCCCGTCATCGACCATTTCCGCCCTCCTGATTGACAAATGCCGCCCCCCTCACAGAATCTGCCAGGGGTCGGGTGCATCCTGACCGCTGATAATAAAGCCATACACAACAAAGGATTGCAGTATGAAGAAAACCCTGCTGACCCTGGCCATCGCGACCCTGCTGGCCGGGTGCAACCCCTCGGACAACGACTCACAGCCTCCCGCGCCCGCCCATCAGGCCCATGAGTATCTGGTGCAGCTGAGCTCCGGCGCCGAGGGCATCGGTGCCCGTCCCACGGGCACGGAGGCGGAGACCCGCGCTGCCGCCTGGATCCAGGATCTCCTGACCGGCTGGGGCTACGAGGTGCAAAACCAGCCCTTCACCTACACCCGAAGCGGCGCCAGCAAGAGCTCCCAGAACATCGTCGCCGAACTCAAGGGGCAGAGCGACAAGGTGATCCTCATCGGCGCCCACTATGACAGCACCGGTGAGAAGAAGGGTTCTGAAGGCGCCACCGACAACGGCGCCGGGGTGGCGGCCCTCCTGGCGGTGGCCGAGGCCCTCAAGGGCCAGACCCTGCCCTACACGGTCCGCTTTGCCTTCTTCGGGGCGGAAGAGAACGGCCTCAACGGCTCCAAGGCCTATGCCGCCAGCCTGGACGCGGCCGCTACCGCCCGGCTGCTCGCCATGGTGAACTATGACACCATCGCCGGCGGCGACATCGTCTACGTCCACTCCGCCCACTCGGACGTGGCCGAGTACAGTTGCGCCGATCCGAGCCGCTACAGCTTCGATCCCAAGGTGCGGGATCGCCTGCTGGCGCTCTCCAAGAGCACGGCGACCCCCTTCGCCATCCACCCGAGCTACCCCGGCTATCCGGAAGGGGAGACCGGCAGCTGGTCGGATCATGCCCCCTTCGCCTGCCTCGGGGTGCCCATCGCCTACGTGGAGGCCACCAACTTCACCATCGACGGGGAAGATGGCTACGACGGCTACTCCCAGAGCACCCATCCGGCGCTGTGGGACTGCTACGACGAGGCAACCAAGAGCGCCTGCGATCGGGACAGCGAGACCCAATGGGGCAAGATCTGGCACACCGAGCACGACCGCCTCGACAAGATGGCCGAACTGTTCCCGGGCCGGGTTGAGCAGCAGCTCGGCGCCAACACGGATCTGATGATCCGCTTCCTCAAGGAGCCCGGGCTCTGAACGCTGGGCGATGATCCGCCCCCGCCTGCCAGCGAGGGCTGAGCGGTGAACGCCCATCGCTTGAGCAAGCCCCCCGACAGAGGGATTGACCCTCTTTGGGCCGGGGGAAGCCATAAAATATGGGCAGGTGCCAAACCTGCCCTTTTTTATGGATTTTTGTGACAGCCATTGCCTCATTTCTCAAATCTGATACAAACGGATAACGTGGCGGTTGAATGGAATGACCGCCCCCTAGTCAGAGAGAACCTTATGCAGCCGTTTTTCGCCCAGCGCTTCGAGAAAGTCGAGCCCTCCTTCATCCGTGAAATCCTGAAAGTTGCCGCCAATCCGGAGATCATCTCCTTCGCCGGCGGCCTGCCCAATCCCCATCTGTTCCCGGTCAAGGCCATCGATCAGGCCTGCCAGGACGTGTTGCGCGAGCAGGGTGCTGCGGCCCTGCAATACGCCACCACGGAAGGCTTCGCCCCCCTGCGCCAGTACATCGCCGACCGTTACCTGAGCCGCCACGGCATGGAAGTCAATCCGGACAACATCCTCATCACCAGCGGCTCCCAGCAGGCGCTGGACCTGCTGGGCAAGGTACTGGTGAACGAGGGGCAGGATCTCATCATCGAGGAGCCGGGCTACCTCGGCGCCATCCAGGCGTTTTCCGTCTACCAGCCGCACTTCAAACCCATCACCCTGGGCGAAGAGGGACTGGATCTGGCCGCGCTGGATGCACTGCTGGAGCAGGGCTCGAACGCCAAGCTGCTGTACGGCGTGCCGAACTTCCAGAACCCGAGCGGCGTTTCCTACAGCCGCGCCAACCGCGAGGCCCTGGCCGAGCGACTGGTGCGTCACGAGCTGCTGATGGTGGAAGATGATCCTTACGGCGAGCTGCGTTTCGAGGGGGAACACCTGCCCCCCATCGCCAAGCTGGCACCGAACAATACCGTGCTGCTCGGCTCCTTCTCCAAGACAGTGGTGCCGGCGTTTCGTCTCGGCTGGATGCTGGTGCCGGACTGGCTGCGCAAGAAAGTCACCATCGCCAAGCAGGCCACCGATTTGCACAGCAACGCCTTCAGCCAGCAGGTGCTGCACCGCTTCCTGACCGACAATTCCCTCGATGCCCACCTCGAGAAGATCAAGGAGGTCTACGGTCGCCAGCGCGCCGCCATGGAGGCCGCCCTCGGCCGTCACTGCCCGCCTGGGGTCAGCTACACCCGGCCGGAAGGGGGCATGTTCCTCTGGCTGACCCTGCCCAAAAGCGTCAGTGCCATGGCCCTGTTCGACGAGGCCATCAAGGAGAAGGTCGCCTTCGTACCCGGTGCCCCCTTCTACGTTCGCCCCGAAATTCAGAACACCCTGCGCCTGAGCTTCTCCTGCGTAGATGAAGCCACTACGGAAGAGGGCATCAAGCGGTTGGCCCGCGCCCTCGCCCGCATGCTCTAAGCACGCCTCGAATGCAAAAAGCCAGCGACCTGATCGCTGGCTTTTTTTATGGGCACCCGGGCCGGCAGCCGGGGCCCATACCCCCGTTATCAGTTTATCGAGGGGTCAGCTGGCTGATGAAATCCGTCATCGGCATGGGTCTGCCATAGAAGTAACCCTGCTGGAAGGTGACCTTGTGGGCCTGCAGGTAGGCGGCCTGCTGCTCGTTTTCCACCCCTTCCGCCACCAGTTGCAGCTCGAGCCGGGTCGCCAGATCGACGACGTTCTCCACGATGTGGCTGGAGAGGGCATCCGAGCCAATCATGCCGACGAAGCTCTGGTCGATCTTGAGGAAGTCGACCTGGAAGGCCTGCAGATAGGCCAGGCTGGAGTGGCCGGTGCCGAAATCGTCGATGGCGATGAAGACCCCGAGGGCGTGCAACTCGGCGAACAGCCGATCCGTGGTCTCGTCCGCCACGATCAGCTCCCGTTCGGTCAGCTCCAGCACCAGTTTGATGGGGTTGGCCTTGAAGGCATCGATGAAGTCACGGCAATCCTCCACCAGGCTCAAGTCCTTGCAGTGGCTGGCGCTGATGTTGAAGCCGAAGTGGAACCCCTTGGGCAGGATATGCACCCGGCCGGCGAACTGCTCGCGCACCTGCTTCATCAGGGAGCGGGTCATGGGGACGATGAGGCCGCACTCCTCCGCCATGGGAATGAAGCGATCCGGCGAAATCATGCCCTGGCGCGGGTGTTGCCAGCGCATCAGCACCTCGCAGCCGCTCCAGTGAACGTCTTCACCCGTCACCACGGGTTGCAGATAGGGAATGAACTCCTGCTTGTCCAGGGCGCGCCGAAACTCTTGCTGCGGTGAGGCGGCACGCCCCGTCAGCCAGAAGGCCCAGCAACCAAACAGCAGACTCAGCAGGGGATAGAGGATCAAACTGACTTTGGAGTAGTCCCAGACATGGGCGACATAGTCTTGGTTCGAAATGGCGGTGACCACCTTGAAGGGATACTTCCCGGACGCGAGCTCCATGTAGCCCTGAGTGTCAGGGGTGAGCAGTTGCTCGGTGAGCTGGCTGTCGCGCAGCAGCATCTGCGGACCCACCACCAGCCCGAGCGGCGAGTTGCGGCTCATCATATCCAGAATATTGAGCAGGTAGTAGCCATCCACCCCCACCAGCACACTGAACTTGCCCACCTCCTGGCGGTAGACGATGAGCGGCCGCTTCGGCGTCACCGGGTTGCCCCGCATGAGATCGAGCTTGCCATCCACATAGTCGTCAAGATCTATCTCCCCCTTGACCGGACCATAGAGAGAAGTGCAATAGATGGTCTCGCCCTCGGTCAGGTTGACGCTGCGCACATCCGGCACCGTCGCCACCTGATCCCTCAGTCCCTGCATGACCTCGAGACAAGGTTTGCCCGCGCTCCCCATCACAGCCGAGGCGGCCAGACTGGCATTGTCCAGGGTGCGATCAAACATGTCTCGAGCATGCAGCAAACGTTGTTGTGCATCCTGTGTCACCCCGTTCATGGTCTGCCAGATAACAATTGCAATCCCAAGCACCATGGGCAGCAAGCCAGCCAGCACGGAAAACACCAGACGGCGATAGTATTGGCGCACTCTCAGACGATGAAACGGCATAATCCCCCACAATCAAAACGGCGAAAAAAACAGCCAAGTTTACAGCCTGACATCGCCTTGGCAAGGAAGAACAGGTTCAACCGCCAGCTCGACTGTCATGAAGCGCTCCTCAAATACACCTTGTAGACATATCTTTCCCGGCCAAATGCAATGAGTTCAACCCCTGTTGCAAGGCCGGACCAGTGAAGTACCCAACTCCATGAAAAATCATAACACTCGCAAAAACAGCCGCTTGTTCATCGAGGCCTGGCCCTCTAGAGTAGAGTCAACGACATCGGGAGGCTCGGCATGAAGATACTGATCACGGGGGGGACAGGGTTTATCGGCCGTCGTCTCGTGGCACACCTCAAGGTTGCCCACGAGGTATGGGTACTGACCCGCCAGGGCAGCCGCGCCTACGAGCTGCTCGGCCACGACGTCAAACTGCTGGACAACCTGGACCGGCTGGACGATCTCAACGACGTGGACATCGTCATCAACCTGGCCGGGGAACCCATCGCCGCAGGGCGCTGGAGCGAGCAGCGCAAACAGCAGCTGTGCAACAGCCGCTGGCTGCTCACCGAGCAGCTGGTCGATCTCATCAAGCTCTCCAACCGGCCGCCCCGGCTGCTGCTCAATGCCTCCGCCATCGGCTGGTATGGCCGCCAGGATGGCACTGCGCTGGATGAGAGCTGCCAGCAGCCCCATGACGAGTTCACCCATCAGCTCTGCCAGCGCTGGGAGCAGCTCGCCCTGCGGGCCAAAAGCCCCAGGACCCGGGTCTGCATCGTGCGCATCGGCCTGGTACTCGGCCAGGATGGCGGCGCCCTGCCCAAGTTGCTGCCCCCCTATCGTCTCGGCCTCGGCGGCCCCATGGGCTCGGGCAAGCAGATGATGAGCTGGATCCACGTGCAGGATCTGGTGCGCGCCATGCTGTTTTTGCTGGAGCACGACGAGTGCGAGGGCATCTTCAACGGCACGGCCCCCGGCCCCGTCGACAACAACAGCTTCAGCCTGCGTCTGGCCCAGACCCTGCGCCGCCCGCACCTGCTGCGAGTGCCGGCCGCCGCCCTGCGCCTGCTGATGGGAGAGGCGGCGGATCTGCTGCTCACCGGCCAGCATGTGCTCCCCGCCCGCCTGCAGCAGGCGGGGTTCCATTTCACCTACCCGGCCCTGCCCCAGGCGCTGGAGAATCTGCTGCGCACCCCACGCTGAACAGACAAAAAATCCCGGCGCGTGCCGGGATTTTTTTATGTGACGAACATCGGTGAATAGACAGCACCTGAGCCCGGTAGCGGATGGCCGCCCAGGCCATCCGCACGGGCTTCGCTAGAGCAGCCCCTGCCCCAGTCCCCTGAGCCTGTCGCTCAGGGTCCCCGCCAGCAGTTGCCGCCGCATGCCCTGCCCGGCCAGGGTCACCAGCAGCGCCCCGAGCAGGGGCAGACCGGCCCAGATGGCCCAGTGGAACTGCCACTGGCCGTCGAACCACCACCACTGCAGACCGAAGGAGCAGAGCTCCACCACCATGGCGGCGCAGAGTCCCGCCAGCAGACCGCTGGCCACCAGCTCCCAACGCAGCATCTTCTCAAGCAGTTTGCTGCCTGCCCCGAGAGTGCGCATCAGCAGCAGCTCCCGGCGCCGGGCGGCCATGCTGGCCTGGGTCTGGGTCAGCAGCACCAGCAGGGCGGCGACCGTCACCAGCCCCAGCATCAGCCCGAGGGCACGGCTCACCTGATCCGAGACCACGGTGAGGCGGGCGATCAGATCCTCCACGTCGATGAGGCTCACCGTGGGATGACGGCGGATCAGCTCCACTTCGGCGCCCTTCCCCTCCGCGGGCAGGCGATAGCTGCCGAGCCAGGTCTGGGAGAAGGGGGCCAGCACGTCGGCGGAGAAGATCATGTAAAAATTCGGCCTCATGTTGTCCCACTTGATGGACCTCAGGCTGGTCACCCTGGCCTCGAAGTCGCGCCCCTCGATGGTGAAACTGAGGATGTCTCCCAGCGCGATGCCCAGCTGACCCGCCAGCACCTCGTCCACGGAGACCTCCCCCTTGCCGCTGAACCACTGGCCCTCGGTCACCTCGTTGTCGGGGGGCAACCCCGCCGTGGTGGTGAAGTTGAGCTCCCGGTTCACCCCTTCCCGCGCCGCGTCCTCCCCCACCGCCTGACCGGCGATCTGGGTCAGGCGCCCGCGCACCATGGGATAGAAGTCCGAGGTGACGGCACCGGCCCGGTGCAGATCCGCCACTATGCCCTCCCGCTCCTCATCGGCCACGTTGACCAGGAAGCGGTTGGGGGCATCCGCCGGCAAGCGGGCGGAGAAGTCGTCGAGCAAATCTACCCTGGCCGCCCACAGCAGGCCGAACAGCATGAGCGCCAGCGCGAAGCCCGCCAGCTGGAACAGACCACTGCCTCGCTCCCGGGAGAGATGGTTGATGGCGAGGCGCAAGGCATGGGGCCCCTTGACCCGGCGGCCGAGGCGCAGCAGGCCGGAGGCGAGCAGCGCCAGCAGCAGCATCAAGACTCCCATGCCGCCGATGAGGCCGAGGGAGAGCCTGGCATCGGCGGTGAAGCCCCACACCAGTCCAAACAGGCCGAGCAGCCCCACCGGCACCGTCAGCCAGGGGGGGATCCCCGCCTCCAGCTCACGGCGCAGCACCCGCAGCGGGGGCACCTTGAGCAGGCGTAGGAAGGGGATGAAGGCCAGTAGCAGGGTGATGAAGAAGGCCACCGCCAACCCCAGGGCAAAGGGACGCCAGGAGGGAGGCGGCAGATCAGAAGGCAATAGATCCCCGAGCAGTTGCAGGGTCAGCCACTGCATGGCGCTGCCCGCCACCAGCCCGATGAGGGCCCCGATCAGGGTCAGAGAAAACAGCAGGCTGCCCATCAGTTGCCAGAGGGTGCGCCGGGAGGCGCCGAGGGTCTTGAGCAGGGCCACCATATTGGTCTGGCGCTCAGCGAAGTGGCGCACCGCTATGCCCATGGCCAGGGCCCCGAGCAGCACGCCCGCCAGTGAGGCGAGGCGGAAGAAGCGCTCCGCATTGGCCAGAGACTTGCCCACCTGGGAGCCCTGATCGTCCGGTTTGATCAGCTTCTGCCCAGCGCTCAGCTTGGGAGTGAGCCAGGCCTCATAGCTCGCGATAGCTTCTCGCGGCCCCTTGATGAGATAACGCCACTGCTGGCGGCTGCCCGGCAAGAGGGCGCCGGTCGCCTCGATGTCGGCACTGTGGATCAGCGCCCGCGGCGCCATCTGGAAGGGGCTGAAGCCCTGATCCGGCTCCTGGCCGAGTTCACCGGCGACCCTGAGGGTCGTGTTGCCCACCTCGAGCTCATCCCCGAGCCTGGCACCGAGCAGTTTCATCACCCGATCGGAGAGCCAGATTTCGCCGGGGGCAGGCGCCCGTTGCGGGCTGAGTTCCAGCTTGCCGTAGAAGGGAAAGTCCGCCGGCACGGCCCGGATGGAGGCCAGTTGCAGGTTGTCACCGTGAAACAGCATGCTGTTGAAACTGACCGTGGTCTGCACCGCCAGACCGTCCCGGGCGGCCTGTTCGAGCCACTCCCCCTGCGCCGGGGTGGCCGTGCGCAGCACCCGGTCAGCACCGATGAAGTCCCGCCCCGAGGCCTTGAGCCCCGCATCCAGCCTATCGGCCACCAGCGCCACACTGAGCACGCAGGCCACGCTCAGGGCCAGGGCCAGCACGAACCAGCGCAGTTCACCGCTGAAACCTTCCCGGCGCAGCAGTTTCAAACCCAGTCTCCACCTGCTCATGACGACTCCCTGACGCGGGCCACTTGTGACATGACCTCGGCCTCCAACCGTCCCGCCGCCATCACCAGCTGCCGCTGGCAGCGCTGGGCCAGCTCATGATCGTGGGTCACCACCACCAGGGTAGTGTTATGTTCTCTGTTCAGGCGAAACAGCAGTTCGATCACCTTCTCCCCCGTCTTGCTGTCGAGGTTGCCGGTGGGCTCATCCGCCAACAGCAATTGGGGACGGGTCATGAAGGCCCGGGCGATGGCCACCCGCTGCTGCTCACCGCCGGAGAGCCGGGGCGGCAGATGATGCAGCCGCTCGGAGAGTCCCACCTCGGCCAGGAGCTCGCGGGCCCTGGGCTCGCAGTCCACCTCCCCGCGCAGCTCGGCCGGCAGCATGACATTCTCCAGGGCGCTCAGGGTCGGCAACAGCAGGAAGGACTGGAAGATGAAGCCCACCTGCTCGGCCCGCAGCCTGGCGCGCCCCTCCTCATCGAGCCGGGTGAGGGACTGGCCGAGGATCTCGATGTCGCCGCTGCTCGGCAGATCCAGCCCGGCCAGGAGCCCGAGCAGGGTGGATTTGCCGGAGCCGGAGGCACCGACCAGCGCCAGGGTCTCCCCCGTGTTGACCTGCAGATTGATCCCCTCGAGGATGCAGAGGCTCTCCTGGCCGAGGCTAACCGTCTTGCCCAGCCCGTTGACTGTGATGATGGGGGTTGAACTCATGTTGCGTTTCCTGTGTGCTTGGGCCCTGAATGGCGGTGAATGATGAGCGTTGAATTCATGGCATTATTCCTGTTTACTCGGACCCTTGCTGAAAATCCATACCGGCGAAGCGGCAGGGTCATCATGACCAGGTCACGGGCGTGTCGACGCCATGGCAGGGTGGCCGTCATCCTGCCCCTTGCCGATAATCCATAGCGCCTGATGAATCGGGCCTTGCATGACATGATGGGAGTTGAATCCATGGCGCGTTTTCTGCTGGCCTTGAGTTGCCTGTACTGCTGGGTGTCCTCGGTGCAGGCCCAGACCCTGCTGGTACTGGGAGACAGCCTGAGTGCCGGCTATCAGATGCAGGCCGAGCAGAGCTGGCCTGCCCTGCTCAATGAGAAGTGGCAGCAGCAAGGGGGCGAACACAGGCTCATCAACGCCAGCATCAGCGGCGAGACGACCCAGGGCGGTCTGGCCCGCCTGCCTACCCTGCTCGAGGAGCACAAGCCGGACTGGGTGCTGATCGAACTGGGGGCCAACGACGGCCTGCGCGGCTTCGCCCCGGCCATCACCCGGGCCAACCTGAGCAAGATGCTGGCGCTGACCAAGGCCAGCCAGGCCCAGACCGTGCTGACCCAGATCCAGCTGCCCCGCAACTACGGAGCTCGCTACCTGCAGCAGTTCGAGCAGATCTTCCCGGATCTCGCCAAGGCCAATGCGCTGCCTCTGATGCCCTTCTTTCTGGATGATATTGCGCTGCGCCCTGAACTCATGATGAATGATGGGCTGCATCCCACCGCAGAAGCCCAGCCGCAGATCCGCGATCGGGTCGCGAGTTTCATCGAGCCCCTGCTGGCCCAGTCACCCGCAAAAGGCTAGTCCGCTCGTCGTCACGGCCAGCAAAAAGCCCCCGCCAAGGCGGGGGCTTTTTCATGTCGCAACTTCATGTTGCAACACTATGTTGCAACCTAGGCGCCAGCGCGGGGTCAAGCCCCCAGGATCTGGCGCAGTCGCTCCTGGGCCACCCCCACCAGCAGGTCCGGCTGGAACTTGGAGATGAAGCGATCGCAGCCCACCTTCTTCACCATGGCCTCGTTGAAGTTGCCGCTCAGCGAGGTGTTGAGGGTGATGAAGAGATCGGCCATGCGCGGATCGCTGCGCACCTCGTGGGTGAGGCGATAACCGTCCATCTCCGGCATCTCCGCATCGGTGATCATCAGCATGATCTCGTCGGTCACCTTCTTGCCCGCATCACACCAGCTCTTGAGCAGCTTGAGGGCCTGCAGGCCGTCCTGGCACTCGATCACCTCGAGTCCGAGCTGGGCCAGGGTCTCGCGCACCTGGTTGCGAGCCGTGCTGGAGTCATCGACGATGAGCACCCGGCGCCCCTGCATCTGGGGCAGGATATTGCGGTCGAGCACCTCGTTCGAGATGCGGATGTCGTAGGTGATGATCTCCGCCAGCACCTTCTCCACATCGATGATCTCGACGATCTGATCGACGTCCCCCTCGGGGATGCGGGTGATGGCGGTCAGGTAGTTGGAGCGGCCGGCGGAGCGCGGCGGCGGCAGTATGTCCTTCCAGGTCATGTTGACGATGTGGGCCACCTGCCCCACCAGAAAGCCCTGAATGGTGCGGTTGTACTCGGTGATGATGAGGTTGGATTCGCTGTCGATGGACATGGGGCGCATGCCGATGGCGCCGCGCAGGTTGATCACCGGGATGGAGGCCCCGCGAATGTTCGCCACCCCGCTGATGTTGTGGTGGGCCCCCGGCATCTTGTTGAGGTGGGGCAGCTTGACCACCTCCCGCACCTTGAACACGTTGATTGCAAACAACTGCTGGGATCCCAGGCGGAACATCAGCAACTCCAGACGGTTCTCTCCCACCAGCTGGGTACGTTGATCCACTGAATCCAATATGCTCGCCATATAAAGCCCTTAGGTCCGTTGCCCGAGTGCCGCCCCGTCTCGGGACGCCAAGATATCAATAGGAGCCGCATTCTCCCCTGCCGGGGCAACACGGTTCCAGATAGAAATAATGAAAAAGGTCGAGGAAAGATAGGGACTTGCGCCAGGGGCGTGATCTTCACCCCATCGCCGGTATGGCGTTGAACAAGCAGGCCCCAGTTCCCGCTATCCAGGGTTATCGACCAGAGTGGCGCAATACTGAACCGGGGATTTTCAAACCCGGTACCTGTCTGCCGCGCGCCCATAAAAAAACCGGCCGCGAGGCGGCCGGTTCAAAAATACAGTAGGCAGTCAGGGAATGACTTAGAAGTTGTACTGCAGTGCTACCGCTACGATGTCGTCGGTAGACTTGCCCAGGCTGTTCTTGCCGGTGGAGCCGACTTCGTCCAGCAGGTTGATCTTGTAATCAACGTAGGCGTTGAAGTTGTCGGTGAAGTTGTACCAGGCACCCACGGAGACGTACTCGGTGGAGGTGTCATCGATACCGTGGGCATCGTCTTTCACGTCAGTACGCAGGTAAGCCAGGGACGGCTTGAACTTCGGCGTGATGTTGTACTGCACGACGGCTTCGTAACCATCCATCTTCTCGGCGTAACCGCGCATGGCGCCGGTATCGACGAACATGTGGTCTTCACCGTGGGAGTAGGTGGCCGCCATGTAGAGGTTGCCGGCAGAGTACTTGGCGCCCACACCGAACAGCTTGGCATCGTCGTTGCCGCCGAAGCTCACGTTCTCGGACTGCTCGTCGGTCTTGCCAGCCTGGTTGTAGGCGGCACCCAGGCTCAGGCCCATGTCGAAGTCATAGTTGGCAGACAGGGCGTAACCTTCGGAAGAGCCTTTCGGGTTCCAGGTGCCGTTCGGGCCAACACGTTCGCTGCGGCTTTCGTTCTGCGGATCATTGTTGCCGGTGAACTGGGCGCCCAGAGTCAGGCCCTGCCAGTTGTAGATGTACTGAGCCAGGGCGTTGTTACGACCGGTACCGAACACGTCGGTGTCCTTGCCCAGGCCGTCACCACCCCACTCAGGCAGCACGTCGGTGTAGTTGTTCACCGCTTTGGTGAACAGACCGTCCTGGCGACCGTAGCTGAAGGCACCGAAGCGATCGTGCTTGATACCGGCATAGCCATAACGCAGCTCGTCGTTGTCAGAACCGGACACCGGCAGGTTGTACTCGGCGAAGCCGAATGCGGTCAGCTCGTCGTCAATCTTGGTCTCGCCGGCAATGTGCAGACGCAGGTAGCTGGCATCGCCTTCGGCGTCGTTGTCATCGGTACCGTAGTACATGCCGTTGACACGGCCGCCGATGTCCAGCTTGGAGCCATCTTGATCGTAAACAGTGGCAGCTTGGGCGCCGCCAGCCAGCAGCAGGCTGGAGATGGCCATGGTCAATGCTGTCTTTTTCATTATTAGTTCCTCTGGTGTAAACACTCTCTATCAGACCTGTGCTCGGTCGTTTGATCGGGTTTATGTTCCGATGACCTAGGGTAGATCCGGAAACCTTGACTGGAACTGAAGCGACGGATGATTAATTCGAAAACACCACGGGAAGGCTATTTTTTCCGACACAAAGTGTCGCCACCATTGACATGTGTCGACATTTAAATCTAAAAAAATGAATTTAATCGAAGCAAATGAATAATTAAGAAAGGAGATGGCAGTCGTTTATATCGACAACCATAGCATCCCCATGGTGAGAAAAGCATCTCCTTTATGATGTCCCCTCGCCATTCAGATAGGCTCCCATGCCTGCATGACGCCGAGCAGATCTTTCCAGCTGACGATCCCCACCAGGGCGCCCTCTTCCAGCACCGGCAGACAGGAGACATGTTTCTCCAGCATCAGCCTGGCGGCGGCCTGCAGGGTCTTGTCCGGGGAGATGGTGACGGGGTGGCGGCTCATGATCTGGTGGGCGCGACGATTGAGGGTTTCGGTATCGCGGGTCATCTCCGCATCGGTATCCAGATAGGGGCTGATGGCCCGCAGCATGTCTCTGTCCGAAATGACCCCGACCAGCACGTCCTCCTCCAGCACCAGCAGGTGGCGAAAGTGGGCCGCATCGAAGATCTCCTTGATGACATTGAGCCTGTCATCCATGGAAACCGTTGCGATCCGGGTCGTCATGATCTCTCTCACCAGCATGCCTGCCTCCTGCTACCTGACTGATGTCTCTGTTATGGCACGTTTTTCTGTCCGCAACCAGTCGGCGCCCCCCGCCTCCAGTGCATATTGGTGCCATTTCACGTAAAATCCGCGCCAGTTTCTCCCTTTCATTCGAATCAAGCAGATCCAACCCATGATAGTTGCCAGTCAAATCGAACTGATCCGCGGCGGCCGCACGCTGCTGGACAACGCCTCCGCCACCATACATCCCGGCCACAAGGTGGGTCTGGTGGGCAAGAACGGCTGTGGCAAGTCCACCTTCTTTGCGCTGGTGCGGGGTGAGCTGGCCATCGACAACGGCAGCTTCAGCCTGCCCGCCGGCTGGCAGATTGCGGGGGTGGCCCAGGAGACCCCGGCGCTGGACTGCTCGGCCCTCGAATACGTGATCGACGGCGACAGGGAGTTTCGCGCCCTGGAAGCCCGCCTCGCCCAGGCAGAGAAAGATGACGATGGCCTGGCGGTGGCAGAACTGCACGGCAAACTCGACACCATCGGTGCCTACAGCATCCGCGCCCGCGCCGCCGAGCTGCTGCACGGCCTCGGCTTTGGGGGCGATCAGCTCGCCTCACCGGTGAAGAGTTTCTCCGGTGGCTGGCGCATGCGCCTGAACCTGGCCCAGGCCCTGCTGTGCCGCTCCGATCTACTGCTCTTGGATGAACCTACCAACCACCTGGATCTCGACGCCGTCATCTGGCTGGAGAAGTGGCTCAAGGGCTATCAGGGCACCCTGGTGCTGATCTCCCACGACCGCGACTTCCTCGACTCCGTGGTGAATCGCATCATCCACATCGAAAACGGCAAGCTGAACGAATACAGCGGCGGTTACTCCGACTTCGAACTGCAGCGAGCCGAGCACCTCGCCCAGCAGCAGTCCATGTACGAGAAGCAGCTGCGGGAGATGTCCCACATGCAGGCCTATGTGGACCGCTTCCGCTACAAGGCCTCCAAGGCCCGTCAGGCCCAGAGCCGGTTGAAAGCCATGGAGCGGATGGAGAAGATCCTGCCCGCCCACGCCGACTCCGAGTTCAGCTTCGAGTTTCGCGAGCCCTCAGCCCTGCCGACCCCCCTCATCGCCATGGAGAACCTCTGCGCCGGTTACGGTGACAAGGTGATCCTGGAGAAGATCAAACTCAACCTGGTGCCGGGTTCGCGCATTGGCCTCTTGGGGCGCAACGGCGCGGGCAAGTCCACCTTCATCAAGATGCTGTCCGGCAGCAACCCGCCCCTGTCGGGCAAGCTGGAGGTGAGCGCCGGGGTCAGCATCGGCTACTTCGCCCAGCATCAGCTCGAAACCCTGCGCCTCGATGACACCCCCCTCGATCACCTGGCGCGCCTCGCGCCGGACAAGACCGAGCAGGAGCTGCGCAACTACCTCGGCAGCTTCGGCTTCCACGGCGACAAGGCACTGGACAAAGTCGCCCCCTTCTCCGGCGGCGAGAAGGCGCGGCTGGTGCTGGCCCTCATCACCTGGCAGAAACCCAACCTGCTGCTCCTGGATGAACCGACCAACCACCTGGATCTGGAGATGCGCCACGCCCTGACCATGGCGCTGCAAGGCTTCGAAGGGGCCATGGTGGTGGTCTCCCACGATCGCCACCTGCTGCGCACCACCACCGATGACTTCTATCTGGTGCACGGCGGCCGGGTCGAGCCCTTCGACGGGGATCTGGACGATTACCACAAGTGGCTGGGCGAGCAGGACAAAGAGTCCAGCGCCAGGCAAGGGGACGCCCCCGCCTCTGCCAACTCGGCGGTGGCGCGCAAGGATCAGAAACGACGCGAGGCGGAATTCCGGCAAGCGACGCGGCCCCTTCGCCAGAAGCTCGAGAAGCTCGAGGCCAACATGGAGAAGCTGCAAGCCAGGCTCGCCGATATCGAGAGCCAGCTGGCGGATCCCGCCATCTACGAGGAGAGCGCCAAGCCCAGGCTCTCCGAGCTGCTCAAATCCCAGGGGCCTCTCAAGGAGGAGCTGGAAGGGGTGGAACTCGAGTGGATGAGCCTCTCGGAAGATCTGGAGAGCCAGGAGCAAGCCTTCTTTGCGTGACACGGCGACCATGACGGACGAGCGGGTCCCCTGCCACGCGCTGCCGAGCCCCGTCGACTTCTGGCACTGGAGCGGCAAGCATTACGGCCAGCGCAGTCAGGACTGGTTGCAGGTGCAGACACTCGGCGGCAACGTCAACCTGGCCCTGCTGCTGCACCGGCTGGACCTGGACGGCATAGTCGTGGATCTGGGGGCCCTGCAGCCGGCCCTGATCCAGACGGAGGCGGTGCTGACGCCCTGGCGCACCCTGCGCCAAAATGCCAAGTCCCGGCTCGATGAGACTGAGTACCAGACCATGCTGGCCCACGAGCTGGAGCTGGAGCGGCTGCAACAGGGCGTCTTGCTGCAAACCCTGCGCGCCCTGCCCCTGTATCGGGGAGAGAGCCACAACCTGTTGAACTATCTAACGATATTGGGGGCCCAGCAGGGTCCCCTCAGAGACCTAATATGCTGAGCTATCGCCACGCCTTTCACGCCGGCAACCATGCCGACGTCCTCAAACACGCCATCCAGGCCCTGATCATCGAGTCCCTCAAGAAGAAGGAGAAGCCCTTCATCGTGCTGGATACCCATGCCGGCGGCGGTCTCTACGATCTGCGCGGCGACTGGTCCCAGAAGAAGGCCGAATATGTCGACGGCATAGGCCGGCTGTGGGACGAGCGGAGCCAATGGGCCGCCATGGCCCCCTATCTGGGCGTCATCGGGGAGATGAACCAGAGCGGTGAGCTGCACACCTATCCCGGTTCCCCCGAGCTCTCCCGCCGTCTGCTGCGCGAGCAGGACAAGCTGGCGCTGATGGAGCTGCACAACAACGAGGTGGAGGACCTGCGCGCCAACATGGGTTATGACCCCCGCGTCGCCGTGCACCACCGTGACGGCTTCGAGGGACTGGTGGCCCTGCTGCCGCCGACTCCGCGCCGCGGTCTGGTGCTGATCGATCCGCCCTATGAGCTCAAGGAAGACTACTTCGCCGTGGTCGATACCCTCAAAAAGGCACAGAAACGCTGGGCGACCGGCATCTATGCGCTCTGGTATCCCATCCTGGGGCAGGAGGCGGACAAGTCCCGCGACATGCTCAAAGCCATCAAGCGGGAGAACTTCGGCAATGTGCTGGTGGCCGAGCTGGAAGTGGCGGGTCAGACCGCAGATTGGGGCATGAACGGCTCCGGCATGTTGATCATCAGCCCCCCCTGGATGCTGGCCGAACAGATCGAGGCTTTCTTGAAGCCCCTGTGCGCCAAGCTGGCCCAGGGCGCCGGCGCCCAGTACAGGGTGGAGTGGCTCAACAAAATCGAGGAATAACGCCTCGCCTGCACGTCAAAAAGCCCCTCGCGGGGCTTTTTTATTGGCCTGGGTTTCTTGGCTCAGCCTCATTGCAGTCCTGACGATTGAAGCACCGGCTTGTCCCGCCACAGGGCCAGGATCACCAGCGCCAGCAGCGCCATGGGCGGAAACAGGCAGAGGATGACGCACAGAATGGTGATGAGCTTGGGATGCTCGCTCTTGCGGCGCGCCAGCCGATAGGCGATAAAGCCGATAGGCGATAAAGCCGACGATCACCATCAGCAGCAGAATGAAATATGCAGCCAAGGTAGAACTGATATTCATGAAAACTCCTTTTTTCATGGAAAAAACCAGTGTAACAATCAGCGCTCCCCCGGCAAGCCCCCATCTGGCAGCCACCACCAGGCCGATAGTTTTTCCCTATCACAACAATAAATGAGAATTATTTTCATTTAACTAATTTCCGAGGCATACTCTTCTCATCACCAGAGGGAGTCATCATCATGCTCAAGACCATCAGCTTCGCCTGCCTGCACTTCACCGTCGCCTTCACTTTGGCTTACCTGCTGACCGGTGAGCTGCTGACCGCCAGCCTGATCGCCCTCGTCGAGCCCGCCGTCAACACGGTCGCCTTCTACTTCCACGATCTGGGCTGGCACAAGTTCAAGCCCAATCACAGCCTGCAGGCCAAGACCAGCAGCTTCGCCGTCGTCCACTTCTCGGTGGCCTTCGGGGTCGCCTACCTGCTGAGTGGCGAACTGCTCACCGGCGGTGTCATGGCCATGCTGGAACCCACCGTCAATACCGTGGTGTTCTTCTTCCACGAGCGGCTGTGGCGCGCCCGCCAGCAACCCGCCCTGGCCTGATCCTCCCCTTTCGCAGCAAAGGCCGCCTGGGGCAAGAAAAGCCTCGGCGGCCCCGCCAGATTGTGCTCTAGTATGCGGGTCGTCCCTCACGTTGGAGCCTTTTCTCATGAACAAGCTATTGCTTGGCACCCTCTTGCTGATGCCACCGCTCACCCAGGCCGCCACCCCCTCCTTCGACTGCACCAAGGCTCACGGCAGCGCCGAACAGCTTATCTGCCAGGATGCCGGTCTGGCCGCCCTGGACAACGAGCTCGCAGCTCTCTATCCCAAGGCCATCGCCAACTTCTCCCCCGAACAGGTGAAGACGGAGCAGGCGCTGCAGCGCGGCTGGATCAAGGGACGCAACGAATGCTGGAAGGATACGGACCCCGGCAAGTGCATCGAAGCGAGCTACCAGACCCGCATCACCGAGCTGCAGATAAAGGGAGGCCAGCAGACGGTACCCGCCCCCATCCTCTACCAATGCGGCAAGGATCTGACCGTGACCGCCTACTTCTACAACGACACCAAGTTGCCCGTCTCCGTCATCAACCTGGGGCCGGATCAGCAGGTACTGGCCTATCAGGTGCCCAGCGGCAGCGGTGCCCACTACGAGGGACAGAACCTCAGCTTCTGGACCAAGGGCAAGGAGGCCATGCTCGAACGCTATGGCGAGCCCAAGCTCTCCTGCCAGGAATTGGGCAAGGGCAGCGATGAATAGACAACGCCATCACCGGCATGAAAAAGCCCCGCAGTGCGGGGCTTTTTGTTATCGACATTGACCTTGGCAAGCGGGGTTATTTCACCGCGACCGGCTCGAGGGCAGGCGTGTTGAACTCGCGCTCAGCTTCGTCGAAGCGATCCAGCATGGCCTTGGAGGGAGCCTTGTCCAGCAGGCTGAACACCACGATGGCCAGGGCGGAGAAGAGGAAGCCCGGGATGATCTCATACAGACCCAGCCAGCCGAACTGCTTCCAGACGATGACGGTCAGGGCACCGACCAGCATGCCCGCCAGGGCGCCGTTGCGGGTCATGCGTGACCAGAGCACGGAGAGCAATACCACGGGACCGAAGGCGGCACCGAAACCGGCCCAGGCATAGCTCACCAGACCCAGTACCCGGTTCTCCGGATTCACGGCCACGGCGATGGCAATCACGGCGATCAGCAGCACCATCAGGCGACCGACCCAGACCAGCTCCTTCTGGGAGGCGTTCTTGCGCAGGAAGGGCTTGTAGAGGTCTTCCGTGATGGCGCTGGAGCAGACCAGTAATTGACAGCTGAGAGTACTCATCACCGCCGCCAGGATGGCGGAGAGCAGCACGCCCGCAATCCAGGGGTTGAACAGGATCTTGGAGAGCTCGATGAAGACCCGCTCCGGGTTGCCGGTGACGCCGGCCGCCTGCTCGGTGAAGGTGCTGAAGTAGGAGAGACCGAAGAAGCCGATGGCCACGGCGCCGCCGAGGCACAGCACCATCCAGGTCATGCTGATGCGACGGGCGCTGGCCATGGAGTGGTGGGAATCCGCCGCCATGAAGCGCGCCAGGATGTGGGGCTGGCCGAAGTACCCGAGGCCCCAAGCCATCAGGGAGATGATGGCGATGAAGTCCAGGTTCTTGAACATGTCGAGGTTGCTGGCGTTCTGCGCCGCCACCTGCACCATGGCGGTGTCGATGCCGCCGACGGCGATGATGACGAACACCGGGGTCAGGATCAGGGCGAAGATCATCAGGGTGGCCTGCACCGTATCGGTCCAGCTCACCGCGAGGAAGCCGCCGAAGAAGGTGTAGGTGATGGTGGCCGCGGCACCGACCCAGAGGGCGGTGTTGTAATCCATGCCGAAGGTGCTCTCGAACAGGCGAGCACCGGCCACCACGCCGGAGGCGCAGTAGATGGTGAAGAACAGCAGGATCACCAGGGCGGAGAGGATGCGCAGCACCCGGCTCTTGTCTTCGAAGCGGTAGGTGAAGTAGTCCGGCAGGGTCAAAGCGTTGCGGTTCTTCTCGGTGTGAACCCGCAGCCGACCGGCGACCCAGCGCCAGTTGAAGTAGGCGCCGATGACCAGGCCGATGGCGATCCAGCTCTCGGAGATGCCGCCGATGAAGACGGCGCCCGGCAGGCCCATCAACAACCAGCCACTCATATCGGACGCACCGGCGGAGAGGGCGGTGACCCAGCTCCCCATGCGGCGTCCGCCGAGAATGTAATCGTCGAAGTTGCGAGTGGCGCGATAGGCGATGAAGCCGATCAGCACCATCCCGAGGATGTACACCAGGAAGGTGATAAGCATTGGGGTGCTAGCTGTCATGCAAAAACTCCGTAATGTGACTTTGTACCCGTTCTGACGACGGGCTCTTCCTTAAAAAACCGGCCTAGAGTAATCAGCAGATCCCATAAGCTCAACTGTTTTTAACAAATAAAAAACACAATAAAAACGTTTTCACACTAACTAATTAACCACTCAGGGATGAATTAGCCAGATATTATGCCACTGCCACAATGACTTATCCCAGCAACCCGGCTGGATGGACATAAAAAAGCCCCGGCCAGAGGCCGGGGCTTTTTGTTGCGCTGTTGGGATCAGCGGTTGATGGCGATGGGCATGCCACTGCGCTGTTCCAGCGCCTGTTTCACCAGCTGGGAATCGCTGTCGGCGTGAGCGATGAAGCGAGTCACTTCAGGCGTCATGGGCAGGGGGGCCGGCATGCTGGAGTTGAACTCGGCCTCATCCCGGGAGAGGGGCTGGTGCACTTCCAGATAGCGGTGACCATCGGGTTCGAGGGATGCCTTCATCGGCTGGTTGATGAACTGCACGCGCGTACCGACCGGCACCTGCTTGAACAGGTACTCGATGTCATCGTTACGCAGGCGCACGCAGCCGTGGCTCACCCGCAGGCCGATGCCGAACTGGGCATTGGTGCCGTGGATGGCGTACATCTTGCCGATGTAGAGCGCGAACAGCCCCATGGGGTTGTCCGGGCCCGCCGGCCAGACCGCGGGCAGAGTCTCGCCACGGGCGGCGTATTCGGCGTGCATCTTGGCAGTCGGGGTCCAGGTCGGGCCCTCTTTCTTGCGCTGCACGCTGGTCACCCAGTTCTCCGGGGTATCGGTACCGAGCTGGCCGATGCCGATGGGCAGCACTTCCACCACCTTCTTGCCCTTGGGGTAGTAATAGAGGCGCATCTCCGCCACGTTGATGACGATCCCCTCCCGCGGCGCATCCGGCAGGATCAGCTGATGAGGTACGACGAGCTTGTCACCGGCCTGCACCAACAGGGGATCCGCCTTGGGGTTGGCTTCCAGCATGTTAGTCAACCCCAGCTGGAATTTGGCCGCCACCGTCTCCAGGGGCTGGCCGCCTTCCTCGGCGGGCACCACGTACTCCGTGTTCTCGCCCACCAGACGGCTGTTGGCCGCAGGCAGGACATACTCGACGGCCAGGGCGGGTGCCGCAGCCAGGATGAAACTGCAGCAGAGCGTGGCGGCAGTGGCGTGAAGAAGCTTCATAGGATTCCCGTCATGGATAAGGTGAGTCAGTGCTCCGGTCCGATTGGGCGCAACAGGGCGCTCCAGGGGCCCGGAGAAGGCCGCCATTTTTCTCCCATGCGGGTAAAAATTCAACCGGCAAATGCGCGGATATTAAGCGCTGACCCATAACCCCGTCCCCTAGTCGTTGCCTGCCATCTCCCGTTGCCAGAGGCGCATATCATAACCTGTTGGCGATTGGTGCAACCGCAGATGAAACTGCCCAATAATGGCAAATAGGTGGTCGAAAATATCGGCCTGTATCCCTTCGTACTCGGCCCAGGCGGTGGTCGCCGTGAAGCAGTAGATCTCCAGCGGGATCCCCTCGCTGGTCGGGGCCAGCTGGCGCACCATCAGGGTCATGTCCTTGCGGATATTGGGATGAGCCCGCAGATAGGCATCCAGATAGGCCCGCAGGGTCCCCAGGTTGGTGAGGTGACGGCCGTTGATGGGGTAGTTGATCGCCTCGCTGAGCTGCTGGTTGTAGCTGCTCAGCTCCTGCTCCTTGCGACTGAGATAGGGGGCCAGCAGCTTGGCCTGCTTCAAGGCCACCTGCTCGTCCGGCGTCAGGAAGCGCACGCTGGTCATGTCAATGTTGACGCTGCGCTTGATGCGACGCCCGCCGGACTCCGTCATCCCCTGCCAGTTCTTGAACGAATCCGAGATGAGGGCATAGGTGGGAATGGTGGTGATGGTCTTGTCCCAGTTTGACACCTTGACCGTGGTGAGGCCGATGTCGGTCACCTCGCCATCCGCCCCGTATTTGTCCATCTGCAGCCAGTCGCCGACGCTGAGCATGCGGTTGGCGGAGAGCTGGATGCCGGCGACCAGACCCAGGATGGGATCCTTGAACACCAACATCAATACCGCGGTCATGGCCCCCAAGCCGCTGAACAGGATCACCGGGGACTTGCCCAGCAGCAGGGCAATCATCAGGATGCCCACCAGGATGCTGCCCACCAGTTTCACCCCCTGGAAGATGCCGCGCAGGGGCAGATCCCGCCCTATCCGGGTGTTGCGGCTGAGGGAGAGCATGCAGTCGAGCAGGGCAAACAGGGAGAGCAGCAGGAACAGCAGGATCCAGAGCTGAGTTACGGTCTCGATCAGCATCAGGCTGTCGGAGGCCCGTGGCAACCAGATCTCCGCCTGACCGAACAGCACGGCCCCCTGCAGCACGAAGGCGAGGCGGTGGAACAGGCGCTGCCGCAACTGGGGTGGCAACCACATCTGCTTGGTCTTGCCGAGCAACGCCACCAGGCGCACCAGCAGCACCCGGTGCAGCACCAGATGCAACACCAGCGAGGTCAGGAGAATGAAACTCAGGGCAATCACCAGGGCCATCAGATTGCTGACTTCGATCCCCATGCTACCCAACCAGTGAAAAAACGCGTCTTTCATCCCAACCTCCACTCATGAAACAGCCTGTCAGGGTACTTATCTCGCCCGTCATGTCAAATGACAAAACGCTCAGGCCGAGCCCAAAACGACAACGCCCGGCACAGGCCGGGCGTTGTGATTCAGCAAGATGGCATCAGCCAACCAGGCTCAGGGCATCGCGGGCGATCACCAGCTCTTCGTTGGTGGGCATCACCAGTGCCAGCGGGCTGTCTGCGGTGGTGATGCGACCCTCCCCACCCAGCACGGCGGCGTTGTTCGCCTCCTTGTCCACCTTGAAGCCGAACAGGGCCAGACGGGCCAGCACCATCTCGCGCACCATGGCGGCGTTCTCGCCGATGCCGCCGGTGAACACCAGGGCATCCAGACGACCGTCCATGGCGGCGGCATAGGCGCCGACGTACTTGGCCACCCGGTAGGTGAACACGTCCAGCGCACGCTTGGCCCCGTCATCGGTGGCGTAGTTGGTGGTGACATAGCGGCAGTCGCTGCTCGCCTCCGTCATGCCCAGCAGGCCGGATTCGCGGGTCAGGCAGTGGTTGATCTGATCCACGCTGTAACCCAGGTTGTCGTGCATGAAGAACACGATGGCAGGATCGATGTCACCGCAGCGGGTGCCCATGGCCAGCCCTTCCAGCGGGGTCAGCCCCATGGAGGTATCGACCGACTCGCCGCCACGGATGGCGCAGACGGAAGCGCCGTTGCCCAGGTGGCAGTTGATCATGTTGAGCTCGGACAACGGTTTGCCCAGCGCCTTGGCGGTCTCTTCGGCGATGAAGCGGTGGGAGGTACCGTGGGCGCCGTAGCGACGGATGCCGTGCTCTTCATACAGCTTGTAGGGCAGCGCGTAGAGGTAGGCCTCTTGCGGCAGGGTCTGGTGGAAGGCGGTGTCGAATACGGCCACGTTCTTCTCGGCCAGGGCCGGGAACACCTTCAGGGCGGCACGGATGCCAATGAGGTGAGCCGGGTTGTGCAGGGGGGCGAACGGGATGGCGGCTTCGATACCGGCGATCACGCCGTCATCGATGCGCACGGAGCGGGAGAACTGCTCGCCGCCATGCACGATGCGGTGACCGATGGCCACCAGTTGTTCGGCCAGGGCAGGGTCCTGGGGCAGGATCTGACCCACGATGTGGTCGAGGGCTTCCTGGTGAGCGGCACCCGCTCCCAGCATGGCTTCGCCCTTGACCCCGTGGAGTTTCCACTTGATGCGTGCATCATCCAGGTTGAAACATTCGGCCAGGCCGGACAGCATGTCCTCGCCTGTTTCGGCGTCCATTACGGCAAATTTCAGGGAAGAGCTACCGCAGTTAAGGATCAATACCAACTTGCTCATGTTCTACATCTTCCTGTGCTTCGGCTTGATGCCGACAGTGTCGTGTCATCCAAACAAGGATGGGATTCCCCTGCCGGGGGCTTATGGTCGCAGGAAAGTGCGTCCAATTTTTCAATTCGCTCGGTGCAGGCCGCAGGCGCGCTGCACTCATGAGGGGCTGGGCGAGCCACTGACGGCGGCCTCGTCCCGGGCGGGCACCTCGGCACCCGCGACTGGCGGCTACAGGCCTGCCAGCAGATCCTTGTGAACCTTGACCACCAATTTTTTCACCAAACCCGGGGTGGTCAGGGTACAAAGAGGGCGATGCAGTTCTCCCGGCCAGAAGATGGCGAAGTGGCCGGGCTGCAACGCCAGATAACTGGTCTGTTCGTCGTCGACGAACCAGAGATCGGGATGGGGATGATCGGCCCCTTCACATTCATAGGCATGAGGGCCTACTCCGATCCACTCTTCACCGCGCAACAGCAGCTGGATGTCCAGATACTGCTCGTGAAACTCGCCGCGGCGCGCTGTGACTGGCTCGGTCAGCTCCTCACTCACCAGGCAGAACAGCCGCATGCCATCGATCTCGGTCTTGCCGAGGGGAGCCTCCAGCCAGTGCGGGACGCTCTTCACCACGTCCGCCATGATGCGGGCCAGGGGAGCGGGCAAGGGAGTGCGTTGCAAGGTATCCAGACTGCCGGTGATCATCGCGGTGCTTCCTTAGGTGTATTCGCCGTCTATCTTCGTCTGCCAATAAAAAAGGACCCGTCAAAGGTCCTTGTCCAGCGCCGTCTGCTATCCGTGCAGACCAGAAGGAGCATGTTCATCAAATGGGCGCCGGATCACTGTTGCACAGTTTTTCGACGTTTGCCAAGAAATAACCGCTCACTCGCCAGATGATCGTACCAGCTGAAACAATATTATTCACTAGCGAATTGCCCCCGACTTTGACCAGACGCAAAAACGGGAGCATCAGCTCCCGTTTTTTCTGTCCAACCAGCCTCATTCAAGCCTTTTTGGCATTCTCGACCGGTTTCGCATACATCTGACGCCAGATGTGCTTGTACTCTTCTGGCACCTCTGACTGGCGAGTCAGGAAGGCGGTCTGCTCGATGGTGCTGGCCTTGCCAGGCACATCTGCCGCCAGATAGTTGCCGGGGAAGAGTAGATAGCTGCCCCAGATGGCCTTGTCGATCAGGGCGGCGAGTTCGTCCGGATCGCTGAAGCCCTCGGTGATGGGGGCGCCGAAGGAGACATGAACCCGCCCCTTCTGGCCGACGATACCGGCGACGATGCTCTCGATGTCCTCGAACTCCCCTTTCTCGTAGCTGCCGTTGACGGACTTCTCGTACAGCTCCCGCGCCTTGGCCTTGTCGGTGGGATCCAGCTCGTAGCTGATGCTGACCGGCACTATGTTGAGGCTGCGCATGTAGTCGACGAACTCGATCTTCTGCTTCTTGCCGTCCACGTAGAACATCTTGAGGATGGCGGGATCCGTCTTGTCATCCCCGTCCTTGGCACGACCCTCTTTCTGGGCGATCCAGATGGAGTGCCCCTCGTGCACCGACTGGCCGATGTAGGCCGACAGCTCCCCGAGCATCTTCATCATCTCCCGCGGCCCCTTGGCGGAGCGTTTGACGATGAAACTCTTGTTCAGCTTCATCAGCTCGGTGGCGCAGGGCTTGCGCAGCAGGTTGTCACCGATGGCGATGCGCACGGTATCGAAACCGTGGGTGTGCAGCCCCCAGTTGACGAAGGCGGGATCCATGGCGATATCCCTGTGATTGGAGACGAACAGGTAGCCCTGCTCCTTCTTCAGGTGCTCGAGGCCGGAGAAGGTCACCCCCTGGGTGGAGGTCGCTATCATGCGGCTCATGTAGCGGGTCACCCCCAGCTGCACCTGGCGCACCGTGGTCACCTTGGCCCACTTGTGGCGCAGGAACTGGCGGATCAGCGGGCGAATGGCCCAACCCAGCCAGCTCATCAGGGAGCCGAAACGGTATTTGGCGATGGCACCGATAAACTCATCATCCTGGATCAGTCGCTCGATGGCTGCCGGCACTTCGTCATCGCGATAGGGGCGAATGTCCGCGAATCTGTCTACGTCAGTCACAATGTCAGCCTTGCAAGTATGGGATCGCGGCCAGCAGCAGCTGGCCGGGCAAAAATTCAGGGCGCAATTTTACACGCTTTTGGGGTCAGGGGTATGAGCAGCGCACAGATAGTGCGACCGATCCCGAAAAAGCCAGGATCAGGCCCCGTTTTCGGGCTTAAACCGCGGGATTGATCAGCGCCGTGAGGACGTGATCCTCCCAGCGGCCGTTGATCATCAGGTAATCCCGGGCATAGCCTTCCCGCTCGAAACCGAGGCGCGCGAGCAGGGCGCCGCTGCGCTCATTCGCTGGCATGTAGCTCGCCATGACGCGGTGCAGGCCGAGCTCGCGAAACAGATGCTCGATAGCGGCGGCCACCACCTCCTGCATCAACCCCTGCCCTTCGTGAGCCTTGTCCACCGCATAGCCGAGATGGCAGGCCTTGAACATGCCCATCACGATGTGGGTGAAGTTGCAGGTGGCGAGCACCCGCTCCCCCTTGGGGTCGAGCGCCACCAGTTGCAGAGCGCTGCCATCGAAGAACTGGCTGTAGCCGTCCCGCAGCCGCAGGCGCCAGTGATCCAGGGTATAGAAACTCTCGTCCCGCGCGGGCTCCCAGGCCTGCAGATGGGTGCGATTGCGCAGATAGAAATCCAGCATCAGATCGGCCCGCTCCGGGGTCAGCACGGTCAGCCGGGTGCGGGCGGTCTGGATGACGGGCAGACTCATGGATGCTCCCGCTGGCGCAGCCAGTCGTCCCGCAAGAGGCCATAGTGGACGTGATCCACCACCCTGTCGGCCAATCGCTCGGCACGGCGGATGATCCCCTCCTGCTCCATGCCAAGCCGCTCGCATACCGCCCGGCTGGCGTCGTTCTCGGTGGCGGCGCTGATCTCCACCTTCTCCATCCCCATCTCCTCGAAGGCGTGATGGATCATCGCCTGGCAGGCCCGGGTGATGATGCCGTTGCCCTGCCAGCGCTCCGCCAGCCAGTAGCCGATGGTGACCTTGCCGAGGGCGGCATCGATCTGGTTGTAGCCGATAATCCCCACCACCTCCCCCTGATACTCGATGGCGGTAGTGAGCCCCTCGCCGCGGGCGAACTTCTCGATGGCGTGGCGAATGAAGGTGGCCGTGTCGGCCGGTTGCTGGATATAGGGCACCCAGGGCAGCCATTGGGTCAGGTAGTCACGGTTGCGCTGGCAGAGGCCGAACAGCTCGCTGGCCATATCGGGCTGCAGAAACAGCAGCGACAGCTCATCATCCAGTTGCCATGAAAACATCCGTTTTCTCCTCCCTTGTGGCTCCCCATGAGCCGTCATGAGGGCCAATGTAGTCAATCAAGCCATTGTCTGCCAAGGACTTTCAGTACGAGAACCCGGCCGGCAACCCCCATATGGACACCCCCATCCGGGCCAGGATTCGACGCCCAGATCACTGCCCCTCTTTTTTGGAACAAAAAACCAGCAATTTGGCATATGGCAGATTTAGTAGGTGGCAACAGTCACTTTCACTGCCTATTTATGCTGCCCTGTCACAACTAACAGGGCGCAATTTCAAACCGTCCCACTAGTGTAGGAATGCCGGGCAAGAGACCCGGAATGCACTCTTCATCGACTTAAGGAAAGACGAGATGAACAAAGTTTATTTGGCCGTGGTACTGGCCTGCTGGGGAAGCGCCGCCATGGCGGCAGAACAGGTGGAAGTGAATCAGGTTGCCGGCATCCAGGGGGCACCAAGCGGGGCCGCCGGTGTCGGTGCCCTGGCCGGAGAGGGGGAGTACCGCCAGGTGCGGGTCGTCAAGCTGCCCAACGGCCAGCAACGGGTGCGCTATGAGCAGACCTGGCGCGGCATCCCGGTCTGGGGCCAGGTGCTGGTCGCCGAGCAGTCTCTCGGTGGCCAGGTCAGTCAGGTGTCCGGCCAGATCCTGCGCCAGATAGACGCCGATTTGGCGAGCCCCGCTGCCACCCTCACCCCCGCCGATGCCGCGAGCAAGGCCCGCGCCGGCGCCAAGGGCAGCAACGAGCGGGTCAAGCTGTTCGTGATGCAGGATGAGGCCGGTCAGGCCCGCCTGGTCTACCTGGTCTCCTGGCTCGCGGCAAGCGACGAGCCCAGCCGTCCCTTCGTGGTGATCGATGCCCAGAGCGGCAGCGAGCTCAAGCGCTGGGAGGGGATCAACCACAAGGACGCCACCGGCCCCGGTGGCAACACCAAGACCGGCAAGTACTTCTACGGCGCCGACTACGGCCCGCTGCAGGTGGACGACAGCTGCCGCATGAGCAGCGCGAACGTGGATACCATCAACCTGAACCACGCCACCTCGGGCGGTGCCGTGCACCAGTTCACCTGCCCGGAGAACACGGTCAAGGAGATCAACGGCGCCTACTCCCCCCTCAACGATGCCCACTACTTCGGCAACGTGGTGTTCGACATGTACCGCAACTGGTACAACACGGCGCCGCTGAGCTTCAAGCTCAAGATGCGGGTGCACTACAGCCGCAACTACGAGAACGCCTTCTGGGACGGCAGCCAGATGACCTTCGGTGACGGCGCCACCACCTTCTATCCGCTGGTGAGCCTGGACGTGGCCGCCCACGAGGTGAGCCACGGCTTCACCGAGCAGAACTCGGGGCTGGTCTACTCCGGCCAGTCAGGCGGCATCAACGAGGCCTTCTCCGACATGGCGGGAGAAGCGGCCGAAAACTACATGAAGGGCAGCAACGACTGGCTGGTGGGAGCCCAGATCTTCAAGGGCAACGGCTCACTGCGCTACTTCGAGGATCCGACCCGGGATGGCAAGTCCATCGGCCATGCCAGCGATTACTATGACGGCATCGACGTGCACCACAGCTCGGGGGTCTACAACCGTGCCTTCTACCTGCTGGCCAACACCAGCGGCTGGAATACCCGCAAGGCATTCGAGGTGTTCGTGCTGGCCAACCGCCTCTACTGGGGTGCCAACACCACCTACGATCAGGGCGCCTGCGGCGTGACCAAGGCGGCCACGGATCTGGGCTACAGCCTGACCGATGTGGCGGCGGCCTTCACCACGGTCGGGATCAACGCCACCTGTGGCGGCACCACACCGCAGCCCGGCAGCGTGCTGCAAAACGGTGTACCGGTGACCGGTCTGGCCGCCGCCAAGGGGGGCAAGGTGAGCTACACCATCGACGTGCCCGCCGGCAAGAGCCAGCTGGTGATCGCCAGCAGCGGCGGCAGCGGGGATGCGGATCTCTATGTGAAGTTTGGATCGGCCCCGACCAACACCAGCTATGACTGCCGTCCCTACAAGAGCGGCAACGCCGAGACCTGCACCCTGAACGCCCCCAAGGCGGGCACCTGGCACGTGCAGCTCAGCGCCTACAGCGCCTTCTCCGGGGTAACCCTGAAAGCCAGCCACTGATCCCGTCCCAAGGGATTGACTCACTCAGGCGCCGGACTTGTCCGGCGCTTTTCTTTTGGTGTTCAGCGTCCCGCCCAGCGCCTGGCCAGGGTGCGGGCAGCCTCCAGAACCCGCTCCTTCTCCCGGTTCGGTCGCTTGCCGCTGCGCCAGGCCATCATCACGTCCCAGTGATCCGGCGGCAAATCCACCACGTCCAACTGTACCAAGCGGCCGAACTCCAGATCCCGGCTGATGGCGAGCGCCGGCATCAGGGTGATGAAGCCGTGCTCCAGTGCCAGCTCCCGCGCCGCGCTGGCGGGCTGGATGGCATGCAGCGGGCTCGCCACCTGGCGCAGCAGCCGCAGCTGCAGGATCAGCTCGTCACAGCCGGTGCCCCATTGCTGGGGGGCCAGCCGCTCGTTGGCAATGTCCTGCAGGGTCAATCCCTGCTTGCCTGCCAACGGGTGACCGGCGCTGGCCACGGCGATGATGGGGGAGCGATAGAGCAGCTCGAGCTGGATGCCGGCGATGGCGGGGCATTTCAAGATGAAGCCCACATCGGTCTCACCGGTCAGCAGCTCCTGCATGATGACGCCGGAGTGATCCGTGTTGCAGCGGATCTCGAACGCCTCATCCACCAGGGCCAGCAGCAGTGGCCCGAAAACCACGGTGGTGAGAGACGGCAGGCAGGACAACTTGATGCGCGGCAGGGCGGGCGCTCCCTGCATTGCCAGCCTCCCTCCCTCCAGGGCGCTGAGGGCAGCGCTCGCGGCGGGCAGAAACTGCTCGCAGGCCGGGGTCGGGGTCGCGCCCCGGCGATGACGGAAGAACAGGGGCTGTCCCAGCGCCTGTTCCAACACGGCGATCCGCTGGCTGACCATGGGTTGGGACCAGCCGCGAATGGCGGCGACCTTGCTGAAGCTGCCACGGTTGGCCACATCCAGCAGCAATTGCAGATCATCGAGGGTCATAGCCATAACAAAATCCAATATGAAATATAGCCAGTTGTCGGCTACCACTATATCTGGCCCCCTTCCAGAATAGCAGTATCAAATGTCATGAAATGGCCACAGCGCCGCCGAGCCAGGGACTTATCTTCGTCCTTGGCTCTGTTTGGTGACGGCGCCATTCAGGCAACACACACCATAAATACAATATTCGATGCAGTAGAGGTTCTAAGGGTCATGGTTGAGCGGGCAAGGCGGTTGGGGCGGTGGTTCTTGGCATTGGATTCCCTCTTGGTGATCCTGGGGTTCTTCGTGGTCATGCCCATGATCAGCCTGCGCTTCGTGGATCAACTCGGCTGGGCAGCCGGCGTGGTCGGACTGGCGCTGGGGCTGCGTCAGCTGACTCAGCAGGGGCTGGGGGTCTTTGGTGGCTCCCTTGCCGACAAGTTCGGCGCCCGCCCCCTCATCGTCTGCGGCATGCTGCTGCGCGCTGCCGGCTTTGCCAGCTTGGCCTATGCCCAGACAGGGCTGGATCTGATCCTCTCCTGCGTCATCTCCGGGCTCGGCGGCTGCCTGTTCGATCCCCCCCGCGCGGCCCTGGTCATCAAGTTCACCCGTCCCCGGGAGCGGGGTCGCTACATCTCATTGCTGATGATGCTGGAGAGTGCCGGCGCCGTGGCCGGGGCCCTGCTCGGCAGTTGGCTGCTCAACTTCGATTTCGAGTACGTCTGTCTGCTGGGAGCCGGGCTTTTCGTCTGCGCGGCCCTCTGCAACCTGCTGATCCTGCCCGCCTACAAGCTCTCACTGAGGCCCACCCCGATCCGGGCAGGTCTCGGCCAGGTACTGGCGGACAAGGCCTTCTGCCGAGTGGTGCTGGTCCTGAGCGGCTACTACGCGCTCTGGGTGCAGGTGATGCTGATCTTCCCCATCCTGGTCAAGCAGATGGCGGGCACCACCACGGCGGTGGGCTGGATGTACACCCTGGAGACCGCCATCTCCCTGACCCTGCTCTATCCCCTTGCCCGCTATGGGGAGCGCCATTTCAAGCTGGAGAATCGCCTGATGGCCGGGGTGCTGCTGATGACCGCCGGCATCGGACTGGTGGCCTTCGCCACCACCCTGCCCGCCGTCTTCATGCTGCTGGCCTGCTTCTATCTGGGCATCGTCATCGCCGAGCCGGCGCGGGAGACTCTCATGACCAAGCTTGCTCAGCCGGGGGCCCGTGGCAGCTACATGGGCTTCAGCCGGCTGGGGCTGGCGCTCGGCGGCATGACCGGCTATGTCAGCGGCGGCGCCCTGCACGACTACGCCAATGCCCAGGGCCAACCCTGGCTGCCCTGGCTGGTGCTGGGCACAGTCGGCATCATCACCTTCCTGCTGCTGGTCAGCTGCTTCCAGCGCGGCTCCCGCCTCGCCAGCATCAGCGCCTAGGCCCGCAAGACAAACACGTCATCATATCGATATGAGCAGGGGGCCGGTTTATACCACCCGGCCCCCTGTTGTTATCCGCTCGTCCATCGCTGAGCACCCCAGGGGTACCAACACTCATCCGCGCTCACCGTCAACCTCCCCTGCATCTTCGGATAAGGTCGGGATTGCAACCATGACCGCCGTTGACTGCTCCCCTCATCAAGCCAGCCCATAAAAAAAGCGGCAGATTGCTCTGCCGCTTTTTGTTCCACCCGAGAAGGTTACTTGTCGATATCCAACATATTGTTTTGCAACATGAAGTCGATGACCTGGTTGGCCGTGGTGCCGGAGCCACCGGTCAGGGTATCGAAGGTGTGGTTCGTCAGCACTATCTCCTGCGTCACCGGTGCAGTGCTGTTCTCCTTGACCTGCAGATGCACCCCTTCGCTGTCCTGGAACACCGAGAGCAGGCTCTTGAGCGAACTTTCGTTCTTGCTGCCATCGCTATCCAGCAGATCGCTGAGATCCAGCTTGTCCCCTTCGGCCTTGGAGAAATCGGTGACATAGTCCTTGGTCACAATGCCAGGGGTCGTGTCACCCTTCTGCCAGACGAAGGTATCGGCGCCGGCATCCCCGGTCAGGATGTCGTTGCCAAGCCCCCCACGCAGGATGTCATTGCCCAGACCGCCGCTCAGCAGATCATTGCCAGCGCCACCGTCGAGGTTGTCGTTGCCGCTCCCGCCATAGAGGGTGTCGTTGCCACTCTCGCCGAACAGGTTGTCGTCACCGCTACCGCCAAACAGGATGTCATTACCGGCCCCGCCGTACAGGAAGTCATTGCCACCCTGACCGAACAGGATGTCGTTGCCATCCCCACCCAGCAGCACATCCGCCTTGTCATTGGCCGAAGACTGGTCAAAGTCGCTGGCATGCTCCTGAATATAGCGATGTACGTCTGCATCCAGCACATCGCTGCGGCCCAGCTGCGCCGCCACATAGCTCTTGATGGCGGCATAGCCTTCCCCGTTGATGCCGGCAAAGTGCACCGCATCGCCAAACAGGATGTCATCGCCGGCCCCGCCATCGAAGCGGTCGGCTCCCGGCAGATTGTTCACCGAGGTGCCGAGGATGGCGTTGGCCAGATCCGAGGCGTTGACCCCGGTCTTGAGCACGCCGTCTGAGTCGTAAGACTTCAGGTCATTGGTGGAGATGTTTGCCCCCAGCCCGATGGCCTCGACGGTCACTCCCATCCCGGTCAGTAGCCCGAAGCCCGCTACCGAGTTGTTGATGGTGGTAGTGGTCGAATCCTGCCCGTTACCGCCAAGGGTCGAGTAGGTATAGCCACCCTTGCCGTCTGCACGCATATAGCCAATCGCGGAACCAGCGGCATATACCCGCCCATTGCTATCGATGATGGTATAGCCATTGGCGGTATAAACCTTCCCAACAACATAATTACCACCGAGAACCGTATTCAGATAAACGTCATTACTGCTCCCCGAGTAATTCAATACACGAGGGTTGCTGCCTTCACTATCCAGGTAATAGGTCGGCTTGCCATCGGTAATGAAGTAGGTCAGGTTCTTGGCATTGGTGTTGCTCTGTACGGTCGAGCTGTTGAACCAGTTGGCCGTGGTTTTGAACACATCCTCGTAGTTGGTGCCACCGCCGTTGTTGCTGCTGCCATCCATGCTGTCAAGGATGGTCTGCAGCTGGCTCAGGGCATTGGCATCCTTGAGGTTCACGCTGACCGACTTGTTGGCCAGGGTATCGAAGTCCACCAGGAAGATATTGACCTTGCCCGCCCCTTCCGTGCCGGCACTGTTCTTCAGGCTGGCGAAGACCTGGGCCAGCTGGTTCTTGATGGTGTTCATGGCATCGGTGCCGATACTGCCGGAGCTGTCGACCATGAAGGCGATATTGTAGTTCTGGCCCGACAGCACCACGCTGCCATCCAGATCCCCCACCACGATATTGTGCTCGCTGCCAAAGGTCCGGTTCTGGTCGCCCGGCTCCCCTTCGGTGGCGTTGAAGTAGCTCAAACGGATGCTGTCATCGTCGGTGGCCGAGCTGGTCTGATCGGTCCCCACTTCCTTGGCGATGGCCTCGACCTTGAGATCAACCTGGCCGGCACTGGCACCGGGGACGCGCAGAGTCAGCCCGGTCAGCTTCACATCCAGTGCACTGGCGCTCCACAGGCCATTGCCGGCGATCAGGGTGATCTTGCCATCAGCGCCTGCGGTACCCAGCAGCTGGGCGCCGTTATAGAGCTGTGTCCCCTGTGGCATGCCGGTCAGCACCAGGCTGTCGAACACTTCGCTGCCATCTCTGTCACTCAAAGAGGCCGTCAGCTCCACCGGATAGTCGACCACGCTCGGCTGCACCAGCGTCAGCGCCCCCGTATCCTGGTTGATCTGGTAGATGCCGTCAGCGAACTGGACATACTCGATGTCGTGCAGCGCCTTGGTGACCCCGCCCCCCTTCTCCGTCACCGAGAAATCGAACCAGCGATCATTGGTCGAGAAGCCACTGCCCTTCTTGATGGCGTAATCCGCACGGTTACCCGTCAGGACGGCGATATCAGTACCGGCACCACCATAGAGACCATCGTTGCCAAGGCCGGACACCAGCACATCGTTGCCATCGCCACCATAGAGGGAATCCCCCTGGGCTGCGTTACCGCCGACCAGAATGTCATTGCCCCCCTGACCATAGAGCAGGTCGCCACCACCGTGAGTGCTGACGATATAGTCGTTGCCACTGTTGCCAAGTACCTGTTCCTGACCACTGCTGCTATCGGTCAGCGAGTTGGTGATGCCAAAGGCCGTCTTGTTGAAGTTGCCGGACTGGAATTGCTCCGTCGTGATACTCGCACTCGGGAAGCTCAGGTTGTAAAGCGGTATGCCGTTACCGGTCAGGGTCAGGTTGACCGTCGGCTTGTCCGCCACGGCCGCCACATCGATCACCAGCTTGCCACTGTTGCTGAGGTTGGCGCCGTCGCTGACCTGATAGCTGAAGCTGGCGTAATCCCCCTGCTTGTTGCCAGTCGAGGTGCCGTTGCCATTGGCCGCAATCGTGCTCGATTCATTGAGCCCGGGCACGAAGCGCAGATGGCCGGTATCGATGTCGCTGTAGGAGATCAGATCCCCCGCTTTCACGGCGACCCACTGACCCGCGGCGTTGAGATATTCCAGCTTACCGTTGAGGGGCAGAGTGCCTATCTTCACGCTCAGATCGCTGTTCGCCTGATCGTCGCTGGCACCAAACTGGGCCCACTTCAGCACCTGAGGCTGATCTTCCAGCCCTGAGCTGTAACCACCTGCTGCGGTCGGCGCGCGATCATTGTCTGTGATGGTGCCCGTGCCCGTCTGTCCACCTATGGTGACCGACAGGGTCTCGTTTGCCTCGACCAGACGATCGTCCAGAGTCGGAATGGTCACCGTGAAGCCGGATACGCCGGCAGGAACAGTGATCTTGCCGGTCGCGCTGTTGTAGGTCACCCCATTGCTGAACTGCGCCGTTCCCCAGTCGAGGCTGGAGGCCGGGTTGGCACCACTGCCCTGGATGGCGAAGTCATACTGAGTCACCTCCTGGGTTGCATCAGACAGGATCACCCGGTGACTCAGGTTGCTGCCTTCGGTCACGTTCTCGCTGGAGACCGACTGCACTATGGGAGTGAACAGCGGCTTGGTGGCAAACGACCCTATGCTGCCATCGCCATCCCCATCCACTGCCTTGAACTGGAAGTCGATATCCCCATCACCCAGCGGCTTGGACATATTCTGGTACTGGAAGAACTCCCACTTGCCGGTCGCCGGAGTGAACTCCAGACGGAACACCAGGGTGCCATCACTGGTCTTGCCAACCAGGGTATTGGCCGATTCCAGCGTCGTGGTGATTGCCTTGCCGGTGGCCGTGGTCAACCCGGTTTCGGTTGTGCCGACCAGCTGCATCGCGCCCTTGCCATCGGCTCCCCACTGGGGTGTGACGCTACCCGAGCCGTAGGCGATGGCCTGAGCCGAACTGGCACCGAGGAACTCGATGCTCTTGACGGTGAAGTCACTGTTGTCCGAAGTGTTGGTATTGCCGTTGTTGGTGGCCTTGATCACCATGGTGTCGAAGCCGCCCTGTTGCACCTGGAAGTTGCCGGCATAGTCGCCGCCAGAGACATTGGAGCTGAAGGTCTGAGTGCCGATCAGCACGCCACCGCGGTAGAACTCCACCACACCGCTCTCCAGCTCGCCACCGAACATCTGGCTGAATTGAATATTGGCGCCGTAGGCGACCTTGCCCGCATCCAGCTTGATGATCAGTTGCTCGGAAGCCGAAGTGCCATTGGCGAAGTGACGGAAATCGATCTCGTTGGCGATGTTGTGATAGGGGGCAGCCACACTGGAAACCCCCAACCCAGCGCTGGAGCCATTGACATTCGCGGCAACCAGGGTCGAGTCGGTCGCCGACTTGAAGCCCAGAGCCGTGATGGTAAAGCCCGTCATCCCCACAGAGTTCTGATTGCCGCTGTATTTGGTCAGATCGAACACACCCGTCAGGGCGGCCGGGATATCCGTCTTGGTGACAGACACGGCGGCGGAATCCCCCGCTATCGGCGAGTCATCCTCTATCGAGATGGGCAGGTTCCCCGTAGTGGTCGCCTTGCCATCCGACACCGTCACACCGACCTGGAAGTTGAGCACATCCTCACTGCCCTTGACCGGGTGATCAAGCGGTGCCTTGAGGGTCACGTCATAGCTCCAGTCACCCTTGCTGCCACCGGTCGGCGCCGTCAGCTTGACGTCGATGATCGCCTTGTAGTCAGCACCGCCCAGTGTGCCGGTATACCCGGTCAGTACCTTGGTTGCGGCATTCCAGCTCCACTGCACCGCAGCACCGCCGGATGTCAGACCGGTCGGCCCATTCAGACTGACGGTCAGTACGTCCTGACTGTCGACATCGCCAACGGTGATCTTGCCGCTCGCAACCACACTGTTGGTGGTGTCGCTGCTACCCGCCGTATCAGCAATACCACCGGCAAGGCCTTCTTCGGATACCACGGCACCCTGGTCGATGCTCAGTGTCGGCAGATCGTTGACAGCATCCACCTTGATGGTCACGGTCGCAGGGCTCGCATCCACGGCACCATCGTTGTCCACAGCCGCGTAGTTGAAACTGGTATTGCCGTTCCAGTTGGCATCCGGAGTGAAGGTGAGCTTGCCAGCGTCCGCCACTGTAATGCTCTGATCCACCGTCACAGCCACCCCGTTTAGATAGAGGATGCCATTGGCCGGCAGACTCTTAATGGTGAAGCTCACCACACTGCCATCGATGTCGCTGCCACTGAGGGTCGGGATGGCGATGCTGGTTGCATCTTCCTGACCATTTGCCTGTTTATTCGCAGTCTCAGGCGCTTCATTCAGGATCTGCGCGTTGTCGCTGCCCGGCAGGGAGAGGTTGCCCGCCTTGTCTGTCTGGGTCGCCGTCACCATCAACGACTTGCCGTTGGCCGGAGTCGTCTCGGTCCAGCTGATGGTGCCATTTTGATAGCCATAGCTCTTGCCATTGCTCGCCAGCAGGGTGCCATCGGCTTTCAGCGTCAACTGGATACTGCTGTTCACACCACCATTGTTGATAGTGAGCGTCACCTTGCCGCCCGCCACTAGGTCGGCGTGATTGACCCCAGCGCGCACCTGGATTTGATCATTGCCGATCTCGGTCTTGGTCAACATCTGGTCGTTATTGACGTCGTCCACGATGACCACGGTCGGAGCACTCGGCGCTTGGGTGTCGACGGCCACGCTGTCGCTGCCGGCGCTGCCCGGGTTACCGGCGGTATCGGTGTAGCTGCCATCCTTCACGGCCACGCTGGCGGTGCCGGTGAAGCCCTCGGTCGCGGTAAAGGTGGCGGTCCACACTTTCGGATCGCTGGTGCTTTGTTCCAGGTTGCTGATGGTGCCACCGCTCACAGTCAGGTCGGCGGCGGTAAAGCCGACCGGCACTTCGCTGAAGGTGAAGGTGACGCTCGAGACCTTGTCGGCCACGTTCAGCGCGGTATCCACGATGTCGACCACCACGCTCGGACCCTGGGTGTCGACGCTGTACCCCTCGGTATCGGCCGCCGTGGTGCTGTTGCCCGCCGCGTCGGTGGTGGTGACCGTGGCGTCGATCACCTTGTCGCCATCGGCCACCAGGTCGCTACCCGGCACGTTGATGCTGAAGGTCTTGTCGGCCAGGACCAGACCGGTGAAGGTCTTGCCGTTGACGGTCAGGGTGACGGTGTCGCCCTCTTTCACGTCGCCCCCCACGGTACCGGTCACGGCGATGTCCTGCTTGGACTCGGCCGCGTTGATCACGTCGTCGGCAGTGATGTTGCTATCCAGGGTGATGCTGGCGGTCGGGGCCTGGGTGTCGACGGCCACGCTGTCGCTGCCGGCGCTGCCCGGGTTACCGGCGGCGTCGGTGTAGCTGCCCTCCTTCACCGCCACGCTGGCGGTGCCGGTGAAGCCCTCGGTCGCGGTAAAGGTGGCGGTCCACACTTTCGGATCGCTGGTGCTTTGTTCCAGGTTGCTGATGGTGCCACCGCTCACGGTCAGGTCGGCCGCGGTAAAGCCGACCGGCACTTCGCTGAAGGTGAAGGTGACGCTCGAGACCTTGTCGGCCACGTTCAGGGCGGTATCCACGATGTCGACCACCACGCTCGGCGCACCGGTATCCACGCTGTACCCCTCGGTATCGGCCGCCGTGGTGCTGTTGCCCGCCGCGTCGGTGGTGGTGACCGTGGCGTCGATCACCTTGTCACCATCGGCCACCAGGTCGCTACCCGGCACGTTGATGCTGAACGTCTTGTCGGCCAGGACCAGACCGGTGAAGGTCTTGCTGTTGACGGTCAGGGTGACGGTGTCGCCCTCTTTCACGTCGCCCCCCACACGACCGGTCACGGCGATGTCCTGCTTGGACTCGGCCGCGTTGATCACGTCGTCGGCAGTGATGTTGGCATCCAGGGTGATGCTGGCGGTCGGGGCCTGGGTGTCGACGGCCACGCTGTCGCTGCCGGCGCTGCCCGGGTTACCGGCGGTATCGGTGTAGCTGCCATCCTTCACGGCCACGCTGGCGGTGCCGGTGAAGCCCTCGGTCGCGGTAAAGGTGGCGGTCCACACTTTCGGATCGCTGATGCTTTGTTCCAGGTTGCTGATGGTGCCACCGCTCACGGTCAGGTCGGCCGCGGTAAAGCCGACCGGCACTTCGCTGAAGGTGAAGGTGACGCTCGAGACCTTGTCGGCCACGTTCAGGGCGGTATCCACGATGTCGACCACCACGCTCGGCGCGCCGGTGTCCACGCTGTACCCCTCGGTATCGACCGCCGTGGTGCTGTTGCCCGCCGCGTCGGTGGTGGTGACCGTGGCGTCGATCACCTTGTCGCCATCGGCCACCAGGTCGCTACCCGGCACGTTGA